>CAYPWK010000091.1:0-2146 GCA_964414365.1 uncultured Burkholderia sp.
AACGGCGCTGTGATGTCGGCCAACCTTCATTTGCTGTTCTGGCTTTCGCTGCTGCCCGCGGTCACACATTGGATCGGCAACAGCCATCTCTCGCCATGGCCGACGGCGCTTTACGGGGGCATCCTCGTGATGTCGGCCGTCGCTTACTTCATCCTGACTCGAACACTATTGCGGGCTCACGGCCCTGGGTCGGCGCTCGCGCGTGCCGTAGGCCGCGATATCAAAGGCGCGATTTCGGCCGTCCTCTACCTGCTCGGGATTGCGTCCGCCTTCTTTCTGCCTGCAGCGTCAGTTGCGCTCTACGCGCTTACGGCAGCTATCTGGCTTGCGCCGGACCGGCGCGTCGAGCGCGTGATCGAGCAGTGAAAACCTGGGGCAAGCGTCAACGGTGACGGCATCGCCCCTCATACCCTAGTATGCCCCCCTCATGCTTACGAAGCCCCTCTCCATCCGCACGTAGGATAGTTTTGGTTCCGTTCAGCCATTACGCTTGTATCCATGTCGCAGCCAATTGCGACCTCGACGACAGACTTAATGGAGAGAGACGAGATGTTCCGGCTGAGCAATTGGATTTTTATCAGCAGCAATGCCTACGACGAATACACGTATGTGCCGTGGCTCGGTAAGAATGTTTATCGTCGAACCGTGGATCTGAGAGCGATCACGTTGCTGTGATCGACGGATCAGCGTGATGGAGAGCGCCTGACGGCGCCTGATCACGGACTCTCCCCTATCCCCTGCTGTTCCTCTGTAATTCCCCCTTTCGGCCGCGCTTCCTCCAGTTGAGCGTGGCTTTTTTTTTTCAAAAGCACGATAGCCGAGCAGTCGCTTCGATTCCTTCAAAAGGAAGAAGGGCGTCACGAATCGCCTGCCGACCCTAAGCGATGGCGCGTCAGCAATTCAGGGAGAAAAACGGATAAGCGCGACCACGCGGCCGCGCCGAGATGAATTCGAAGACGTACCGACGTGCGTCAGCCGCTCTGCTCGCTCGAGAGCTTGAATACTCGCGCTGCGTCGCGCCCTGTGCGCAGCATGCAGTGGCCGGGCCATGAGGCAAGACGCATGGCATGCTGCCGTGACGGCCGCCTCCAAGGGAGCGATGCACGCAACGACGGCCGTCCGATCAGCCGATGCCGCGCATGAGATCGTTCAGGCCTGACTGACATAGCGATCACCGGAAAAACGTTGAGGGAATCACGCCGGCCGCGCACGGATGAATCGGAAGATCCGGTTGCGATCGGCATCGAAGCGCCATGGCGCTGTACATCAAAAATACGCCCGCGCAGGCCGCGCGACAAACATGCAAGAAGACGCCGCGCACCCACACTCGTTTGAGCGGGTCATACACAAGTATGACTGCCGGGGCCACGCTCTCGCTCGGCGTCGTCGACGCTCGTCGCCTGCTGCGTGCGGCATCGCCCCGTCGGCTGTGCCACAGCGGGCCTATAATGGTTCGTCCCGCCCGCCGGCGCGCATCGCGCACCACGCGGGTTAACGAGGAGCCGGCATGGTTTCCGCTCAGCGCCCTTCCACAGCCATGACAGGTAGTGAAGCACCCGTCGTCTACGTCGTAGACGATGAGGAATCGATGCGTCTCGCCCTCAGCAATCTGCTGCGCTCGGTGGGACTTTCCGTCCAAGCGTTCGGATCCGTACGCGAGTTCCTTTCGTTCCAGAAAGCGAACGTGCCGAGTTGCCTCATTCTCGACGTGCGGCTGCGAGGCGAAAGCGGGCTGGCGTTCCAACAGGAAATGGCCCGCGCCGGATTGCACATCCCCGTTCTCTTCATGACGGGCTACGGCGACATCGAAATGTCCGTGAAGGCAATGCGCGCTGGCGCCCTCAATTTCTTTCCTAAGCCGTTTCGCGATCAGGACATGCTCGACGCCGTCACCGAAGCGCTCGCACGCGACAGCGAACGAATCGCCGCGGAGCGCTCGGTTGCAGCGCTGCGCAGCGCTTACGAGTCATTGACCCCACGTGAACGCGAAGTCATGGAGTTCGTGATCGCCGGGCTCATGAACAAGCAGATCGCCGCGCAGATGAACCTGAGCGAGATCACGGTCAAGATCCATCGCGGGCAGGTGATGAAAAAGATGGCGGCGCGCTCGGTGCCCGATCTCGTCCGGAAGGCCGAAGCATTGGGG
>CAYPWK010000091.1:2246-5232 GCA_964414365.1 uncultured Burkholderia sp.
AGGACGACAAGCGTTCGTGCATCTCGATTCCTGACATGCCCGGCATCTTGATGTCGGAGATCAGGCATGCCGGCGGTGCGTCGGTCATTTGCGTCACCATCCGCAAGTAGTGCTCGGCGGATTCATAGACGTTGACCGACCAGCCGAGCGAACGTACGAGGCTCGCGATCGCATGTCGCGAGGCCTCGTCGTCGTCGACAATCGAGATAGTTCGGGCGGAGAGCATATGCAAATTCGGTTGAGGGTCGGCAATTGCCCCCCGCATCCATCGAAGTTCTTGAAGTCTAAGCGTAATCCCGGAGCGGCGGAACGCACATCATACTGACGTATGCGGTACGATGCCACCGTGTATCGGCTGTGGAGGGCGGCACCTGCGGCGGCGTGTCACGCCGGCGGTAGCCTGGCCCCCGAGCCTCAGGGGAGGTGTAAAAAGTGGAGGATCGCAAGCGCGCGGAAGATGCGTTGCGCGACAGCGAAGCCCATTGGCGGGAGGTCTTCGAGCATAACCCTGTCATGTACTTCATGGTCGACGAGAATGGCGCCGTCCTCTCCGTCAACGCGTTCGGCGCCGCGCAGTTGGGCTATGAAGTCGACGAACTTGTCGGCACGCCAGTCATCGGCGTTTTCTTCGAGGAAGACCGCCCGTTCGTGCTGCGGAAGATGGCGGTCGTCCTCCAGAATCCGGGGCAGGCGCATAACTGGGAAGCCCGCAAAGTCAGGAAAGACGGCACGGTGATCTGGGTGCGTGAGAACGCCAAGGCCGTGAAGCGGGAGAACGGCTTCCTCGTGCTCGTCGCTTGTGAAGACATCACCGAGCGCAGACGGACCGAAGATGCGCTTCGCGAAAGCGAGATGTATCTGGCGGAAGCACAGCGTCTAAGCCACACTGGCAGCTTCGGCTGGCGGGTGACGAGAGGCGAACTGGCCTGGTCAGCCGAAACCTTCAGGATCTTCGAATGCGATCCGTCGCTTAAGCCGAGCGTCGAGCTTGCGATGATGCGCACTCACCCCGACGATCGGGAGTTTCTGCGGCGGTTTCTCCGGCGCGTCGCGCGCGAAGGCAAGGATTGGGAAGTCGAGCATCGATTGCTCATGCCTGATGGTCGCGTGAAGGAAGTTCGGGGCGTTGCTCATGCGACACGAGACGCCACCGGCGGGCTCGAATTCATCGGCGCCGTGATGGACATCACCGCCTCGCGCCAGGCCGCTCAGGAGCTCAATACTGCGCGCGCCGAGCTCGCCCATGTCACACGCGTGACCGCGCTCGGGGAGCTCAGCGCGGCAATCGCCCACGAGGTCAATCAGCCGATCGCGGCGATCGTCACCGATGCGCATGCCGCACTGAACTGGATGGCCCACGAGCCGCCCGACATCGAAGAGGTCCGGCAGGCGCTCTACCGTATCGTCAAACAAGGCAGCCGGGCCGCCGATGTCATCGGCCGGATTCGCGATCTGGTCAAGAAAACGCCGATGAGCAAAGACGCGGTGGACATGAACGAGGCAGTGCGGGAAGTACTCGCGTTGACGCGAGGTGAGATCTCGAGCTCGGGCGCGTTGTTGGAGACGACCCTCGCGGAGGGGCTGCCGCTCGTGCAAGCCGACCGCGTGCAGCTTCAGCAGGTGCTGCTCAATTTGATCGTCAACGCGCTGCAGGCGATGGCAGGGGCGGCGCCAGGGTCGCAATCGCCCGCCGAGCCGCAACAACCGCGCGAGTTGCGAATCGCGACCGCTCGCGCCGAGCCGAACGGTGTGCTGGTCTCGGTGCAGGATTCAGGGCCGGGCCTGCCGCCCGTGCTCATGGATCGCATATTCGCGCCGTTTTACTCGACGAAGCCGGGCGGGCTCGGGATGGGGCTCTCGATCTGCCGTTCGATCATCGAGGCGCACGACGGCCGGTTATGGGTGACAGCCGGCGAGCCCCGCGGCGCCATTTTTCATTTCATCGTGCCGGCGGCTCGGGATGGCGAAGACGAATCCCGCCCCGGGAAATCGTCGAGGTAGCGGCCAGTGCCCGATTCCATCGGGCTCGCATAGATCCAAGGCAGCACGGGCCAGTTGTCAGATCACCTTTCGGTCTATCGCATCGACCCGAAACGGGGGCGCGATCCTCTATTGGCCGCGTCACAGCTGGGAAGAACCTGAATTGGGTCGAGTCGGTGACTTTCGAATAAGAATAATCCTGGGGGCGCCAGCGTCCAGTTGTCAGACGACGATCGCCCCGCTCGCTATAATGGACGGCGAGTTCCTATAAGCTGTCCAGAAGAGGTCCACCGATGTCAGCGCCGTCTTCAACCGCCGCCGCCCCACGCCGCGCCCGCAATCTGGCCGAGTTCGTCGTCAGTCGACTCACCGAGCAGATCGAATCGAGCGCGCTGAAGCCCGGCGACAAGCTGCCGACCGAATCGCAGCTGATGGAAACGATGAACGTGAGCCGTACTGTCATTCGCGAGGCGATCTCGCGGCTGCAGGCGGCGAAGGTGATCGAAACGCGCCACGGCATCGGCAGCTTCGTGCTCGAAACGACGAGCAAGGGGTTGGGGCTCGAGGTCGCGCCCGGTACGACGCTGCGTGATGTTCTGGCGATTCTCGAATTGCGCATCAGCCTCGAAACCGAATGCGCAGGGCTCGCCGCGCAACGCGCGCAGCCCGACGACATCGCCCGCATTCGCGCGGCGTTCGATGCACTGACCGCGTCGCGCAAAGGCGGCCCCGAGAGTGTCGAGCCCGATCTGCAATTTCATATCTCTATTGCGCGGGCCACGGGCAATCGCTATTTCGTCGACATCCTCACGCAGCTCGGTACGGCGTTGATCCCGCGCGAGCGAGTGGACTCGGCGAGCATCGCGCACGAAGATCCCGAAGTCTATCTTTCGATCGTGAACCGCGAGCACGAGGCGATCCTCGATGCCATCGCGCGGCACGATGCCGAAAGCGCCCGCGCGGCGATGCGCATGCATCTTTCGAACAGCCGGGAAAGGCTCCGTCA
>CAYPWK010000091.1:5332-15568 GCA_964414365.1 uncultured Burkholderia sp.
GAAAGCTTGGAGATCTGATGAAGAAGCGTGTACTTACCACGATGGTCGCGATGGCCGTCACCGGGCTCGCCACCGGCGCAGCTAACGCGCAGAGCAGCGTGACGCTGTACGGTATCGTCGATGCGGGCATCGGCTATATCAACAATACGTCGTCGGCCGGCAAGACGAGCGGCGGCGCGCACGTCGTCAAAATGCTGAGCGGCATTTGGGCGGGCAACCGCTTCGGCCTCAAGGGCTCGGAAGACCTCGGCGGCGGTACGAAGGCCATCTTCCAACTGGAAGAAGGCTTCGGCATCAACGACGGCACGCTGCAAACTCCGAACCTGGGCTTCAGCCGCCAGGCATACGTCGGCCTGACGAACGCGAACTACGGTACGTTCACGGCCGGCCGTCAGTACTCGCCGTACTACACGCTGCTGTCGCCGTGGAGCCCCACCACGTGGCTGACCGGCGCATTCGGCGCGCATCCGGGTGATGTCGACTCGCTCGACACGAGCTACCGCACCAACAACTCCTTCATCTATACGTCTCCGACGTTCTACGGTCTGACCGTGAGCGGCATGTACGCGCTCGGCGGCGTGGCCGGCAGCGAAGCGACCAACTCCGCATGGAGCGTGGCGGCGCAGTACAAGAACGGACCGTTCGGCCTCGGCGTCGGCGTCCAGCGCATCAACAACACGGCATCGAGCACGAGCGGCTGGAACTCGGTCGTCTCGAACGGCAGCGCGCGCGGTACGCTTACGAGCACCGACATCACCGCCGAACCGGCTGTGTCGCAAATCAACTACGGCTACCGCTTCGCTCGCGCGCAACAGCGCCTGGGCGTTACCGGCGGCTGGCAGTTCACGCCGGCGCTCGACCTGACGTTCTCGTACACGAACGTTCAGTACGTGCCGGGTGCGACGTCGGGTTTTGCGTCCGAAGCCGTCTTCAATACGGCTGGTACGGTACTGCACTGGAAGGCGACGCCGGCTCTCGACCTCGCTGCTGGCTACAGCTACACGCGTGCGGCGAAGGCCAACGGCGCGAGCGGTGCGACTTATAACCAGTTCAACCTGTCGCAGTTCTACTCGGTGTCGAAGCGCACGGGCTTCTACCTGCTCGAAGCGTACCAGCACGCATCCGGCACCACGGTCAACGGATCGGGTGGAGTCGTCAATGCCTACGCCAACATCGGCGACGGCGTTGGCCCGTCGACGACGCGCAATCAGTTCGCCGTCGGCGCCGGCATCATCAGCAAGTTCTAAACAACACCAACGCCCCGACGGGAGCACCTTTCGGGGGCTCCCTGAGGCACCCCTCTCTGGGGGCGCATGTGGGTCCGCGGAGCGCGAACCGCTCCGCTCGGTACATGCATTTCACGCCGGGGTTTCCGAGACTTCCCGGCGTTTTTTTTCGGCGGCGCACAGCAATCGGCAGCCATGGATCGGCGGCCATCTGCTTGACGGCCGCCACCTTCTCCACTTGCCGCCGTACTTCGTTTCGTATCAGAAGAACCCGAGCGGCTTCGCGTCGTAGCTGACGAGCAGACACTTCGTTTGCTGGTAATTCGAGAGCGCCATCTTGTGCGTTTCGCGCCCGATGCCCGACTGCTTGTATCCGCCGAAGGCCGCATGCGCGGGATAGAGGTGATAGCAGTTCGTCCATACTCGACCCGCTTCGATCTCGCGCCCCATCCGATAGGCACGCGTCCCATCACGCGTCCACACGCCCGCGCCGAGGCCATAGTACGTGTCGTTCGCAAGCTCGATCGCCTCGGCTTCGTCCTTGAACGTCATCACCGAAGCAACGGGGCCGAAGATCTCCTCCTGAAAGACGCGCATCTTGTTGTTTCCCAGCAGCATCGTCGGCATGACGTAGTAGCCGCTTGCAAGGCCTTCGGCCGGACTCCCACGCTCTCCGCCCGTCAGACACGTCGCGCCCTCCCCTCGGCCGATATCGATGTAAGAGAGGATCTTGTCGAGCTGCTGTTGCGACGCTTGCGCGCCGATCATCGTGCCGGGATCGAGCGGGTGGCCCGCCTTGATCGCCTGCACGCGGGCAATCGCCTTCTCGATGAAGCGCTCGTAGATCGACTCCTGAATCATCACGCGCGAAGGACAGGTGCAAACCTCGCCTTGGTTCAGCGCAAACATCGCGAGCCCTTCGAGCGCCTTGTCGAGAAATGCATCGTCGCGGTCGAGCACGTCGGCGAAGAAGATATTCGGACTCTTGCCGCCGAGCTCGACCGTCGTCGGAATGAGGTTCTCGGCCGCGGAGCGCAGAATGTGCTTACCGACCGGAGTCGAGCCGGTGAAAGCGATCTTCGCAACACGTTTGCTCGTCGCGAGCGCCTCACCTGCTTCGCGGCCGAAGCCGTTGACGATGTTGATCACGCCCGGCGGGAACAGATCGCCGATGATCTCCATCAGCACGAGTACGGAAGCCGGCGTCTGCTCGGCCGGCTTCATCACGATGCAGCAGCCGGCCGCGAGTGCTGGCGCAAGCTTCCAGGCCGCCATCAGCAGCGGGAAGTTCCACGGAATGATCTGGCCAACCACGCCGATCGGCTCGTGGAAATGGTAGGCGACGGTGTTGTCGTCGAGCTCGGAAATCCCGCCTTCTTGCGCGCGGATACAGCCCGCGAAATAGCGGAAATGGTCGACGGCGAGCGGCAAGTCCGCAGCGATCGTCTCGCGCAGCGGCTTACCGTTGTCGATCGTTTCCGCCACCGCGAGTAGCTTCAGGTTCTTCTCCATGCGATCGGCCACCGCGAGCAGGAGGTTCGCGCGCTCGGTCGCCGACGTCTTGCCCCACTTACGCCTGGCCTTGTGCGCGGCGTCGAGCGCGAGATCGATGTCGGCCGCTCGTGAGCGCGGAATGCGGCAGAACGGCTTGCCGTTGATCGGCGAAATATTCTCGAAGTACTCACCGTCAGCGGGCGGCACCCACTTGCCATCGATGTAGTTCTCATATTTCGTCGCATACGGGTAGTCGATATCGAGGCCAAGCTTTTTCAGGTCGAACATGTCCATCGCGTGTCTCCTTGAGTCACAGATTGTTGGCGCTTGCGCGCTTGCAGCGTTCACTTGCGGAACGACAATGGCCCGCCGGCTCGGCACTCATTGCCCAGGTCCGGCGACGAGCGGCGTCGACGACGTGCGCGCGGTGTCGGCCGTGAGCTTCGTCGCTTTGGCGCGGTATCCGTTCGAATAGAGCAGGAACGCCATGATGTCCGCGTACTCCTGGTCCTTCATCTGGCCTGGGCGATCTGCCGGCATGTTCGTCGACATGTACTTGTAGATGCCGCCGATCGTCAGATGCGAATGTCCCGTCGGCGCGAAGGCCGGCCCGCTCAAGGCCGGCCCGGCCATGCCCTGGAGGTTTGCGCCGTGGCACTTGGCGCAAGCGCTGGAATAGAGGGTCTTGCCGTGCGCGACCTGCTTGTTGTCGAAGGAGGGCACGCTCGCGGGCTCGGGTTCCGCGGACGCCATCCCGGACATCAACGCGAGCGGGCCGGCGAGCAGCACACCCGCGAGGGCAAAAGAGTTCAATCGAGTCTTCATGATGGTGCGTTCCAGCTGAGAAAACGGTCAGCGCTTGTCGAGCGCGAATACATAGAGAGCGCCGCCGCGCGGAACGCGATCGGCGACCTTCGCCATCGGGCCGCCCCAGATCGGATTGGCGCCGCCGTAGCCGGCGAGGACCGCGACGTATTCCTTGCCGTCGGCTTCAAATACGGACGGCTGCGCGATGATGCCGCTCGCGAGTTGTGGGCTCTTCCAAAGCACCTTGCCGGTCTTCTCGTCGAACGCGTAGAGGTGGCCATCGAGCGAGCCCGAGAACAGCAAGCCGCCCGCCGTGGTCACGATGCCGCCGTTCCACGGCATCTTGCTCCAGTGGCTCCAGACCTTCTTGCCCGTGTTGGCGTCGATCGCCACGAGCTCGCCATAGCCCTTGCTGCCGGGTTCCGGATGGATCGTGAATCCTTCGCCGAGATACGGCAGCCCTTCCATGTAGTCGACGGATTTGCCCGAGAGCTGCATGCAGCCGTGCAGCGCGGGCACGAACGCGAGATGCGTGTCGGGATCGTAGGACTTGGACCACCAGTTCGTGCCGCCGAGGAAGCTCGGGCAAGTGTCGATCGTCGTGCCGACCTTCGGGTACTTCGTCTGGTCCTCGATCGGCGAGCCATCGGCCTTGTAGCCCGTGACGGAAGTCGTCTTCACGAACGGCTTCGCGTAGATGAGCTTGCCCGTGCCGCGGTCCATCGCATGAAAAAAGCCGTTGCGGTCGAAGTGCAGCAACGCGTCGTAGTCCTTGCCCTCGTAGTTGATCTTCGCGAGCATGCCGGGATTGACGCCGTCATAGTCCCAGGTGTCGTTACGCGTGTACTGGAAGTGCCACTTGAGGTTGCCGCTCTTCGCGTCGAGCGCGAGCATGGAATCGGAATAGAGGTTGTCGCCTGGGCGCGCCGAGGCGAGCCATGGACCCGGATTGCCAACGCCCCAGTAGAGCGTTTTCGATTCGGGATCGTAGGTGCCCGTCATCCAGGCCGCGCCGCCGCCGTGCTCGTACATTCCCTTCGGCCAGCTGTCGCCGCCCTTCTCCTCGGGCGCGGGGATCGTGTGGCGCTTCCAGAGCAACGAGCCGTCATCGGCGTTCAAAGCAGCGATGAAGCCGCGCGCGCCGTACTCCCCTCCCGAGTTGCCCACCACGATGGCGCCGTCCAGCGCGAGCGGCGCGAGCGAAAACGCGTAGCCGATGCCCGGCTCGAAAAGCTGTTTCTTCCATTTGACGTCTCCGGTCTGCGCGTCGAGTGCGACCACCTCGCCGCTTAGCATCGCGACATAAACGTTTTTGCCGTAGAGCGCGACGCCGCGGTTGACGACATCGCAGCAGGCATTCTTGAAGGCCTCGGGCCCGAGCTTCGGGTCGTAATGCCAGAGTGGCTTGCCCGTGATTGCATCGAACGCATAGACGTTGTCCTTCGGCCCCGTCACGAACAGGTAGCGGCCGTTGACGATCGGCGTCGCCTCGAAGCCCTGCTGGAGCTCGGCCGGGAACTTGTAGGCCCACACTTGCTTGAGGCCCGCGACGTTCGACGTATCGATCTGCTTGGCTTGCGAATGGGAGCGACCGTCGTAGGCTCGGTAATACGTGAGCCAGCCCGGATCGTTTTGAGCGTGAGCGAGACGCTCGTATGTGACCGACGGATATTCATCGGCTGCGCCTGCGCGCTGCACGCCGAGACCGAGAACGCCGGCGATGGCGCTTGCGAGTGCCATCGCCGTTATGGCTGAGGCCGGACCTCTACTCATGTCTGTCTCCTGGTGGGTTTATCGATTTCTGTCGCGGCATCGGATGCCTTCGTTGGACGATGTCATCGGCGATGCGCTGTCACTCCGCGGGCCGCTCTGCGCGTGTTCGATCGCGGTGCGACGCCTCAACGCAAGTCATATGCCATTGCCCGGCAACACCCGATGTCTATTGGCTTTGCGGCAGACGCGCACACTTGCGCTTGCCTCGAACGACCGTGTCGTTGCGAAGCGGCGCTGTCTCAAAGTGGTACAGGTGGCACGGACTTGTTCCTCGACGAAACAGTGATGCAGTGGCACTACCGCTTGGATACGAGGGAGCGCGAGAGAGGGCGCTATAGCAGCTGACGTGGGGTGAGGTGGTTGACGAGAGGCAGGCTTATGCGGCTTGGCGATGCGGCGGACGAGAGGCAGGCTTATGCGGCCTGGCGAGGCCGTGGACGAGGGGGACGCTTATGCGAGCCTGGCAAGGCGCTAGACGAGAGGGACGCTTATGCGAGCCTGGCAAGGCGCTAGACGAGAGGCAGGCTTATGCGGCCGGATGCGGCGAAGGCAAAGGGGAAGGCGAGGCCGACGATGACCCGAACATCGCCTCGATCGCCTGCGCGACACCGCGAGCGAGCGCGGGCTCGCTGCCGAGATGGCCCGCGTGCGCGCGCGTCGTTCGCAGATTCGGCACAGCGACCGCCAGGCGGCGCAGATTGCCGATCGGGCAAACGGGATCGCGCGAGCCGTGTATCGCGGCGATCGGCACGCCGGCCCGTGCGGCTTGGCGGGCAAGCGAAAGCAGGCGATGCTCGCCGAGCCAGCAATCGTGCATCAGGTAATGCGCCTGAATTCGGTATTTGCCGACGAGCCGACGCTCGGCGAGAGGCGAGCTTGCCGCGCGACGATTCGGACTTGGCGAGCGGCGGGAATGGGCGCGTGCGAGCACGGCCGCTTCGTACCTCTGCCAGGCCATTGCGATAGCGCGTTGCCGCGATGGCGCGCTTCGCGTTTGCAGCGCTTGCGCGCAGCGGCGTATCAGTGCCGAAGCGCGCCCGCACCCCGCGGCTTTTGCAAGCCGCGCCCACTCGCGCGGCGCACGCTTGCGCGAGCTCACGAAGAGATGTCGCACTTCCGCGCGCGAGGTGAGGAATGTGCCGCGTACGACGACACCGGCTACACGCGCCGGATGCATGCCCGCGTACGCGAGCGAAAGCGAGGCGCCCCACGATCCGCCGAGCACGCCCCATCGCTCGATGCCCAGTGCTCGGCGAACTGCCTCGATGTCGTCGATGAGCCGGTCCGTCCGATTGTGGCGCACGCTGCCGTGAGGCCGCGAAGCGCCCGCTCCGCGCTGATCGATCTGAACGACCCGGAAGCGCGAAAGATCGAAGAGCCGTAACGCACTCCCCTGACTCCCGCTACCCGGCCCGCCGTGAAGGACTACCACCGTCACGCCGTCGGCCGCCCCGGCCACCGTGAACGCGATGCGGTGACGATCGCGGCTCAGATGACGCTCGACGATCGTTGAAGCCGAGGTTTCGTCGTTCGAATGAGAAGAAGCACGCATCATCGAGGTCTTCGGTTGATCGAAATCAAATTGGCGAAGGGGCCTGCCCGCAAACTGCGGATAATCCTGATATCGCCGTCCGGGGGATCGGCCCCATCGTAAACGATGCGGTCGATGCCGTCGCACTGCGCGCGTATGCTCTTAGCAGGGCGATGCTGGGTTCGAGGAAATAGGGTTGGCGCGGAACTTGCAGCGAGCGGCGTCGATAAGCGCGTCGGCTATGCGTCGGCGCCCGAAAGGAGGAGACAATGCGCAACGATCCGGGTCAAGCCGGGAATCCGCTCGCAGCCCAGGACGGCTGCTGGCTAACGCCCTGGATTCAGAAGGCCCACGAGCGCTCGGAGAACTTCGGCCTCAAATCGTCGACAAGGCCCGACTATGACGTATTGCCGGCGGCCGATCTCGCCGTCAAGCGCGAACAGAACCGCGTGCTGACGGCGCACGCACTGCCGGTGATGGAAACGTTGCGCGAGCAGATCGTCAACACACAAAGCATGATCGTGCTGACGGACGCGCAAGGGCTCATTCTTCATTCGATTGGCGACGACGACTTTTTGAAACGCGCCGAAAAGGTCGCGCTGCGGCCCGGCGCGAACTGGTCGGAAGATCGTCAGGGCACCAACGCGATCGGCACCGCGCTCGCCGAGCGCAGCCCGACCGTCGTGCACGGCGATCAGCACTATCTCGCGGCCAACCGATTTCTCACCTGCTCGAGCGTGCCAATCCTCGATCCGTACGGCGATCTGACCGGCGTGCTCGACGTGACGGGCGACTACCGCAGCTATCACCAGCACACGATGGCGCTCGCCAAGATGTCCGTGCAGATGATCGAGAATCATCTCTTCGCGAGCAAATTCCGCGACACGCTGCAAATTGCCTTTCATAGCCGCGCCGAGTTTCTCGGCACGCTGATGGAGGGCATCGCGGCGTTCACGTTCGACGGGCGCTTCCTGTCGGCTAATCGCAGCGCGCAGTTTCAGCTTGGGCTGCCGCTCCCGGCGCTGCGCGCGCACACGCTGGCGTCGCTTTTCGGCGTGACGAGCGGCGAGCTCGTCGACAAGGCACGTACAAGTCGCGATTCGATCGTCTCGCTCAATCTGCACAACGGTGCCGTCGTTTGCGCACACGTTGACTGCCGGCGGGCCACATTGATCGACAGCGGCTGGCCGCAGGAGGCCGATCGTTCGCCGCGCGGCGCGGAGCCGCGAGCGGCGCAGGCCAGCGCGGCGACGAGCATGGCGGTGCGGCTCGACCATCTCGACACGGGCGATCCTCAAGTTGCAACCGTCATCGCCAAGGTGCGCAAGGTCATCGGCAAAGACATCCCTGTGCTCATCACGGGCGAGACGGGCACGGGCAAGGAGCTCCTGGCGCAGGCGATCCATAACGATTCGCCACGCCGCGACGGGCCGTTCGTCGCAGTCAATTGCGCGTCGATTCCCGAGACGCTCATCGAATCGGAGCTCTTCGGCTATGAGGAAGGCGCCTTTACGGGCGCGCGGCGCAAAGGAGCGCTCGGCAAGGTGCTGCAGGCAAACGGAGGAACGCTCTTTCTCGATGAGATCGGCGACATGCCCTACCCGCTCCAAGTGCGGCTCTTGCGTGTGCTGCAGGAGCGCGTGGTCAATCCGCTCGGATCAGCGAAGTCGATTCCCGTCGATATCGCCGTCGTCTGCGCGACGCACCGCAGCCTGCGCGAGATGATCGCGCAGAACCGCTTTCGGGAAGACCTCTACTATCGGCTCAACGGGCTAGTCGTGAAGCTGCCGCCGCTGCGCGAGCGCACAGACCTCGCCGTCGTCATCGAGAAAATGCTCGAGCAAGAGACGGCCGGCATGACCGAGGGGCGGCGGCTCGTCGTCGCGCCGGAGGTGATGGCGCTGTTCGAGCGATGCGCATGGCCCGGCAATTTCAGGCAGCTCGGCAATCTGTTGCGCACGGCCGCCGCGATGGTCGACGACGACGGCGAGATTCGACGGGAGCACCTCCCCGATGATTTCTTCGAGGATCTCGAAAGGGGCGTTATCAACGACTCTCCGACCAGCCATCCGATGCCGGGCGCTAAGACCGCTACCGCTACCGTCGCCGGCGAGCCGCTGACGAGCCATGAAGGCACGCGGCTGCAAGATCTCGCCCTGTCCGCAATCGCGGCCGCTATCGCGCGCCACGGCGGCAACGTCTCCGCGGCCGCCCGCGCACTCGGGGTTTCTCGTACGACGATCTATCGCAAGATGACGAACGCGTCCGGCTCGACGAGCGTCGAGGGCGACGACTGAAGCTCGCTTGCCGCGGCGGTTCGCAGTCACACGCTGTCCGCCGCTGTTGCAAGGCGCGACAGGTGCTGTACCGAAACGGAACAGTGAACAGTTTCGGCTGCGATTGATCGCCGCACTCAGCTGCTCGCGTCCGCAGCATCGTGCATCCATCATGGAATCGGTAAGGAGCAGAAAAGCTTTGCCGCGCAATTTTCTTTATTCCTTCCCCTGAAGTTCGGCACAGCCCTTGCGTAGTGCCTCAGGCCGAGCGGCTCTCGCCGGCGCAATCTTGTGGAACTTATCGAGGAGACAATCATGCAGTGGACGACGCCCGCCTACACCGACTTGCGCTTCGGTTTCGAAGTGACGATGTACATCGCCACACGCTAACAGCGCTTTCAAGGCGCCGCGCGCCCGCATCGAGCGACAGCGCGCGGCCCTAACAATATCGGCAAAGAACAAGCTATCAGACCGTGCATGAGCTTCGAACAAGCTGCTAACGGCGCCCCACTGCGCCCGCGTCTGCGGGCGGCGTTTCACATACGGTGGGAAGCCGCCTCTCTCGGGGGCTGTCTGTTGGTCCATCCGGCGGGCACGGTGAAGCTCAACGCGAGTGCAGGCCAAATCCTCGTCCGGTGCGACGGCACCCGCGAGCTCGACGACATCATCGCCGAGCTCGAAACCCTCTTTCTCAAGTCGGACATCGCCACGGATGTCTATCGGTTTCTCGATGACGCGCGCCAGCGCGGATGGGTCGATTAATATCGGCCTCGGGATTATTTCGGCCCTCTACCCGGTAATACGTGGCAAGGACGCATCGGTTTCAGTGAGCGTCCGAAGCGCCTAGCGATCGGCCCCCTAAGGCCGGCCACCTATCGCGACATTCGACCACCGGGAGAGATGGACATGGATCAAAACGACAACGAAGGCCGCATCGAAAGCGGCCGGCGCGACTTTCTCAAATGCATGGCGTGGGCGGGCGCGGGGACGCTATGGCTCATGCAAGGCGGCGTGTTGCAGGCCCGTACGCTCGCCGACGGTGCCGACGCAAGCGCCGACGCGACGTTCAGCTTCGTGCAAATCAGCGATTCGCATATCGGCTTCAACAAAGCGCCCAATCCCGACGTAG
>CAYPWK010000092.1:0-1993 GCA_964414365.1 uncultured Burkholderia sp.
TCCGATGCGGACGTGCATCGCCAGTAGTGGGAATCTCCGGCCTTTAGGCGGATAGGACGTCAATCCTCTTTGAAACGAAAGATCTCGACGCCGACGGCGTCGCAATCCGGATAAACGTCGGGCTTTTCCGTCGATATGCAAACGGCCCGCACTTGCGGATGCTCGAGCATCGCCCGGGCGACGTCGTCGCAAAGCGTCTCTTGCAAATGGATATGGCCCTTGCCGACGCGACGCGCGATCGTCGCCCGCATGAAATCGTAGTCGACGACTTCGTGCAGCTTGTCTTCGACAGGCGTCGTGTCCTTCAACGGCACAAAAAGCTCGACGTTGATGACGACGCGCTGCTCGCCGCGCTTCTCGTAGTCATGCACGCCGATGTTGACGTAGATCTCGTAGTTGCGCAGAAAAAGCCTGCGGCAATCGGCGAGCCGGGGGTGCAGAAGAGCGGCAACCATGTTCGTTCCATTCAAAAATGCTCGCGCCTTCGCGCGAGCGACGCGAAATTGATTCGCGTCCGACCTGGCGACCTACTGCGCCAGGAACATCACGTCACGCGGAAGCGGCACCAAGTGTTGGCCGCCGTCCACGAGCAGCGTCGCGCCCGTTACGCCGCGCGCATCGGCGAGATAGCGGGCCGCCGCAACGAGATCGTCGAGCCGTGTGGCACGGCCGAGCGGCGTCACGCGGTGCGCGGCGGCGAAGCTCTCGGGCGTCTGGTCGCCGGACTGCAGCGTCAGCCCGGGCGCCACCGCGACGACGCGCACTTTCGGTGCCAGCGCCTGCGCGAGCGCGACGGTCGCGGTCTGCAGCGCCGCCTTCGTCAACGTGTACGACAGATAATCCGGGTTCAGGTTATAGAGCTTCTGGTCGAGCACGTTGATGACAACCGAGCGCAACGCCTCGTCGTCGCGAGCCGCCTCGGGCGTCGCGTCATAGAGCTTGCGCGCGAGCACGAGCGGCGCCCCCACGTTGACCGCCGTCAGCCGTAGCAGCATCTCGTAGCCGACGTCATGCGCGGTATCTTCCTCGAAAATGGAAGCGTTGTTCACCACGCACTCCGGCCGCCCGAGCGCCGCCGTGCAAGCCGGCACCAGCTCCTCGACAGCCGCTTCGACGGCCAAATCGGCTTGGAGCGCGCAGGCGCGGCGGCCCAGCGCCCTAATCTCGGCAACGGCCTTCTCGGCCTCGGTACGCGCGGTCCCGTAATGAACGGCCACGTCCCACCCTGCCGTGGCGAACCCGAGCGCGAGCGCGCGCCCGATTCTCCGGGCGCCGCCCGTCACAAGTACGACGCGGCGTGCCGGCGCGGTCTGCGCGGTGCTAGCGTCAGCGTCAGTGGCGGAGGCGGACTCGGGGAAGGCGCTCATTTACAATAACCCACATGATTCGAAATGCTCATGAACCCGATAGTTTACCTGTTCCCGACGCCGACGCGCTCGCGGCCTCCTCGGCGCTCGCCGGCCTGATCCGCGAGGAGATCTCCGCGGCGGGCGGGTGGCTCCCTTTCGATCGCTACATGGAGCGCGCGCTTTATGCGCCGCGCCTTGGGTACTACAGCGGCGGCGCGCGGAAATTTGGCCGCGGCACCGATGACGGCAGCGACTTCATCACGGCGCCGGAACTCTCCCCGCTCTTTGCCGCCACACTCGCGCGGCCGATCGCGCAAGCCCTAGAAGCGAGCGGAGTACGGCATTTGATGGAATTTGGCGCCGGCACCGGGCGGCTCGCGTCAGGTCTGCTCAATGCGCTGGATGCGCTTGGCGCGGAGTTCGACACTTATTCGATCGTCGAGCTTTCGGGCGAACTGCGCGAGCGCCAGCGCGAAACGATCGCCAAGTCCGCCGGCCACCTGGCTTCGCGCGTGCGTTGGCTCGACACACTACCCGAACAGTTCGAGGGCGTCGTGCTCGGCAACGAGGTGCTCGACGCGATGCCAGTCAAGCTCTTTGCCCGCGCGAGCGGAATCTGGCACGAGCGCGGCGTGACGCTGCGC
>CAYPWK010000092.1:2093-10413 GCA_964414365.1 uncultured Burkholderia sp.
CGGCATCGCGCGCACGGCGATCCGTTTTTCTATCCGGGCCTTCAAGACATCACGGCGCATGTCGAATTCACGGGCATCGCCGAAGCGGGTGTCGAAACGGGCGCGGATCTGCTCGGCTACACGTCTCAAGCACGGTTCCTGCTGAATGCTGGGATCACCGAGGTGCTCGGCGAGATCGACCCGGCCGACCCAACCCGGTTTCTGCCGGCCGCCAACGCCGTTCAGAAGCTACTTTCCGAAGCGGAGATGGGGGAGCTGTTCAAGGTCATCGCATTCTCGCGCGGTATTGGCCGCACACTCGACGCCTTCGCGCGCGGGGATCGCTCGCATACACTCTGATCGCGGGTTCGGCTCGCTGCGCTAAGCTTGATCAAGCGCGGCTTCCACGGCCTCGACGCGTGCCCGATGCACGGCCTCCTTGATTTTCGAGGGCTTGTCGGCAAACTGTTGCGCGACCGCTCCCGCATCCACCGCGCGGGCGGCCGCGAGCGCCACGCGTAAGCGCTCGGCCTGCGGATACTCGCGCTTTTCGAAGCCGAGCCGCCCGCGCGCGTCGGCTTCACAAGCTTGCAGCGCCTCGGCGAATCGCGCCGGCTTGCGCAACGCATCCGAACGCTCGAAGAGGCGCACGAGCGCCGCGGCACCCATCTCCATCACACGATGAATGTTGCCGTGCTCGCGCGCGACCAGCACCGCCAGGTCACGGCACTCGTTAGGCACACGCAGGCGCTCGCAGAGTCCCTTCAATAAATCGACGCTGCGCATTTCGTGGCCGATATGGCGAGGCAATACGTCTTCAGGCGTCGTCGCCTTGCCAAGATCATGCGTGAGCGCCGCGAAACGCACGGGCAGCGCATAACCGCGCGCGGCCGCATGGTCGACGACCATCATCACATGCACGCCCGTATCGACCTCGGGGTGGTAGTCGGCGCGCTGCGGCACACCGTACAACGCATCGATCTCCGGCAGCACACGGTTGAGCGCCCCGCATTCGCGCATCGTCTCAAACATGCGCGACGGTCTTTTCTCCATCAATCCGCGCGATATCTCCTGCCAGACGCGCTCGGGCACGAGCGCATCGACTTCACCGGCCGACACCATCGTTTTCATCAGAGCGAGGGTCTCCGATGCGACATGAAAATCGTCGAAGCGCGCCGCGAAGCGTGCAACACGCAGAATCCGCACGGGATCTTCGACAAACGCATCCCCCACGTGACGAAACCGCTTCGCCGCGAGATCGGCTTGTCCACCGAAGGGATCGATGACGGGCCCCGTCAGCTCGCCGTCGGGCCGCAGCTCGCGCGCCATCGCATTGATCGTCAGATCGCGGCGCTCGAGGTCCTGCTCGAGCGTCACATCGGGCGCGTAGTAAAACTGGAAACCGTGATAGCCCGCGGCCGTCTTGCGTTCCGTGCGTGCGAGCGCATACTCCTCGTGCGTATCCGGGTGCAGGAAGACGGGAAAATCTTTGCCGACGGGACGAAAGCCCTGCGCGATCATCTGCTCGGGCGTCGCCCCGACAACGACGTAGTCGCGGTCCACCACGGGCACGCCAAGCAATTCATCGCGGATAGCTCCGCCGACCGCGTAGATCTTCATGCGATGAGGCGGTCGTACTTGTCGATGCGGTGCGTTTCGCTTTTCGCCGCCTCGATCCACTCGTTCACGGCCGGCAACGCGGTGACGCGCTCGGCGTAAGCGCGCGCGACGTCCGAAAGCTTCGGCCCATACGAATTGAAGCGCATGACGACCGGCGCGTACATCGCGTCCGCAATGCCAAACGAATCGCCGAACAGGAACGGGCCGCCGTAGCGCGCGAGACACTCGGACCAGATCGCGTCGACGCGCGCAACGTCAGCGAGCGCCGCCGGCGTGCCGCCGATGCCCGGCGCTTTCGCGCGAATGTTCATCGGCATCGCCGAGCGCAGCTCACCGAAGCCGCCATGCATCTCGCTCGCCACCGAGCGCGCATGCGCACGCGCCGCCGCATCGCTGGGCCACAGCGAGTGGCCGGGATAACGCTCGGCAAGCGTCTCGAATATTGCGAGCGACTCCCATATCGACTGCCCGTCGTCGGTCACGAGGCACGGCACCTTGCCCGACGGCGAATATTCGAGGATGCGAGCCCCCGAGTCCGGCCGATCGAGCTCGATCAGCACTTCGTCGAAAGGAATGCCGGCGTGCCGCATCAGCACCCAAGGCCGCATCGACCATGACGAGTAGTTCTTGTCAGCGATTATCAGTTTCATCGATAGTCCACCTTGAAGCAGGTTGAAGGAGTACTGCGGAATCGTCGTCTCGGATCCGGTGGTCCAAGGGACTCAAGCAACGTGAGCGACGTGAGCGGCCCGCGCTGCCCCCGTTGCAACGGGTCGCGCCACGGCGCTACCGCCCCGCCGTTGTTCGAAATGCACTGAAGCGCGAGCCAAACGACGCTTTGCCGAGATAAGCCGGCGCGATTGCCTCGATGCTCGCGGGCTCGAGGCCGAGCTCGGGCGCAAGCGGCTCGTGCATGACCGAATCGACCGTCATCGTCGCGAGATTGTCGCGCGTGATGGGCGGCTCGCCCGGCACCAGCTCGAACGCCATCGCCTGCATGTGGGCGAATGCGTCGGGCAATCGTACGATCCGCGCATGGCGCCCCGTCGCCTCGCCGCAAAAACGCACGAGTGCTTCGAGCGTATAGATCGAGGGCCCGCCGAGCTCGTAGGTGCGGCCCGTCGCGGCATCGAGATCGAGCGTATTGACAATAGCGTTCGCCACATCGCCGACGAACACCGGTTGAAACCTTGCGTTGGGCTTCGCGAGCGGTATGACGGGAAAGAACCGCTGCAGCAGCGCGAATGTGTTGAGAAAGCGATCCTCAGGCCCAAAGACGACGGACGGCCGAAAGATCGTCGTGGCGATGCGCGCCGCCCCGCGCACGGGCTTCTCGCCGTCGCCCTTCGAGCGCAAGTACATGCTCGGCCCCTGCGGGTCCGCGCCGAGTGCGCTAAGGTGGATGAGCCGATGCACGCTCTTGCCCTCGCAAGCGGCCACGATCTTCGTTGGAAGCTCGACGTGCAACCTTGCGAACTCGCGGCCGTACGGATTGCCCCTGCCGCCGTGCAGCGTGCCGACAAGGTTGACGACGGCGTCCACGCCTTCCACGAACCGCGCAAGATCGACGGGATCGAAGACGTCGACCTCGATGACATCGAGCGGCAGCAGCGTCAGGTGCCGCGCGTTCTCGCGGCGGCGCGTCGCAATGCGCACGCGCTTGCCAGCCGCGACGAGCGCATTGGCGAGGTGACTGCCGATGAAGCCGGAACCGCCGATCAATGCTATGGACTCATGTCGCATCTTCGCCCTCCTGCCGCAGCCCTGCCAAGCCGTCGCGCCCGAATGCACCTTGCATCGCCGGGCACCCCGAGCGCGATACGCCGGGGCGCGTGCGTCAAAGCATCACTGCTCGGGCAGGATGACGCCGAGCCGCGCCTTCAGCGATTGAGGACGGCCTTCGAACAGCGCCGCGTAATAGACGGTATTGGACATCACGTTCTTGACGTAGTCACGCGTCTCGTTGAACGGAATCGTCTCCGCGAAAATGGCGCCCTCGACGGGATGCGTCAACGCCGCCCGCCATTGGCGCGGACGGCCCGGCCCGGCGTTGTAGCCGGCTGTGGCGAGCACGGGTGACCCGTCGAACTGATTGTAGATCATCGACAGGTAGCTCGTGCCGAGCAGGATGTTCGTGTTGATGTCGTTCAACTGCTCCGTCGAGACAGGCCCGAGCCCGATCTTCTTCGCGACCATGCGCGCAGTGGCCGGCATCAGTTGCATGAGGCCCCCGGCGCCGACGCCGGAGCGGGCGTCGATGATGAAGCGCGACTCCTGACGGATCAAGCCATAGGCCCATTCGACGTCGAGCCCGTTCGTCTGCGCGTCGCGCTCGACGATATCGCGGAACGGCGACAGGTAGCGCAGCCAGAAGTCGTGCTCGGCTTGCGTGCGGTCGGCCGTGTTGACGGTGCGATCGTAGAGCTCGATGCGGCGCGCATATTCGGCGACGGCAAGCAACTGCCGGTCCGTCATGCCGCGCAGCGGCCAATTCCATTCGCGATTGCCTTCGAGCCGAAGGTTGAGCGCATAGAAACGACGCGCAAGATCGAAGCCGGGCGTCTTGCTCGCGGCCTCGACTTCGGCGTCGGTCACGACCGCCTTTGGCGGCACTGTGATCTTGCGGCCGAGCTCCTCGGCAGCCAGTTGACCGTAGAAGTCGAAGCGCGCGGCGATGCGCTCGAACTCTTCGTTTGCCGCCGCCGTCTCACCGGCCTGCTTGAGCGCGCGGGCGTGCCAATAGACCCAGGCCGGCCGTGCGCGCAACGCGTCGGGCATTTGCTCGATCGACCAGCGCACCATCGTCCAATCGCCCGCCGAAAGCGCACTACGCGTGCGCCACTCATAGGCCGGATACGAGAGCGGCGCATTCGTCGACAGGCGGTACCAATCGACCGCTCCCGGTACCTGATGCACGGCCGCCTGATAGCCGATCGTGCCCCACCCGATCGCACGCTCGGCGAGCGAGAGCGACGGCGCGACCGTCGCGAACGCGGCCGCGGCCGTGGCGGCGTCGTTTTGCGCCATCTGCGTAATCGCAAGCAACGCGAGCTGGTGCGACGGCGCGTCGAGCCCAATCCCGCGCGACAGCAGAAGCGGCGGCGCGCTCGTCGCCTGATCGACGAGCGTGGGATCGGGGCGAGTCGCGCCGAGCGCGTCGAAAAGGCGGCTGCCCGTCGATGTCGCGCCCTGCTCGTAGGAGAGGCGAATTTGCTGCCAGACATCGTCGGACGTGAATTGACCATCGAGCGCGAGCGCCGTGATGAGATCGACGCAACCGTCGCCATACCAGCGCGGCTCGACGAGCAATGCGCGCGCGGCATTCGCCACGCTCTCGCCGCGCGAGGCGCGCGATTCGAGCGCATAGCATTTCACCTGCGTGTCGTCGTCGAGAACGAAGCGCGCGTATTGCGCATCGAAGTTCTTCCAGTCGTGACGCCCACCGAGCACGACGAGGTAGTCGTTGCGCAGACGATCGGCGATCGCTTCGCCGTCGTGGCGCTGCAGGAACGAAAGCACGGGCGCATCGGGGGCGTCGAGCCGCGCATGGCCCGAGCTGTCGAAGAGCTGCGGCTTGAGCTGAAAGTATTCGAGGTACGACGGCGCCGGATAGTCCGGAATCATGCTCGCGAGCTGGGCCGCACGCGCCGCATCGTTATTGCGCGCCGCTTCGCGAAGCTGAACGAAGATTTGATCGTCGTTGAGAGGCGACGAAGCTGCGGTGTGACGCCCGGCGGACGCCGTGGCGCACGCAACGAGTGCCGCCGCGGCCAGAGCGGAGCAAGCCGCGCGATATACTCGAAAAAGGCGTTTCGACATCTTGGTTCGTGGAGCAAAAATTGAGCGAAAGCATAGCACGCAACCCCGCTGAAAAATCGAAAGCCGAGTGGCGAAAAGCCTTGCGCGAAGCCCGGCTCGCGGCGACGGCACAAGGAGGCGTCGATGTCGCGCTGAAGGCTTGCCTGCGGGAAGTGCTGAGCCGCTACGAGCCCCGCGCGGTCGGTTTCTATTGGCCGTTGGCGGGCGAATTCGATGCCCGAGATGCGCTCGCCGAGTGGCTTGCCGGCGATGTTCGCCGGCAAGCGGCATTGCCCGTCATTGTCGCGAGGGGGCATGCGCTCGCCTTCCATGCGTGGACGCCCGAGACTCCGATGCGCATCGGCGAGCATCGAATTCCCGAGCCGCAAAATACGCCCGCTGTGCTGCCCGACTTGCTCCTCGTGCCTTGCGTCGGCTTCGATGAAGAATGCTACCGGCTCGGCTACGGCGGCGGCTATTACGACCGCACGCTCGCCGCGTGGCCCGAAACCGCAAAGCCCGTGACGGTGGGCGTCGCCTTCGAAGCCTGTCGCGTGGCGGCGCTGCCGCGCGAGCTGCACGATGTGCCGCTCGACGCAGTCGTCACCGAGACGCGCGTGCGGATTCGGACCGAGCGCTGATTTGATTGCCGAGTCGCGCCCGTAAGCAACAAGGCCGACAGCGTCAGAAGCCTGCTGCGATACCGTCGCGCCGGCTGTCGCTCGCGGCCACGTAGCCATGCTCGGCATTCTCAGGGTCCAGGCGCCAGATGAACTGTCCCGAGCCGAAATCCATATAGGGATCGTCGACGGACTTCAGCCGATGCCCGCGCGCCTGCAGTCCCGCAATGGTTCCGGCGTCCATCGTCGCTTCGACGTCGAGCGAGAAATCGCGATTGACCTTCCAGCGCGGCGCATCGCAGGCGGCCTGCGGCTGCTGGCGATAGTCGAGCATCCGCACGACCGTCTGCAGATGACCCTGCGGCTGCATATCGCCGCCCATCACACCGAAACTCATCACGGCTTCGCGCTTGCCGTTCACGCGTTGTGTGAGAAAAGCCGGAATGATCGTGTGGAACGGGCGCTTGCCGCCGGCCACGGCATTGGGCGAGCGCGGATCCATCGAGAACCCGCTGCCTCGGTTCTGCAGCGAGATGCCATAGCCGGGAACAACGAGCCCCGAGCCGAATCCCATGTAATTCGACTGTATGAAGCTCACCATCATGCCGCTCTCGTCGGCGGCCGACAGGTAGATCGTGCCGCCCGCGCGCGGCATGCCAAAATCGAAGTGCGTTGCCTTCTCAGGATCGATGAGCTTCGCGCGCGCCGTCAGATAGGCGTCGTCGAGCATCTGACGCGGCGTCACTTCCATCGAGCGCGGATCGGCCACATAGCGATATACGTCGGCGAACGCGAGCTTCATCGCTTCGATCTGCAGATGCTGTGACGCCACGCTATCGAGCGGTAGGTCGCCGACGCCGAACTTCTCGAGAATGCCGAGCGCAATGAGCGCCGCGATGCCTTGTCCGTTCGGCGGGATCTCATGCACCGTGTAGCCGCGATAGTCCTTCTCGATCGGCTCCACCCATTCGGCGTGGAAGGCGCGCAGGTCCTCCTTCGTCATGGCGCCGCCGCACTGCGCGATAAACGCCGCGACGCGCTCGGCGATTTCGCCTTCGTAGTAGGCGCGCGGCCCCTCTTGCGCGAGGATCCTCAACGTTCGCGCGTGGTCGGGAAAGCGGAAGAACTCGCTCGGCGCCGGTGCGCGTCCGTGCGGCATGAACGCCCCGGCATAACCGGGCTGGTCCTTCAACTCCGGCACGGCCGCCGCCCATTTATGCGCGACGACCGCGGCGACGGCATGACCGCGCTCGGCGATTTCAATCGCGCTCGCCATCAGATCGGCGAAGGGGAGCCTACCGAACCGTGCGTGCAACGCTTGCCAACCGGCTACGACGCCCGGCACCGTGATCGAATCGGGGCCGCGCTTGGGCTGACGCGCAAGGCCACGCTCCTCGCCATACTTCTTTCTGAAGTACTCGACATTCCAGGCGGCAGGCGCGACGCCCGAGGCGTTGAGGCCATGCAGCTTCTCGCCATCCCAGACGAGCGCGAATGCATCGCCGCCGAGCCCATTCGAGACCGGCTCGACGACAGTCATGACGGCCGCCGCCGCAATGGTTGCATCGACCGCGTTGCCGCCCTGCCAGATGGCGCGCAGGCCGGCCTGCGCGGCAAGCGGATGCGAGGTGGCGACGACGTTGCGGGCGAAGACGGGCGTGCGGACAGTGGGATAGGGGTTGTGCCAGTTGAATGTCGACATGGAATTGAAAGACGGGCGCAAGCAAGTGGAGTAAGGGTTTGCCCAAGGATAAGCCAACGAGGCGATACTCCGCTGCGAATCGCGCGCCGCGCTCGTGTCGACTCAGCGCATGGCGTGCCGCCTTAAAGCGATGCCGCCGCGCGCGCAGCCGTGTCGTAGAGCCCCGACGCATTGCGCAAGAGTTGCGCGGCCTCGCCGATTTGCTCGTTGACGAGCCCGGTTTCCTTGAGCGTATCGATGAGGCAGCGCTCGCGCACTTCGCGATACTTGCCGCAAAGCGCGCGGCCGGCGGCCGTCGCCGAAAAGAGCACTTCCTTGCCGACCTTCTCGCTTTTTACATAGCCTCTCGCCACGAGCTTCTTCAGCGCATAGGTGGCGATATGCGTGTCCTCGATATTGAGCACGAAGCAGATGTCGGCGAGTTTCTTCTTGCGGTCCCGATGGCTCACGTGATGCAGCAGCGAGACTTCGACGGCCGTCATGTCCTTGCCGCCCGCGGCGGCCATGCAACGCACCATCCAGCGGTTGAACGCGTTACTGGCCATGATGAGCCCGTACTCGAACTCGGATAGCTCGACGCTCGTCTCGGAGACGAGATGTT
>CAYPWK010000092.1:10513-15555 GCA_964414365.1 uncultured Burkholderia sp.
AGGCTTCGATCGTGACTTCGCTCCGCATCTTCCCTTTCGGCGAGGCAGCGCTTGTCTGCGAGTCGCCGCCGCCGGCGACGCTTGCGTGCCAGGAACGCATTTGGGCAGTCGCCGAGGCGGCGCGGCAGTGGCCGCACGTTGTCGAAGTCGTGCCGGGCATGAATAATCTGACGATCGTATTCGATCCGCTTGCCGCCGATGCATCGGTGCTCGCATCGAAGCTGACCGCGGCGTGGGAAAGCCCGGCGCAGGTGCAAGCGAGACCGCGCGAAATCGAAATTCCCGTGCATTACGGAGGAGAGTTCGGCCCGGATCTCGCCGATGTGGCTGCGCACGCTGGGCTTGACGCGGAAGAAGTCGTCAAGCGGCACGCGCAGGGCGAATACGTCGTATTTTTTCTCGGCTTCCAGCCGGGATTCGCTTATCTGGGAGGGCTCGACGCGTCTCTTCACACGCCACGCCGGGCGGCGCCGCGCATCGAGGTACCGGCGGGGGCCGTCGGCATCGGGGGCGCGCAAACGGGCATCTATCCGGCTGCGTCGCCGGGCGGCTGGCAGTTGATCGGGCGCACCGACGTCAAGCTTTTCGATCCGGCTCGCACGCCGCCCACGCTGCTGCAGCCGGGTGACCGCGTGCGGTTCACGGTAGCGGGGGTCTCGCGATGATCGAAGTGCTGCGCGCCGGCGCCGTCGCGTCGGTGCAGGACCTCGGCCGGCACGGCTACCGCCATCTCGGCATCGCGGTGGCGGGCGCGCTCGACACGCTGGCGCTCGAAGTCGGCAACCGGCTCGTCGGCAATGCCCCGTCCGCGGCGGCGGTCGAGGTGACGGTGGGCCCGACGGCCCTGCGGTTTGCGCAGGCCACGCGCGTTGCCGTGACGGGCGCCGATTTCGGCGCGACGCTCGACGGCGAGTCCGTTCCCGCATGGTGGAGCGTGCCCGTGCGGCGAGGGCAGGTGCTCGTGTTGCCTGCAGCCAAACGCGGCATGCGCGGGTACGTCTGCGTGCGCGGCGGCATCGACGTGCTGCCGATGCTCGGCTCGCGCAGCACCGATCTCGGGGCACGTTTCGGCGGGGTGGGCGGCCGCTCGCTGCGCGAGGGCGACCGGCTGGCCATCGGGACGTCCGCGGCCGCAGCCGGTGCGGCGATTGCCGTCGACGCGCCGCCGTTTGGTGTCAAGGCGCCTGAATGGTGCCGGTTCTCGCACATTGCGCAGGAGCCCGCCCGGCGCGGCAGGCACCTGGCCGGCGCGGAGCGCGCGGTGCCCCTTCGCGTGCTGCGCGGCCCCGAATACGATAGCTTTGCACCTTCGGCGCACGATGCGATTTGGTCCGAGGAATGGCGCGTGACACCGCAAAGCAACCGCATGGGGTATAGGCTTTCGGGCCAAGCGCTCGTGCGCGAATCGCCGAGCGAGCTGCTATCGCATGCGGTGCTGCCGGGGACGATCCAGGTGCCGCCGAACGGTCAGCCGATCGTGCTGATGAGCGACGCGCAAACGACGGGCGGCTATCCGCGCATCGGCGCCGTCATCCGCGCCGATCTTTGGCGGCTCGCGCAGGTCAGATTGAACGGCACGCTTCGTTTCGTACCTGTCACAACCGAGGGGGCGCTCTTGGCGCTCGGCGAGCAGAATGCCTATTTGAGGCAAATCGACGTCGCGATGGCCATGCATGAAGAGCGGCTGCGGCGATCCACGCGCGCTGCTTGAGCGCAGCTGATAGAGGAAGTCATGGAAATCGATTTGAATGCCGATCTCGGGGAAGGAAGCGGTTCCGACGAAGCGCTGCTCGATCTCGTCAGTTCGGCGAACATTGCCTGCGGCTGGCACGCCGGCGGCGCGAACGCAATGCGCGACTGCGTGCGCCTGGCAATTGCGAAGGGCGTTGCGATCGGCGCGCACCCGAGCTTTCACGATCCCGACAACTTCGGCCGCAAGGAAATGGATTTGCCGGCCGACGACATCTATGCGGGCATCCTGTACCAGCTCGGCGCGCTCTCCGCGATCGCACAGGCCGAGGGGGGGCGTCTCGCGCACGTGAAACCGCACGGCGCGCTCTATAACCAGGCGGCGCGCGAGCCCGGAATCGCGGAGGCAGTCGTCTCGGCCGTGCACGACTTCGACCCATCGCTTGCCGTCTTCGGCCTCGCCAACAGCCGTTTCATCGATATGGCCCGCGACGCGGGGCTCGTCGCCATCGAAGAAGGCTTCGCCGATCGCGGCTATCGCCATGACGGCTCGCTCGTGCCACGCAGCGAGCCGGGCGCATTGATCGACGACGAACAGGAAATGCTCGACCATGTGCTCTCGATGGTGCGGGAAAAGCGCGTGCGCGCGGTGGATGGCCGCTGGATACCGCTCAATGTGCGGACGCTCTGCCTGCACGGCGACGGTCCGCATGCGATTGAATTCGCGCGGCGGCTGCGGGCGACGCTCGACGCGAACGGCATCGGCGTACATCCGGCTTCGGGGCTGCGGGGCTGAGCGGCCCCTGAGCGGCCCATTAATCCGCCTCGACGACATACCCCCGCTGTCCGAGCAGCGCCAGCACGCCCTTCGGGCCGCCCAAGTGCAGCGAACCGATCGCGACGAAGAGAGGCTTATTCGGCGCGGCGATCGCAAGGATGCGCGTTGTGAAGCGACGGTTGCGGTCGTAGACGATCCGATTGTCGAGTGCGCGAGCGATCGACTTCGAGTTTGCGTAGCGCTCTGTCTTCGCCGTCGCCCAGGCGGCAATTGCATCGGCATCACCAATGCGCCAAAGCCGATGCAGCTCCTTCACATCGGCCACCGTCTCCTCGGGCGTCTCGGCGAGGTCCTGCGCCAGCATTTCACGCTGCTCGGCATGCGTCAGGTTCGTGAACGAGCGCATCTGCTCGGCAAGCGTCTCGAGACCGACGATCTTGCCGCGCGTGCGCAAATAAACGTTCTGCAACTGCGCTTCGGTGCCATATTCGGTCTGCAATCCCGCCGAGAGCGAGCCGTACGTCTCGACGAGCAACGCCGCGAGCCACGGCCGCGTCTTCTTGATCCCCTCGAGCGCCGCCGGATTGCCGCGCAGCCGCGCGGCCAACTTGTTCCATAGCGATGCCGGCAACAACCGCGGCAAACACGCATACGAGCAGACGCCATACTTCGTCACATCGTCCTGCGACTGGATCAGGTCGTCGGGGGAAAGCTCGAGCGCAAGCGTCGGCGACGCGGCGAGCGCGGCAAGGATCGGGCGTCTGAACGGCTGGCCGACGGGATAGTCGGCGGGATCGCCGACATGCAGCGTTCCGAGCAGATAGATCGTGACCGCGCCCTTCGTCGCGACATAGAACGGCATATGCGCCGGCTCGGCTCGGACGGGGCCGCTCACGCTCGTCGGCGAGCTGGGCGGTCCGTGGAAACCGGGGATCGGCGTGTACCGGTCGGCACGCGCCGCCGGAGCCGCCACGACAAAAAACAGCACGAGCGAAATCGCGAGCGCACGCGCTGGGCGTGCGCCAACGGTCTTGCGGCCATGCGGCGAACGGCGCGTGTCATGCGCCGCCCTTGCTTCAGGCATCCGCGTCCCCCACCTCCTCGGCGCGATGGCACGACACGAGGCGTCCGTCGACTTGCCGCAGCAGCGGCTCCTCGACCCGGCAACGCTTGATCGCATAAGGACAGCGCTGATGGAACGTGCAACCCGACGGCGGGTTGAGCGGCGACGGCAACTCGCCTTCGAGCTTGATCCGGATGCGCCGGTCGGACTCGAAAATAGCCGGCGTTGCCGACATGAGCGAGCGCGTGTAGGGATGGCGCGGATTCGCGAAAATGGTTTTTTTATCGCCGAGCTCCGCGACACCGCCGAAATACATCACCATCACGTCGTTCGCGACATGCTCGACGACAGCCAGATTATGCGAAATGAATACGTAGCTCGTCTTGAACTGATCCTGCAGATCCATGAAGAGATTGAGGATCTGCGCCTGGATCGAAACGTCGAGCGCCGAGACCGGTTCGTCGGCGACGACGATACGCGGATCGAGGATCATCGCGCGTGCGATGGCGATGCGCTGGCGCTGGCCGCCCGAAAACATGTGCGGATAGCGCTTCGTGTGCTCCGGCCGCAGGCCTACCGTACGCATCATCTGCGCGATCCGCTCGGCGCGCTCGGCGGCGGTGAGCGGCGTGTTGATCGCAAGCGGCTCGCCGAGCGTCTGCTCCACCGTCTTACGCGGGTTCAGCGAGGCGAACGGATTCTGGAACACCATCTGCACGCGGCGCCGCAGCGCGGCAATCTTCGCCCGATCGCTGCTCGTCACCGGCTCGCCCTCGATCGCGAGCCTGCCGGACGTCGGCGATTCGATCATCGTCAGCTGTCTTGCGAGCGTCGATTTGCCGCAACCCGACTCCCCCACAACGGCTAGCGTCCTGCCGCGCGCAAGCGCGAACGAAACGCCGTTCAACGCCTTGACCGTGCCATGGCCGAACACGCCGCGACGCACCGGGTAGTGCTTCGTCAGGCGCTCGGCGACCAGCACCTCGCCCTCGCGCGAAGGCGTGCGCGGTGCTTCGGGTAATGCGTTCATCGTGCGCCTCCGTGCGTTTGGCTGGTCGTCCCTTGTCGCATCGTGCCCGAGTGTAAAGAATCGAGATTGAGCGGCTTGATGCAGCGTGCGCGCATCGCTTCGTTTTGCGAATCGAGCAACGCCAAGGCCGGTCGTCCCTTCCAGCAATCGTCGACGACATACTTGCAGCGCGGCGCGAACAGACAGCCCTTGGGCCGATCGTCGCGGCCCGGCACCATCCCCGGCAATGCGGCGAGACGCTTCGCCCCCAAATTATGCTCGGGAATCGCGGCGAGCAGCGCCTCGGTGTAAGGATGATGAGGGCTTGCAAAGATGTCCGGGACGCGATTCGTCTCGATCACCTCGCCCGCGTACATGACGGCTACGCGCTGCGCGATCTGCGAGACGACGGCGAGATCGTGCGAGATCAGCACGAGCGCCATGCCGCGGTCCCTTTGCAGCTGCATAAGCAAGTCCATAATCTGCGCCTGGATCGTCACGTC
>CAYPWK010000093.1:0-6165 GCA_964414365.1 uncultured Burkholderia sp.
ACTTGTTGATGGCGACGAAATCGGCGAAATCGAGCATGTCGATCTTCTCGAGCTGCGAGGCGGCGCCGAACTCAGGCGTCATCACATAGAGCGAGCGATCGGCATGCCGAGCGATGGCCGCGTCGCCCTGGCCGATGCCCGAAGTTTCAACGATGACCAGATGAAAGCCCGCCGCCTTGCAGGCCGCCACGGCGTCGGGCAGGACGTCGGGCAACTCGTTCGCCGCCTCGCGCGTCGCAAGCGAGCGCATGAACACGCGCGGACCGTGCCCCCAGTCGCCGATCGCATTCATGCGGATGCGGTCACCGAGCAGCGCGCCGCCTGTCTTGCGGCGCGAAGGATCGACGGCGAGCACTGCGACGGCCAGCTCGTCATCATAGTCGAGGCGAAAGCGTCGCACGAGTTCGTCGGTGAGCGATGATTTGCCTGCGCCCCCCGTGCCGGTGATGCCGAGCACGGGCACGCGCCGCTCCGTCGCGAGTTTCGTGAGCGCAGCAGGCGTGGCCGCATCGATTTTGCCGTTCTCGAGTGCCGTGATCAGTTGCGCGAGGCTGCGCCAGCCATGCGCGCCCACGGCTTCGAGCCTCCCGAGCACCTCCTCGCCGGCGATTCCGCCCGGCATGCCTGCGGCGTATGCCACCCGCGGCGTCTTCGCGCAGCGCGCAATCATGTCGGCGATCATGCCCTGCAGACCGAGCCGCTGGCCATCGTGCGGCGAATAGATGCGCTCGACGCCATAGCGCTGCAGTTCGTCGATCTCATCAGGGACGATCACGCCACCGCCTCCGCCGAATACCTTGATGCGGTCGCCCCCGCGTTCGCGCAGACGGTCGACGAGATACTTGAAATATTCGACATGCCCTCCCTGGTAGCTCGACACGGCAACGCCGTCGGCATCCTCGTCGAGCGCCGCGTCCGCAACTTCGTCGACCGAGCGGTTGTGGCCCAGGTGGATGACTTCGACGCCGCTCGCCTGGAGGATGCGTCGCATGATGTTGATCGCGGCGTCATGGCCGTCGAAAAGCGCGGCCGCCGTCACGAAACGCAGCCGCGCCGGAGCGCTCGGTTTGACTTCGCCAAGGGATTGCGGCGCCGACAAGTCGGTCATGTCTCCCCCATCTCGAGTCGGGTCATCCAACTATTATGGCGGTATGGTGACTTCTGCGAGTATAGGCAACGGTGAAAAAGAGACTCGAGCGCTGTCGAAATGCATAAGCAGGGGTTCGCTTACGCGCCCGATCGCGCTCACTCGACGAGCGCGATCGGGCCCTGCGGCCTCAGAACTTGGCGCGGATGCCTGTGCCGACGGTCTGTCCCGTCGAAAGGCCGTTGAGATGGTCGTTCATATAGGCCGCGTAGACATCGGTGCGCTTCGAGAGCGGATAGTCGTAACCGACGGCCCACGTGCGGCGCGTCTGATCGAGACCGCCGCCGTCGCGCGAGTACGCGTACGAAGCCATGACAGTTCCGGGGCCGACAGGCACCGTCACACCGCCTTGCCCCGTGTTCACGTGCCAGCTGCCGCCGCCGATCTTATCGTTCTTCGTATACATGTACTGCCCATAGAACTTGACGAACTTCAGGTCGTAACTGGCGCCGAGTTGCCCGACGCTTTGGCTCTTGAACGGAACGACGCTGCCGAACGCGGGCGGCGAAACGAGATCGCCCGGGGCATTGTTGAAGTTCACGTATTGAAACACCCCCGTCGCCGCGAACGGTCCGTGAAAGTACAGAAACTGCGCGCTCCACTTCTTGGCGCCGTTATTGCCGGCCTGATTGCCGAGTCCGTACATGACGCTGCCCGAGAGACCATTGAAATCGGGCGTCGAATACTGCACGGCGTTGTTCCAGCCGGAATCGCCGACCACGCCGGTATCCGTCGCATAAGTCGCCCCGGTGGGTATCGCCGTGTTGCCGAGGAACACGTGATAGACCATCGGCGAGAACGTGTATGAATCGATGAACGGATTAAAGAGGATGGTCGAAACGAATAGCTGGGTCGTGAGCCGGCCGGCGGTAAACGTACCGTAGGGCGACTCGATGCCGACATAGGCGTTGCGCGAGAAGAACGAATCGCCGGTGAAGCGGCCATAGTGGCCGTTTTGCGGCAGGAAAAAGTCCTCGAGCGTGAAGACTGCCTTATAGCCCCCACCCAGATCTTCGGCGCCTTTCAAGCCCCAGTACGACGTGGACATCCCGCCGCCGCCGACGACCCACGAACGTTGATCGCCTGGAAACTGCTGCATGCCGACCCAAGTGTCGACTTGCCCGTACAGTTGCACGCTCGATTGCGCGTGTGCCGCCGAACCGGCGGCAACGAGCCCGGCCGCGACGGCCATTCGAAAACTCAGCTTCAGCGCATAGCTGACGGTACTTTTCATTTGATCTCCAGTTCCTTGTCGAAAAAACAATGCGTTGGCACCGTTCGCGCAAACCCGTTTTTGTGCATGTGGATCAACGGCGATGCTCGGGCCGAACCATCGTTGCGGACCATTTTTCCGGACAAAAATAGGTTTCTTTATTGCCGGTATAGCGTTCCCGGTAATCTCGCGAGAGCTGCTTTGAATTGGGGCATGCCGCACCGCCGCCGCGATCGGGGGGCTCCGCTTCGGGGACCGCCCGCAGCAACGGCTTTGCCGGCGCGAGCCGCGCAAGTCGCAATGTTCGCGCACCATAATCGCCAGACAAAATTTCTTTTGCGAGCGCAGGCGCGCCAGGGGCAGAATCCGGACGCCTCACGCAAAAAAGTGTGGCGTGTTTGCATCAGCGGCCGGCTTGGCTACTGGGTGCGACCTTGATGGTGGAAATGACGGTGCCGCGTCGCCTGGGCGAGGGCCTAGTTGCGGTAGAGCGAGGGGTCGGGTGTGCGCGCACCGGCGCTCGGGGGCCGCGGCACGGCGTGCCCGGACTCGCGCTCTTCGTTATAGCGCGTGACCGCGTCGCGAATTGAACCGGCTCTCATGTATGCCGAAGCGCCCGGGGGCCGCGATACATTCCGCGCGCTCTCGCTGACGGGCCGGTACTGTATGCCGCCTGACACCACGGGGGGAAACATGCGCGGAGCGCGACGCGGGGGCGAGCCGGCCCGGGTGGAGGGGGAAGGAGCGTCATCCGGATAGGTGCTGCGCGCCATATGCAGGTCGTTGCCGCCGGCCTGCCGGCCGAGCGCCGGCCGCGTGAAGAATCCGCCGAAGCCGAAGCCTTCGGGCTGACGAAAGCTGACGGACGCCGCGTGAGGCGCGGCTTGCGCGAGTGAGATCGCAGCCGCGCAAATTGCAGCCGCTGCCCAACGCCCGATGGTTTGAAAAACTACGTCCGCCATGATCCGATCCACTCGCCCACCGCCGCGCCTTTTTTCTTATCGAGGCGGCATCATCTTTACCGAGACTTGATAGGAGAAAAGGCTGTCGGGGCGCGCCCCACGTGTAATTTATGGGCGTGGTCCGAAGGTGTCGAGGCAAAAAGTGTTATGCGCTCAACACCCTTGTAACGCGGTGTTACCGGGCTCTGTTTTTTCCGCCAGGCGCACTGGCAAGACCCGCTAATCGGGGTATTCTGGCTCGGCCCACGAGAGCATCGGGCGTCTGTTTCGGGTTACTTTGTCATATCTTTTTTCTTCGCCCTTTTTCGCTCATCCCGAAACCTAGACTACGCCGACATGCCCCGTCTGCCGTTTTTGATTCCCGATCGTTTTACCCTTTCGCTCGTCGGCACCGTCGTCGTTGCGAGCGCGCTGCCGTGCCGGGGACAAGCGGCCGTGGTCGTCAACGCGCTGACGAATGCGGCCGTCGGCCTGCTCTTCTTCCTGCACGGCGCCAAGCTGTCGCGTGAAGCGGTGCTCGCGGGCGCCCTGCATTGGCGCCTTCATGCGCTCGTCCTGGCAAGCACATTCATTCTCTTTCCGCTTCTTGGGCTCGCGTTCAAGCCGCTCTTCGCGCCGCTCGTCTCGCCCCCGCTTTACGCGGGTGTACTCTTTCTCTGCACGCTACCCTCGACGGTTCAATCATCGATCGCCTTTACCTCGATCGCCAAAGGCAACGTGCCGGCGGCGGTCTGCGCGGCATCCGCATCGAGTCTTATCGGCATATTCGTCACGCCGACACTGGTGGGCATCGTCATCAACACCCACGCGGCAGGCTCTCGCTCGCCGTGGCAGACGATCGGCAACATCGTCGTGCAATTGCTCGTGCCGTTTGTCGCGGGACAAGTTCTGCGGCCCGTCGTCGCGCCGTGGCTCGATCGCCGCCGCCGCGCACTGCGCTTCGTCGATCAAGGCTCGATTCTTCTCGTCGTCTATATGGCGTTCAGCGAGGCGGTGAACGAAGGCCTATGGCGCAACTTGCAATTGAGTACGCTGGCGGGACTCGTGCTCGCGGACGGCGCACTGCTGGGCGCAGCGCTTCTCATTACCGGATGGGTCGGCAAGCGGCTTCGCTTCGATCGCGCCGACCGCATCACGATCGTCTTTTGCGGCTCGAAAAAGAGCCTTGCGTCCGGCATTCCGATGGCCAAGGTCATTTTCTCGGCGCAGGCTCTCGGACTTACCGTGCTGCCACTGATGCTCTTTCATCAGATGCAGCTGATGGTGTGCGCCGCGCTTGCGCAGCGCTGGGGCGCCCGCGCCGCGCGCGCCAGCACGATGAACGTCGACGCCCGTTAACCGCCACCGCTTGCACCATAAATATGAAGCGTAGCGATGGCACTTGGATGACCTCAATAGTCGTGGTGTATTAATGATTATAGCCGGCGCGATTTTTACCGATTCGAGCGCAAACGTTTGCCAATTGAATCGCGGGCGAGAAGCGCACTTTAAACAGACGTGCGACATAAACATGTGTCTGACTGGCAGAAAGGAAGGCGCACGAAAAACGCGGCAAAGGCGCCGGCCATACAAGCAGTCCACCCGATTACTAAATATCGTAAAACGTCGCGCATGCCCGAATTAGCGCATTAGAATGGCGCGACGGAACCAGCTGTCAGTTCCGAGAATACTAAGTTGCGTATCCAAAGAGAGAAAAAGTGAGCAGCGAGGAACGAGCTGACGAAGATCGTTACGACGGGGTTGTTTGGCCCCGTCGTATACGGCGCTGGCGGGGGCGGCGCGCCAAGGCTATCGAGGCGCCGCAGGACAATCATTCCTTCGAGGACTACGCAGTTGAAAGGCTGTCGTCGTTGCTTCGCGCGCAGTTGCTTACGATGCTCATCAGCTACCTCGTGCTTGTCGCCGGCGATACCTGGCTAAGGCACGGCCTCGGCGCGATGGCAGTTATCGTCGGCGCACTGCCCGCGATACTAATGGGAGTTGCGCTCGCCGTGGCGTGGGCGCCGCGCGGCGGGCCGCGCGCGAGCCTTGCCGCGCTCGCGTTCATCACGGCGCTGGAAGCGGGCATTGTCATGCATGCCGTGCTCTGCGGCGAAGACGCCGCGACCGTTCTGCCCGCCTTCGTCCTCATTCCGCTCGCGTTCAGCCCGGTTCTCCTGCGCGGCTGGGATTTTCCGGTGGCGGCGACGCTTGCCACGGCTGGACCAGCGGCGCTGATGGCATTGAGCGAAACGCCGTCCGCCGAGCGGTTCGGCGTCGTGCTCTCGCTCTTCGTCGCCATTTTGACGAGCCTCGTGACGAATCTCTTCGCTCTGCGTTCGCAGAAGAAAAACTTTCGCCTCGAGGTGCAGCTGCGCGCCTTCGCGGACATCGATGACCTCACTCAGCTCCCGCGCCGACGCCGCGTGTTCGAGCTCGGCCGGCGCCTCATTCATCGCGCCGAGCGCACCGGCCAGCCGCTCTCTGCGCTTTACATCGACGCGGATCATTTCAAGTCGGTCAACGACAGGTTCGGCCACGACGCCGGCGACCGCGCGCTGCGGCTCATCGCGCGCGGAATTCAGGACAGTCTGCGCCCCATGGATGTCTGCGGTCGCTTCGGCGGCGAAGAGTTCGTGGCGCTGTTGCCAGGCAGCGACCAGCTCGACGCCGCTCGCGTCGCCGAGCGGTTGCGCAAGCGGATCGAAGACATGAGGCACTTCGAAGTGGCGCTGACGATCAGTGTCGGGGTGGCCGAGCACGTGCGCGGAGAGCAGATCGACCGCGTGATCCGCCGTGCGGACGCAGCGCTTCTCGATGCAAAGGGCAGCGGCCGCAATCGCGTCGTCATCGCGCCGCGTTTG
>CAYPWK010000093.1:6265-15268 GCA_964414365.1 uncultured Burkholderia sp.
CCCTCCATGTCATCACATCTCTCGCCGCCGAATGAGCCGAAGATCGCCGAGCTCATTCAGGGGCGCGCGCTCTCCGCGGTCTTCCAGCCGATCGTCGACTTTGGCGGCGGCACGATTCTCGGCTACGAAGGGCTCATACGCGGGCCCGCCGGAACGTCGCTCGAATCGCCCGCCGCGCTTTTCGCACGAGCGGCAATTGAAGGCCTGTCGGTCGAACTCGAGCATGCGGCGGCGGCCACCTGCGTGGCCGCGTTCGCCCACCTCGGCTGCGAAGGCAAGCTGTTTCTCAACTTCAGCGCCGAAGCGATCGCGTCGCTCGGCCGCACGCGCGAGCATGCGGCAAACTGGCTCGGGAGCCAAGGCATCTCCATGGAGCGCATCGTGCTTGAATTGACGGAGCAATGCGCGATCGACAACATCAAGGGCTTCGAGCCGATCGTCGCGGCATTGCGCGAAACCGGCGCGCAGTTCGCGCTCGACGACTATGGCACGGCTAACGCCAGCATGAATCTCTGGGTTCGGCTTCAGCCTGATGTCGTCAAGATCGATCGTTTCTTCATCGACGACATCGCGAACGACCCGCTGAAGTTCGAGGCCGTGCGTGCGATGCAGCATTTCGCGGGCGCGAGCGGCGCGCGGCTCGTCGCGGAAGGGATCGAGAAGGAAGCGGACCTCATCGTCGTACGCGACATGGGGATTGCCTTTGGCCAGGGCTACTTCTTCGGGCGACCGCAGGCACGAGCGCCGCGCGTCATTTCCGATGCGGCGAAGGACGCGCTCGACGCCGGACACATCGCCGTCTTCCCGGGCGCGAGGCGCAGCGCAATGCCGGGGTCGCCGTCGGGCGGCATGGCAGCCGCGAAAATGCTCGTGCAGGCGCCCGCGCTCGATCGCAGCGCCAGCAACAACGACGTGCTCGATCTCTTCAATCGCTTGCCGACGTTGCATGCGCTCGCCGTCGTCGAGAACGAAGAGCCCGTCGCGCTCATCAATCGCCGCAGCTTCATGGACCGCTACGCGCTGCCCTATCATCGCGAGTTGTTCGGAAAACGCCCCTGCATGCTGTTCGCAAACGCATCGCCCGTCATCATCGAAAAATCCATGACGGTCGAGCAGATGGCGAAGCTGCTCGCGAGCGACGATCAGCGTTATCTCGCCGACGGCTTCGTCATTACCGATCAGGGCAAGTACCTTGGCCTGGGCACCGGCGAAAGCCTCGTGCGCGCCGTCACCGAAGTGCGCATCGAGGCGGCCCGCTATGCGAACCCCCTCACATTTCTTCCCGGCAATATCCCGATCAGCTCGCACATCACGCGGCTCGTCGAGCATCACGTCGACTTTCATGCGTGCTATGTCGACCTGAATCATTTCAAGCCGTTCAACGACCGCTACGGCTATTGGCAGGGCGACGAAGTGCTCAAGTTTTCCGCCGCCGTGCTTGCCGAAGCGTGCGATCCGACACGCGATTTTCTCGGGCACGTGGGTGGCGACGACTTCCTGATTCTGTTCCAGAGCGAGGACTGGGAAGCCCGCGCCGCCTCGGCGATTGCGGCGTTCAACTCCGGTGCGCTTCGCTTTTACGCGGACGCCGACCGTGAAGCGGGTGGCATCCATGGCGAGGACCGGCGGGGGAACCCGTCGTTCTTCGGCTTCGTGACGATGGCGATCGGCTGCGTGCGCGTCAAACCGGCGCCCGAGGGCCGCGCTCGCTATGGCAGCGAAGAAATCGCCTCGGTCGCGGCGCTCGCGAAACACCGCGCGAAGCAGGAAGCGAGCGGTTTCTTTCTGATCGACATCGATGAGGGCGCCTCGCTGCTCCATCCGCACGAAAGCGCAACGTCCGAGCCGCGAGCCGTCGTGACGCTCGGCTGAGCCCGCATGACAGGGTCGCGCGCTCGCTCGTGCGGCGCCCGCTGCATCATCCTTCTCCGGCCTCCCTGAATCGCCTCCATCGACCGCTCCCGACACGAATTGGGAGCGAGCCGGCGCGCGGCCAATTTGGTTTGACATGTTTAGTTCTTTTTACTAAACATTAGGAATTTGGCATCATCAAGCCAGTCAATGCGCACAGGGAATCTCCCGACGCGCGATGGGCCGCCCGCGTCGGTTTTTACTATACAATCGGCGCGATTCGCAGCGACGGACTGAAAGAGACGCACGATGGCGACGACCATTCGCGACATTGCCCGCGCGGCCAACGTGTCGATCGGCACCGTGTCGCGCGCGCTGAAGAACCAGCCGGGCCTATCGGAGGCGACGCGTGTGCGTGTCGTCGAGACGGCACGGCGTCTCGGCTACGACGCGGCGCAGCTGCGCCCGCGCATCCGCCGTCTCACGTTCCTCTTGCATCGCCAGCACAACAACTTTGCCGCCAGCCCGTTTTTCTCGCATGTGCTCCATGGCGTCGAAAACGCGTGTCGGGCTCACGGCATCGTTCCTTCGCTGCTGACGGCCGGGCCGACGGAGGACATTGTCGAGCAATTGCGCCTGCACGCGCCCGACGCGATCGCGGTGGCCGGGTTCGTCGAACCGGAGACGCTCGCCGCGATCGTCGCCACCGGCCGCCCGCTCGTGCTGATCGACCTGTGGGCGCCGAATCTGCGCTCCGTCAACATCGACAATGGCGCCGGCGCCGCCCTCGCGATGCGGCATCTGTTCGCGCTGAACCGCACACGCGTTGCCTTCATCGGCGGCTCCCTCGCGCACTACAGCATCGCCCAGCGTGCGCTCGGCTATCGGCGCGCATTTTTCGAAGCCGGGTTGCTGTTCGACCCCTCGCTGGAAACGACGATCGACGCCAATCTTCCTCCCGACGTCGGCGCCGCGCTGGCGATGCAACGGCTGCTCGATGCGCGTGCTGCCGGCGATCCGCCGAATGCGGTATTCGCCTACAACGACGTCGCGGCGCTCGCCGCGATGCGCGTTTGCCTTGCACGTGGCTTGCGCGTGCCGGAGGACGTTTCCATCGTCGGGTTCGACGATATTCCCGCTGCCGCTCAAGCCACGCCGCCGCTTACGACGATCGCGGCCGACAAGGAAGCACTCGGCTCGCGCGGCGTCGAAATGCTGCTCGACGATTCGCCCGCCGGATTCCAGATACGGCTACCGGTGCGGCTTGTCGTGCGCGCGAGCACGGCCCACGCGTCGCCAGTCGAAGGGGCCGGCGCGCCCGATGGAGTCGACATGACGAGCACCCCCTCGGAAACAACACCATGACGAAACTACCCAACGCCAATAAATCGATGAAATCGACGACGCCGGCGCGGCCCACGATAGCGGAGCCGGGTCTCGTCCATACGAACACGACGGTACCGCCGGTCGACAATTTCCGCGATCGCGAATTCCTGCTTGGCCATGTGGCCGATACGCTCGCGTTCTACGCGCCGACGGTGCACGATCCGACGGGCGGTTTCTTCCATTACTTCAAAGACGACGGGACCGTCTACGATCGGACCCACCGCCACCTCGTCAGCAGTTGCCGGTTCGTTTTCAACTATGCGATGGCCTATCGCCATTTCGGCGATCCGCAATCGCTCGAATACGTGCGCCACGGCCTCGCATTTCTGCGTAACGGGCATTGGGACGCCGAGCACCTCGGCTACGACTGGGAAATCGAATGGCGCAACCGTGAGAAGCGTGCGCTCGACGCGACGCGGCATTGCTACGGGCTTGCATTCGTCCTCCTCGCGCAGGCCCACGCGGCGATGGCGGGCGTCGAGGAAGCGAAGCTGCAGATTGCCGAGACATTCGAGCTCATGGAGCACCGCTTTTGGGACCCGGCAGCTGGGCTCTACGCCGACGAAGCGACGGCCGACTGGCGTGTCTCGACCTACCGCGGCCAGAACGCCAACATGCATGCGACGGAGGCGATGCTTGCAGCCTACGAGGCCACCGGTCATCTCGTCTATCTCGATCGTGCCGAGCGCCTCGCGACGAACATCACGCAACGGCAGGCTAAGCTCTCGCATGGGCTGGTCTGGGAGCATTTTCATGCGGACTGGTCCGTCGACTGGCATTACAACGAAGAAGACAGCTCGAACATTTTTCGCCCCTGGGGCTTCCAGCCGGGGCATCAAACCGAGTGGGCGAAGCTGCTGCTGATCCTCGAGCGGCACCGGCCGCTTCCCTGGCTGCTGCCGCGCGCAATCGAGCTTTTCGATGCGGCGCTCATGCACGCCTGGGATGACGAGCATGGCGGGCTCTGCTACGGGTTCGCCCCGGACGGCACCGTTTGCGACCACGACAAGTACTTTTGGGTGCAAGCGGAGACGCTGGCCGCGGCGGCGCTGCTCGGACGCCGGACGGGCAGCGAGCGCTTCTGGGACTGGTACGACGAAATCTGGCGTTATTGCTGGACGCATTTCGTCGATCATCGCTACGGCGCCTGGTACCGCATCCTCACGTGCGACAACCGCAAATACAGCGACGAAAAGAGTCCGGCCGGAAAGACTGATTACCATACGATGGGCGCTTGCTACGAAGTGCTCAACGCACTCGACGAACCCGCGGCCGCGCCGATATTGGATCCACGCCCATGAGCACGAACTTTTCCGCCGACTTTCCCCTTTTCGTCAGCGCCGGCGACATTCTCACCGACCTCGTGCGCACGCGCGGCTCGCAATGGGTCTCGCACCCGGGCGGCGCGGGGTGGAATGTCGCGCGCGCCGTCGCGCGCCTCGGTGTGCCGAGTGCCTGCGCGGGCGCGCTGGGGCTCGATTGCTTCTCGGACGAGCTCTGGAACGCGAGCGCCGCGGCGGGGCTCGACATGCGGTTCCTCCAGCGCGTCGAGCGCGCGCCCCTGCTCGCGATCGTTCACGAGACGCAACCGCCCGCGTATTTCTTCATCGGCGAAGCGAGCGCCGATCTGGCGTTCGATCCGGAGCTCTTGCCCGAAGGCTGGGAAAAGACGGTGCAGTGGGCGCATTTCGGCGGAATCAGCCTCGCCCGGCAGCCGCTCGGCGCGACGCTCGCCACGCTCGCGGCCGAGCTTCGCGCACGCGGCGTCAAAGTCAGCTTCGATCCCAACTACCGCAATCTGATGGAGCACGGCTATCGCCCGATGCTCGAGACGATGGCCGCGCTGGCCGACCTGATCAAGGTCTCGGACGAAGACTTGCGGTGTCTCTTCAACACCGACGAAACGAGCGCCATCGCAACGCTGCGCGCGATGAACCCCGATGCGGCTATCCTGATCACGCGCGGCGCAAGCGTGGCGACGCTCTTCGTCGGCGGCGAGACGATCGAAGCTGCGCCGCCGCGGGTCGAAGTCGTCGATACGGTCGGCGCGGGCGATGCCTCGATCGGCGGGTTGCTCTTCAGTCTCATGCGCCGTCCGCATGAGGGCTGGCGTCAGCATCTGTCGTTCGCGTTGGCGGCCGGTGCTGCCGCCTGCCGCTACGCGGGTGCACATTCGCCGACGGTCGACGAAGTCGCCGCGCTGCTGCAGGACGTCTGATCTATTCAGGTGCCGGCCGACGTTGTTCGCCCATTCCCTCGGGAATGCAGATGCACCGGACATTCCCGGCGGCAAGCATTCGACATGAAGCCTTCGCGAACCGGTGCTACGATGCAATGCATCCACTCGACAGGAGAGGAGCGACATCATGGACGACGTCACCTACACGAAAGGCATCTATACGGCGACGGTGACAGTGCGCCAGCTCGATAACGGGCAATTCCAAGGCGTCGTGTCGCTCGCTCGCGACGACGCCACCGAACGCGAAACGGCGGCCTACGAAGTCGAGACGCCGAACACGACGGCGACTGAAGCGTTGGAGGAGGGCAAGGCGCTGGCTCACCGGATTCTCGGCGAGCTCGAGCTTTAACGCGCCGCCCGCGCTGGCGCCGGTCGCGGAGGGCTTCATTCCCGGACCGTTTCTTGCCTCATTCCCGAACGCTTGCCAAAGCAAGGCACAGGGAGGCGCATATGGCCGAGCAACTTTATCTTTACGGCGTCTATTCGATTCACGTGCGGCCGATTCCGCTCGAAGGCGCGCATTGGGACGCCGAATACGAAATCCGTCACCTGGACAAGCCCGTGCAAAGGTGGACGACGGTCGGCGGCGACAGCGGCTACGAGCACGAAGCCGACGCGATCGAGGCGGCCCATCAGCAGGCAATCGCCGATATCGAGCACGGCGCCGGCGTGCCGAAGCCGAGGGCATTTCCCTAAGAGGGACCATCGGCTCGTCGGCCCAGACGTTCGTGTAGGGAAGGCAACGTTGGGGCGTACATGGTACGCTCAGGCCCGATCCGAACCACGGGCCGGCGCCATGCGATCGACTACGCGACAGCAAATTGACACCGACGTCCACTCGGGCGCGAAGATGAGCCGCACGCGCAGCGGGCGACGCAGCGTGCGCACAAGCCGCACGCTGCGCACTCAAACCGGCACCGTCGTGACGCACAACATGCCGGAGCCGATCTTCCTCGACATCTACCATCGGGCGCTGACGGCAAGCTGGCCGCAGTTCTTCTGCGCGCTCGGCGCTCTCTTTCTGTTGCTCAATACCGCTTTCGCTCTGCTCTATCTCTGCGGATCGGCGCCGATCGCAAACCAATCGCCGGCGGGCTTTCTCGGCGCATTCTTCTTCAGCGTGGAGACGCTCGCGACCGTGGGCTACGGCGATATGCATCCGCAGTCCGTGTACGCCCATCTCGTCGCCACGCTCGAAATTTTCATAGGCATGTCGAGCATCGCCCTGGCGACGGGCCTCATCTTCGTGCGCTTCTCGCGTCCGCGCGCACGGATCATTTTTTCGCGCTACGCCGTCGTTCGCCCGCTCGATGGCCGCCCGACGCTGATGGTGCGCGCCGCGAACGCACGCCAGAACGTGATCGTCGAAGCGGAGGCGAAGCTGCGGCTCATGCGCCGGGAATCGACGCCCGAAGGCTATTCACTCTGGCGCATCACCGACTTGCAGCTCGTGCGCGATCGTCATCCGATCTTCCTGCTCGGATGGAACCTCATGCATGTTATCGACGAAGCGAGCCCCCTCTATGGCGAGACGCCCGAAAGTCTCGCGGCGAGCAGCGCTTCGCTGATGATATATCTCGAAGGCGCGGACGAAACGACGACACAGCTGATGGAAACGCGCTACACGTGGTCGCATGAGCATATCCGCTGGCGGCACCGCTTCATCGATCTGCTCTACGACGACGAAGACGGCGTGCGGCACATCGACTACGAGCATTTTCATGATGTCGTTGCGCTTACGCCCGAGGAGGAAAAATTATCGCCGAAACCGGCCGAAGCGGGTGAAAACCGCCGCGATACGCCGCGCGAACAGTCGATATAGCAAAAATCGTCCGCTATTGGCGCGAAAGAATTGAGGTTTCACAGGCCGTTCGGCGTACCCGCCGTCCGGCTCGCTCTCGCGAGTTGCGCAGTTCACGAGATCAGGAGACCTCGCCATGACCGCCCGCCTTCCGACCGACGGCATCCCCGTCCTTTCGGACTACCAGCTCACCGATAACCTGACCGCCATGCGCGGGCGCATTTTTCTGACCGGCACGCAGGCGCTCGTGCGGATTCTGCTGACGCAGCGCAGGCTCGACCGAGCGCGCGGCCTGGCCACGGCCGGCTTCGTAAGCGGCTACCGCGGCTCGCCGCTCGGTATGGTCGATCAGCAATTGTGGAAGGCGAAGAAGCTGCTCGACGCACACGAGGTCCGCTTTCTGCCGGCGATCAACGAAGAGCTCGGCGGCACGGCCGTGCTCGGCACGCAGCGCGTCGAGGCCGACGAGGCTCGCACCGTCGACGGTGTATTCGCGATGTGGTACGGCAAAGGACCCGGCGTCGACCGCGCCGGCGACGCGCTCAAGCACGGCAATGCCTATGGGTCGTCGCCTCACGGCGGCGTCCTCGTGGTCGCCGGCGACGATCATGGATGCGTCTCATCGTCGATGCCGCATCAAAGCGACTTCGCGATGATGGCCTGGCAGATGCCGATCGTGAATCCGGCGAATATCGCCGAGATGCTCGAGTTCGGCGCCTACGGTTACGCGCTTTCGCGGTTCTCGGGTGCCTGGGTCGGGTTCAAAGCCATTTCGGAAACGGTCGAATCGGGTTCCACCGTCGATCTCGATACATTGACGACAGAGTGGAATGCCCCCGTCGAATTCGAGCCGCCTGCCGGTGGGCTGCACAATCGCTGGCCCGACTTGCCGAGTCTTACGATCGAAGCGCGCCTTGCGGCCAAGCTCGAGGCGGTGCGCTGTTTCGCGCGCACGAACACGATCGATAAATGGATCGCGGCGAGCCCCCGGGCGAACGTCGGCATCGTCACATGCGGAAAAGCCCATCTCGACTTGATGGAGGCGCTGCGCCGGCTCGACCTTTCGGTTGCCGAGCTCGATGCCGCCGGCGTGCGGATCTACAAGGTCGGCCTGTCGTTTCCGCTCGAAACGACGCGTCTCGAGGCGTTTGTCGAGGGCCTCGACGAAGTGCTCGTCATCGAGGAGAAAGGGCCCGTCGTCGAGCAGCAGATCAAAGACCATCTGTACAACCGCGTCGTCGGCGGGCGCCCGCGCGTCCTCGGCAAGCACGATGCCGATGGCGCGCCGCTCCTCCCGGCACTCGGCGAGCTGCGCCCTTCGCGCGTACTGCCGGTATTGGCCGGATGGCTCGCACGCCATAAGCCCGCGCTCGACAGGCGCGAGCGCGTCGTCGACCTCGTCGCTCCGCAAATCCTCTCGAACGCCGCCGATGCGGTGAAGCGCACGCCCTACTTCTGCTCGGGCTGCCCGCACAATACGTCGACGAAAGTGCCCGAAGGCTCGATCGCGCAGGCTGGTATCGGCTGCCATTTCATGGCCTCGTGGATGGATCGCGGCACAACAGGGCTCATTCAGATGGGGGGTGAAGGCGTCGATTGGGCCTCGCACTCGATGTTCACCAAGACGCGCCACGTTTTTCAGAATCTCGGCGACGGGACCTACTTTCACTCAGGCATTCTCGCAATCCGCCAAGCCGTTGCCGCGCGCACGAACATTACATACAAG
>CAYPWK010000094.1:0-1294 GCA_964414365.1 uncultured Burkholderia sp.
CGTCGCCGATGCAGCGCTCGCCATGCTCGATGTCGATCCGGTGGGCTTTGACCTGATGGACCGCAAACTGCTCGAGGCGATCCTGCACAAGTTCGACGGAGGCCCCGTCGGCGTCGACAACTTGGCGGCTGCGATCGGCGAGGAGCGCGACACGATCGAGGACGTGCTCGAGCCGTATCTGATCCAGCAAGGCTACCTGCAGCGCACTCCGCGCGGCCGCGTGGCAACGCTCGCCGCCTACCGTCACTTCGGCCTGACGGCGCCCGCGGCGTCAAGCCCCGTACGCAGCCTCTGGGACGCTGACGAGCCCGATCCGCGCTAACGCCTGAGGCACACGTTGTTCCGGGCAGGCTCGATCGGCAAAGCACACAGTCTCGATAACGGAAGCCACAACGATGTCAGACCATGCCGGCAATCCGCCCCCTGAGCGCTCCGGCATCGGACGCGCGCTCGCCGGCCATTTGCGCACGAAGGTCGTACACGCCGTGACGCATTTGACCGCGGGCAGCGGCGGGCCGTCGCTCGATTACTCCTCGCCGCCAGGCGACCCGGGGCTTTTCGGTCCGGACTCCGCGTGCTGGCAGGTTCATGCGGATTTCCCATCCATGATGATCGGCGGCATCAGCGCGTTGATGCTGCAAGCGCTCCATCCGCTCGCGCTCGCCGGCGTGTGGGATCACTCGACTTTTCGCACCGACATGCTCGGCCGGCTGCGCCGAACCGCGACATTCATCTCGGGTACGACCTACGGCAACCGGCACGACGCGCTCGCGCTGATCGAGCGCGTAAAGCGCATCCACGCCGCTGTGAAGGGAACGGCGCCCGACGGCCGGCCCTATCGGGCCGACGACCCTCGGCTGCTGACTTGGGTTCATGTCGCCGAGGCCTCGAGCTTTCTTGCCGCGCATCTACGCTACGTCAACCCGGCGCTCGCGCCCTTCGCGCAAGACCGCTACTACGCCGAAATGGCACGGATCGCGCAGTTGCTCGGGGCGGTCGACGTCCCTTGCTCGCGCGATGAGATAGCGGCTTATCTGATGTCCATGCAGACCGAGCTCGAAGCCGGGCCGCGTGTGCAGGAAGTCGTGAGCATCCTCCGCCATGCGGCACCCGATCGGGCGCTCATGAAGCCGGCCGGCGCCTTGATGTTCGGGGCCGCTGTCGATCTGCTGCCGGATTGGGCACAGCGCCTTATCGGCTTCTCCGCGCTCGCGCGCTTGCAAGGCACGCTTGCGCGGCCCGGCGTGCATGCCGTGGCGCCCGTCATTCGCTGGGCGCTCGTCAACGGCGTATC
>CAYPWK010000094.1:1394-6479 GCA_964414365.1 uncultured Burkholderia sp.
CGCTGTCATGCCCCTGGAATACGCCGTAGGCACGCTCGCGCAGCCCTGTGCATAGACGCAGCGGAAGGCGAAGTGCGGTTGCCGTCGGCTGCGCCGTTTGCTGCGCACGCTGAAGGTCACTCGAATAGATGGCGTCGAGCGCTGAGCTCGCCAGCTCATCGGCTGAATCCACCGAACCCGCTTCACGCGTCAACTTCGCCGGATGCGAAGCTTTGAGCCGGCGCCCAAACCGCGCAGCCAACCGCTCGGCTTGGGCCAAGCCGCTCGCCGCCAGCGGAATATCGAGATGCCCTTGGATCCGCTTGACGCGGTTCCAGGCAGTTTCACCATGACGAATGAGAAGCACTCGGGTCGCCATCTCGCGTGAACCTCTTCCGGCCGTCAGCCGCGCGCTCGCAGCCAGAACGTGACGGGCCCGTCGTTGACGAGCGAGACCTGCATCTCGGCCCCGAACTCGCCTGTTTCGACGATCGGATGCCGCGCACGCGCAGCCGTAACAAAGTAGTCGAATAGACGCCGGCCTTCGTCGGGCGGCGCCGCCGGCGTGAAGCTTGGCCGCAAGCCGCTGTCTGTATCGGCAGCAAGCGTGAACTGAGAAACGAGCAGCAGGCCGCCCGTACGGCCCTCGCCGTCGATATTGGTGACGGGCAGATTCATCTTGCCCGCGGCGTCACCGAAGACGCGATAGCCGAGCACCTTCGCGACGAGCTTGTCCGCGACGGCCTCCGTGTCGCCTCGCTCGGCACAAACGAGCGCAAGCAGCCCCGCGCCGATCTGCCCCGTGACGCGCTCGCCCACGCGCACCTCGGCGCGGGCAACGCGCTGAATCAAAGCAATCATCGCGTGGGCACCTTCATGCCGACAGCGTGACGCGCGCAAAGCGGCGCTTGCCGACCTGCACGACGTATTCGCCCGCTTCGATCTTCTGTGCCTTGTCCGAGATCGTCACGCCATCGATCTTCACGCCGTTTTGCTCGATGTTGCGCAGCGCCTCGCTCGTGGATGGGACGAGGCCTGCCTGCTTGAGCAGCTGACCGATGCCGAGCGGTGCACCCGTGAGCGCCACCGACGGAATATCGTCGGGCACGCCGCCCTTCGCGCGATAGTTGAACTCGTCCAGCGCACGATCCGCATCGGCTTGCGAATGGAAGCGCGCGACGATCTCCTGCGCGAGCATGACCTTGAAGTCGCGCGGGTTGCGACCTTCCGAGGCTTCGCGCTTGAAGCGCGCGATCTCATCGAGGCCGCGAAACGAGAGCAGCTCGTAATAGCGCCACATCAGGTCGTCCGAGATGCTCATGAGCTTGCCGAACATCTCGCTCGGCTTCTCGCTGATGCCCACATAGTTGTTCTTCGACTTGGACATCTTGTCGACGCCGTCGAGCCCCTCGAGCAGCGGCATCGTCAGGATGCATTGCTGCTCTTGCCCATACTGCTTCTGCAATTCGCGACCAACGAGCAGATTGAACTTCTGGTCCGTTCCGCCGAGCTCCAGATCCGCGTTGAGCGCGACAGAGTCGTAGCCTTGCATCAGTGGGTAGAGGAACTCGTGGATCGAGATCGGAACGCCGCCTTGAAAACGTTTCGTAAAATCGTCGCGCTCGAGCATGCGCGCAACCGTGTAGCGGGAAGCGAGCTTGATCATGCCGTCCGCGCCGAGCGGCATCGACCACTCGCTGTTGTAGCGGATCTCCGTCTTTTCCCTGTCGAGCACGAGCGAAGCCTGCTCGAAGTACGTTTTTGCATTCGATTCGATCTGCTCGCGCGTAAGCGGCGGGCGCGTCGCATTCCGACCGGACGGATCGCCGATCAACGAAGTGAAATCGCCGATCAGGAAGATGACGGTATGACCAAGATCCTGCAGTTGCCGCATCTTGTTCAGCACGACCGTGTGGCCGATATGGATATCGGGCGCCGTGGGATCGAGCCCGAGCTTGATCCGCAGCGGCTTGCCCGTTGCGGCGCTCCTCGCGAGCTTGCCCGCGAACTCCTCTTCGATCAGCAGTTCATCGGCGCCGCGCTTGGCGACGGCAAGCGCATGGCGAACCTCGTCCGTGATCGGATACGTCGGCGCGGGTTTGGCAGTGGACTCGGTGCTCATCTTTGAAGTTCTTAAAGCGGGGATGTTGCAAAAGCCTCAATTGTCCCATATTCTCGCCGCGCTTCCGGGCACCGTTCGCTTAACGGGGTCTTCTCTTGCGCGGATAATGGGGGGCTCCGGGAAACCAACGATGAGGAGCCTAGCGTGCCGCGTAACGCGCCCCCCAATGCCGACGGTATCTATTTCGGACTAATGTCGGGCACGAGCCTCGACGGTGTCGACGGGATCGCCGTCGAGTTCTCCACCGGCAAGCGGCCCGTCGTGCTCGCCGATGCCTTCGTCACTTTCGCCGACGGCCTGCGCGGTGCGCTGCTCGCGCTGCAGCAGCCGGGCGAGAATGAGATCGAGCGCGAGGCGCTCGCCGCCTCGGCGCTAGCATCCCGGTATGCCGTCTGCTGTCACGAGCTGATGCGCTCGGCCAACATCGCGCCCACGCGGGTGCGCGCCATCGGCGTGCATGGCCAAACGGTGCGCCACCGCCCGGAAAAGGGCTATACGCGCCAGATCAACAATCCCGCCTTGCTCGCCGAGATGACGCATATCGACGTCGTCGCGGACTTCCGCAGCCGCGATGTGGCGGCCGGCGGCCAGGGCGCGCCGCTCGTGCCGGCGTTCCACGCGCAGGTTTTCGGATCCGACGACGAAACTCGGGTGATCTGCAACCTCGGCGGAATCAGCAACATTACGATCCTGCCCGCGCACGTCGACGGACGCGTCGATGCGTCGGTGCGCGGATTCGATTGTGGCCCCGCAAACGTGCTGCTCGACGAATGGGTGCTACGACATGTCGGCACGCCGTACGACGAAGGCGGTCGATTCGCGGCCAGCGGGGTCGTGCACCAGCCGCTGCTGAATGCGCTGCTCGACGAGCCGTTCTTCGAGCTCGCACCGCCGAAAAGCACCGGCCGCGACCTCTTCAATGCGACGTGGCTCGACGCCAAGCTCGCCGCGTTTGGCGGCGATGCATTGAAGCCGGCCGACGTCCAGGCGACGCTGACGGCGCTGACCGGTGTCACCATTGCGCGCGAAATCGAGCGGCACGCGTCCGACTGCCGCGCCATCTATGCCTGCGGCGGCGGTGCGCGCAACCCCGAGGTGCTGAAAGCGATCGAAGCGGCGCTTGCGAAAAGCGGCGTGAGCGGCGTTCCGGTGGAAACGACCGATGCGCTGGGCGTACCGCCCCATCATGTGGAAGCGCTCGCATTCGCCTGGCTGGCGATGCGCTGCACAGAACGCGCACCGGGCAACCTGCCGGCCGTCACGGGCGCGGCGGGCGAGCGGATTCTCGGGGCTATTTATCCGCGGTGACGGCGGCGGCTTACGACCCTACCACTGTATCGCTGCAATGGCGGCGGCCTGATCGCGAATCACGGATTCCGCCGGCATAATAAAACGGGGCCATAAGGCCCCGCCCCGACCACCGCGGCGGAAAGGCTACTGCGAGCCGCGGCGATCGAATTGCGATCGATGCCGAATCAGACCGAGAACGACGATCCGCAACCGCAGGTGGTTGAGGCGTTCGGGTTCTTGATCACAAACTGGGCGCCGTTGAGATCGTCTTTGTAGTCGATCTCCGCGCCGACGAGGTACTGATAGCTCATCGAGTCGATCAACAGTTGCACACCGCCCTTCACCATGACGGTGTCGTCTTCGTTGACGGTCTCATCGAAAGTAAAACCATACTGAAACCCCGAGCAACCACCGCCCTGCACGAAAACGCGCAGTTTGAGATCGGGATTGCCCTCTTCGTCGATCAGTTGCTTCACCTTGTCAGCCGCCGCGTCCGTAAAGACGAACGGGGCAGGCATTTCGGTCACTGCGGTATCGGTGACGGCGGTCATTCGAACTCTCCAAAAAAGCTGCTAGTGCCATTGTAAGGCGCTCGCGGATATCGTGCTGAAAGCCTTGATTGCGATAGGTGCATGCGGGCCAGCAACGAAAAGAGCCGCCGAAGCCCGGGCTCGGGCAGCGGCGGCTCTTCGCACAGCCTGCGCAACGCCATTCCGCTCTCGCGGCGCGTGCGCGGCGACGCGCTTAACGCTTCGAGAACTGCTTGCGGCGACGTGCCTTGTGGAAGCCGACCTTCTTACGCTCGACTTCACGCGCATCGCGCGTCACGAACCCGGCGTTCGAGAGCGCCGGCTTCAGCGTTGCATCGTAGTCCATCAGCGCGCGCGTGATGCCGTGACGAACGGCACCCGCTTGCCCCGTCTCGCCGCCGCCCGTGACGTTGACCTTGATGTCGAACGTCGTGGCATGGTTCGTGAGCTCGAGCGGCTGACGCACGATCATGAGCGACGTTTCGCGCGAGAAGTAGTCGGCGATGGGCTTGCCGTTGACGACGATCTCGCCCTTGCCCGCCTTGATGAACACACGGGCGACAGCGCTCTTGCGACGGCCCGTGCCATAGTTCCAGTTACCGATCATGTGGGCTCCCCTTAGATCTCGAGCACTTTCGGCTGCTGAGCCGTATGCGGATGCGTGGCTTCGGCGTAGACCTTCAGCTTCTTGATCATCGCGTAGCCGAGCGGCCCTTTCGGGAGCATGCCCTTGACGGCCTTCTCGAGCGCGCGGCCCGGGAAACGCTCCTGCATCTTGCCGAACGTCGTTTCGTAGATGCCGCCCGGGTAGCCCGAATGGCGGTAGTACTTCTTGTCCGTCGTCTTGCTGCCGGTCACCTTAAGCTTGCCGGCATTGATGACGATGATGAAATCGCCGGTATCGACGTGCGGGGTGAACTCAGGCTTGTGCTTGCCGCGAAGACGGCGTGCCACTTCGCTGGCGACACGGCCGAGAACCTTATCCGTCGCGTCAATCACGTACCATTCACGCGTCACCTCATGGGCTTTGGCGGAAAATGTCTTCATGATCGATCCAAAAAAATTGCCCTGCCCTTGATGTTGTTCCTGCTTGTTCGCGGCGCTGACGGCGCTTGAATCCCTTTAGTCTTTCGACTCGGGGCGCGCCGGCGCGCTGCCGGCCAC
>CAYPWK010000094.1:6579-15213 GCA_964414365.1 uncultured Burkholderia sp.
GCAGGCTCTCCCTGTTCTTCTTCCGCGGGCATGAATGCGGAAAAGCCCTGAATTATAAAGGAATTCGTCGCGAGCAGTCAAAAAAAAAGCCCGAACGCGCGGTTCGGGCTGAATCCACCTTAGGAGGAGGGTGGAGGAGACATGCGGAGGTTGCCGAACACGACAACCAATGAAGTGCATTGTACAGAGGCGGCGGCGAACGCGCAAGAAGATCTGCATGGCGAAATCGTAACTCATAATGTGGAATATCGATATGTGCGATCGCGGAATGCGCCTGCGTCGTCGGTGCTCGTAGCGCCCCGGCCCGCTTGGGGCGGCGCGGTAGAATACGTGTTTCGACTGATCAACCGCGCGGGAGCTTCGACATGGAATGCACAGTGAGCTGGATGGGGCCTGGCGGCATGGCATTCGCCGCCGAGACAGGCAGCGGCCATCTGGCCATGATGGATGGAGCGCCCGAAGGCGGCGGCCGCAACCTCGCGCCGCGGCCGATGGAGATGGTGCTGCTCGGCACCGGCGGCTGCACAGCCTACGATGTCGTGATGATCCTCAAGAAAAGCCGGCAGGAGATCGTCGGCTGTTCGGTTACGCTGAAGGCCGAGCGCGCAAGCGAAGATCCCAAGGTCTTCACGAAGGTCCACTTTCACTTCACCGTCACGGGCAAAAACCTCAACCCGTCGACGGTCGAGCGCGCCATCAATCTGTCGCACGACAAGTACTGCTCGGCCTCGATCATGCTCGCCAAGACGGCCGAGCTCTCACATTCATTCGATATCGTCGAAAACGAGGCATAAAAAAGCCGGCGCCCAATGATGACGCCGGCCTTTCGGGGAATCCGCAAAGCAAGCCGGTAAGCCGGATTCTGTGCACGCGCGACGCCGCAATGGGCGCCGCGCGCGTGGCAGCCATTCCTCTAGGCGCGCCATTGCTGACGCGCTCGAGCTTCCTACCCGCAGACAAGACGGGGGCCCCGTCCTGCATCCGAAGATGCGTGCCTGCCTACTTGGAATTGCTCCGGGTGGAGGTTGCCGTGCCGGACTGCGTCGCCGCAGCCGCGGTGCGCTCTTACCGCACCGTTTCACCCTTGCCTGATCCCCGCTTCTCGCCGGGCCATCGGCGGTCTGCTTTCTGTTGCCCTGTTCCGCGTGTCGCCACGGATGGCCGTTAGCCATCACCCTGCCCTATGGAGTCCGGACTTTCCTCGCCCTCCTACCGTCAAAGCCGAAGCCCGACGCCAGGAGGCCGCGACTGCCTGGCCTGCTTTGCGCTGCAAGTATACCAGCCGGCCGCCGCCGCGCTCTCGCGCCCGTTCATGGCGCCGGGCCGCCCCTACGTTCGGGTCGGGTGATTGCCCGCGGCTCGGCGTCCTCGGCGAAACACGCGGTCGTCGTCGTAAAAAACGGGATCGCTGTTGGCCGGCCACCATCCCGGGATGCCCAGAATGGGCAACGGCGCGAACATTCGGCTGCTTAACGACGCAAAAGCGGAGGCAGAAGCGGACGCCGAAGCGGGCGCAAAAGCGGAGGTACAAGCGGACGCCGAAGCGGGCGCCGCGAAAAGCGCCGCGGCGATCGTCTCGTCCAGCCATGCCGTTTGCCGCGCGAGCGGCCAGTCGAAGAACTCCGGCGGCGCGTCGACGATCCACGCATGCCCGGTGCAAGCCTTATAGGGACGAATCAGTTTTTCGAGCAAGGCATGCCCGAACGGGCGGACGAGGCAACGCCGGCCCCAGGCGGCGCGCTCGGTCACGAAAAGCCGCCGCCAGTCGAACTCGATAAGCGCGCGGCTCAGCAACGGGTCCGATGTGACGAAAACGACGGCATTCTCGTCGAAAAGCGTCAGTGCGTCGCGCTCGGCCCCGCGCGACCCGCCGATCCCGTCGTGCTCGATCGCCCTAGCCTGCCGGGCGTTGAGCGTGGCCTTGACGCGCGGATAGCTAAACCAGACCAGCGCGTTGAAGAAATCGTGCAGATTCTCGCGCGTCGGCACACCGCCAGTCGCCGCGATATGCGCCTCATACGCCGTACCGGCGGGCAGCTCAGCCTGGGCAATGAAGGTCAGCGACGCGCCGCGGCCAGTCGTCTGACCGCTTTCGCGCGCATCGCGCTGCAGTTCGTAGAGGTAGTCGTCTGGGTGGTCCAGCGCCACGCCTTGCCAGCGGGCACCGCGCTCGGCGAATGAGGAGAACCAGGGCGCGGACCAATCGATCTTCTCGAAGTCAGCGAATCTCTCGCTCACGTTGGCATCGGTCCACAAACGATCTTGACCATCGGAAGCGTCAAGCGAGCCGCCAGCCGATTTCTTCACCGCCGCGCAACGGCACGATCGAAGTGTCGCCCGCCTCGATCGCGGCCGGCAGCCTCCATGGCTCGCGCACGAGCGTCACCTTCTCGGTACTGCGCGGCAGGCCGTAGAAGTCCGCGCCGAAAAAGCTCGCGAAGCCTTCTATTTTGTCAAGCGCGTCCGCCTGATCGAACGCCTCCGCATAGAGCTCGAGCGCGTGGAGCGCCGTGTAGCAGCCCGCGCAACCACATGCATGCTCCTTCAGCCCCTTCGGATGCGGTGCGCTGTCGGTGCCGAGGAAGAACCGCGGATCCCCGGAGGTCGCCGCTGCCACGAGCGCGACGCGATGGGTCTCCCGCTTGAGCACAGGCAGGCAGTAGTAGTGCGGGCGAATGCCACCCTGAAAGATCGCGTTTCGATTGTAGAGAAGATGATGGGCCGTGATCGTCGCGCCGAGACGCCCCTGTGTTGCGTCTGCATCGCGGACATAGTCGGCTGCGTCTTTCGTCGTGATGTGCTCGAACACGACCTTGAGCGCCGGAAAATCGCGGCGCAGCGGCTCCATGACGCGATCGATGAAGACCTTCTCGCGATCGAACAGATCGACGGAAGGGTCCGTTACCTCACCGTGGATCAGCAACGGCATGCCCGTTTCCTGCATCGTTTCGAGCGCTTTCGCGCATTTGCGCAGATCGGTTACGCCGGCATCCGAGTTCGTCGTCGCGCCGGCCGGATAAAGCTTCACGCCGTGGACAAAGCCGCTCTCGCGTGCACGCCGGATCTCGTCGGGCACCGTATTGTCGGTCAGGTAGAGCGTCATCAACGGCTCGAAGGCCATGCCGGCCGGCAGCGCAGCCAGAATCCGCTCGCGGTAGGCGCGTGCAGCCTCGGTCGTCGTAACGGGCGGCTTCAGGTTCGGCATGACGATCGCGCGGCCGAACTGGCGCGCCGTATGCGGCAGGACCGCGGCCAGCATCGCGCCATCGCGTAGATGCAAATGCCAGTCGTCGGGACGCGAAAGCGTAAGCGTTGACGGGCGGCCGGCGCTTGCCGCCGCACTCGGAGTCGAAAGGGAAACGGTCATGGCGACGATCGAAGAAGTGAAAACTGGCTCGTTTGCGGCGACTCGATAGCGAACCGGAGCGCGGCACACGTAAAAAGTCCAGAGACGGGCCGTGGAAAAACCGCAACGGCCGCCGGGCCGCGCGCGCTGATTTCGCTTTTTTCGACCAGCGGCTCGGTATATGCTTCAAAAAACATATTGTAGCGGGTTCAGCAAACGGCTCGCCCCATCGCAGCCCCAGCACCCACCAGTAACATGTGCCAACTCCTCGGAATGAACTGCGCCGCGCCGACGGACGTCACGTTCTCCTTCACCGGCTTTGCGGCGCGGGGCGGCGTCACCGATCATCACGCCGACGGATGGGGCATCGCCTTCTTCGAAGACAAAGCTTGCAGGCTCTTCATCGACCATCAGTCGTCGGCCACTTCGCCGATCGCCGAAATGGTCAAGCGCTATCCGATCAAGTCGAAGAACACGATCGCACACATTCGCAAGGCGACGCAGGGCCATATCCTGCTCGAGAACTGTCATCCGTTCATGCGCGAGCTCTGGGGCCGGCACTGGATCTTTGCCCACAACGGCGACCTCAAGGATTACCGGCCGACGCTCTCGGGCATTTGCCAGCCGGTCGGCACGACCGATAGCGAGCTAGCGTTCTGCGCGATCATGCAAGGCTTGCGTCAAGCGTTTCCCTGCGCACAGCCGCCGCTTCACGATCTTTTTGCGGCGGTTGCCGAGCTCACACGCGACATCACGAACTACGGCGTCTTCAACTTCCTGATGTCGAACGGGCAGGCGCTCTTCGCTCATTGCTCGACACACCTGCACTACCTCGTGCGGCGCTGGCCGTTCTCCACCGCGCACTTGATCGATGCTGACATGTCGATTGACTTCGCGCAGTACACGACACCCGAAGACCGCGTGGCCGTGATCGCCACCCAGCCGCTCACCGACGACGAGGTGTGGACGGCTTTCGAGCCCGGCGATCTTCTGATGTTCCAGGATGGCGATGTGGCCGCGCGCGCGCATATCCCGGTGCCGAGGCACGTGCTCGAGAAGGCGCGCAACCCGGCATGCGACGAAACCGCTTCGGTCTCGATGCGCGCCGGATCGGCCGCGGCTGGAGATTTCGCGGCCGAATCGGACGACGTCGCGGCCTACGAATCGTGAGCTAGTGCAGGATCTTCGCGAGGAAGTCTTTGGCGCGATCCGATTTGGGATTGGCGAAGAACGCTTCCTTTTGATCGTCTTCGACGATGAGGCCGCGATCCATGAAGATGACGCGGTGGGCGACTTTCTTCGCGAACCCCATCTCATGCGTGACGACCATCATCGTCATGCCTTCCTTCGCGAGTTCGACCATCACGTCGAGCACTTCATTGATCATCTCCGGATCGAGCGCCGAGGTAGGCTCGTCGAAGAGCATCGCGACCGGATCCATCGAGAGCGCCCGCGCGATCGCGACGCGCTGCTGCTGGCCGCCGGAGAGCTGGCCCGGATACTTGTCGGCGTGCGTCCTCAAGCCGACGCGATCGAGGAGCCTCATCCCCTTGGTCGTCGCCTCGTCCTTTGACCGGCCGAGCACCTTCATCTGCGCGAGCGTCAGGTTCTCGGTGATGGTCAGATGCGGAAACAGCTCGAAGTGCTGAAACACCATCCCGACTTTCGCGCGCAGCTTCGACAGGTTCGTGCTCCTATCCTTCAACGACTGTCCGTTGACGACGATATCGCCCTGCTGGAACGGCTCCAGGCCGTTGACGGTTTTAATGAGCGTCGACTTGCCCGAACCGGACGGCCCGCAGACGACGACGACTTCGCCCTTCTTTACCTCTGTCGTGCAATCGGTGAGCACCTGGAACTGCCCATACCACTTCGATACGTTCTTGAGTGAAATCATCTTGCGACCTTTTTCCGAAGCCCTTTGACCACGCCGGACGCCACCGCGCACACGACAAAATAGCAAGCGCCGGCAAACAGTATCATCTCGACCATCGTGCCGTCCCGGTCGCCGATATTGGTGGCCGTGCGAAAGAAATCAGCGAGGCTGATCACGTAGACGAGCGACGTGTCCTGAAAAAGCACGATGGCCTGCGTCAGCAGGAGCGGAACCATCGCGCGAAACGCCTGAGGCAGGATGATGTAGCGCATCGATTGCCAGTAGGTCATACCGAGCGCGAACGATGCATTGACCTGCCCGCGCGATACCGATTGAATCCCCGCGCGAATGATCTCGGAGTAGTAGGCGGCCTCGAAGAGCGAGAACGCGACCATCGCCGAGGCAAGGCGGATATCGATGTTCGGCGAAAGCCCGAGCACGTTCTGGAGAATCTGCGGCACGATCAGAAAGAACCACAGCAGAACCATGACGAGCGGGATCGAGCGGAAAGTCGTGACGTAGCCCTGCGCGAACCACGCGAGCGGCGCGACGCCGGAAAGACGCATCATCGCGAGCACCGTCCCCCACACGATGCCCACGACGATCGCGATCAGCGTGATCTCGAGCGTGATGATAGCGCCCGACGCGAGTGCCGGCAGTGCGCCGGGGATACTCGTCCAATCGAAATGGTGCATCACTTGCCTCCGATATAACCGGGCAGACGCGTCTTGCTCTCGACCCAGCGCATGAACGTCATCACGACGAGATTGATGATCAGGTAGGCAACCGTCACGGCGATGAACGATTCATAGGCCTGCGCAGTGTAGTCGACGAGCTGTCGTGCCTGCGCGGAGAGCTCGAGCAGGCCAATCGTCGAGGCGACGGCCGAGTTCTTGAAGATGTTGAGAAACTCGGACGTGAGCGGCGGCACGATGATCCGGTAGGCGACGGGCAGAAGCACGTGGCGATAGGTCTGCCACTGTGTAAAGCCGAGCGCGAGACCCGCGGCACGCTGCCCGCGCGGCAACGCCTCGATGCCCGAGCGCACCTGCTCGCAAACGCGCGCGGCCGTGAAGAGCCCAAGGCAGACGACCGACGACGTGAAGAACTGCAGGCCGGGCGGCGATTGCTTGAACGCGTTGCCGATCGATACAGGGAGGAGCTCCGGCACGACGAAGTACCAGACGAAGAACTGCACGATGAGCGGAACGTTGCGGAACACCGAGACATACACGGTGCCGATTCCCGTCAATAGGCGGCTAGGCGTTGTGCGCAGCACGCCGAAAAACGATCCGACGATGAGCGCGATCACCCACGCGCAAAGCGACACGGATACCGTCATCCACATGCCCGAGAGCAGCCAGCCGAGGTAAGTCGTGTGCTCGCCGGTGGAGACCGGCTGAAGCAGGACGGCCCAATTCCAGTGATACGACATGACAAGGACTCCAACGAAAAGAACGGAAGAAGCGCAGGACTCCTTCCGTTCGATTCAATCTTTCAATAGCGAAACGAGAGAGGCTGCCGACTCCGCCGGCGCTCAGTCGATCGCCTTGTCGTTCGGACTCTTGAAGAGGGCCTTCATATCGTCGCTTTCGGGGAACTTGAGATTGAGCCCCTTCGGCGGAATCGGCGACTCGAACCACTTCTTGTACAACTGATCGGCCTCGCCCGTTGTTTCGACCTTCGCAATGGCATCGTCGACGACCTTCTTGAACTCGGGGTCGTCCTTGCGCATCATGCAGCCGTACGCCTCGCGCGACTGCGGCGTGCCCACGATCACGAAGTCGTCAGGCGTCCTCGATTTCGCGCGCTCACCGGCGAGGAGCGCGTCATCCATCATGAACGCGACTGCACGGCCCGTTTCGAGCGTATGGAACGACTCGCCGTGGTCCTTCGCGCTGATGATGTTCATCCCCATGTTCTTGTCCTGATTCATCTTGCGCAAGAGACGCTCGGACGTCGTGCCGGCTGTCGTGACCACGGTCTTGCCCTTCAGGTCGGGGAAATCCTTAATGCCCGAGTCCTTCCTCGTCATCAACCGCGTGCCGATCACGAAGATCGTGTCCGAGAAGGCTGCCTGCTGCTGACGCTCGGCGTTGTTCGTCGTCGATCCGCATTCGATGTCGACCGTGCCGTTCTGCACGAGCGGAATGCGGTTTTGCGAAGTGACGGGGATGTTCTTCACCTGCAGGTTCGGCAGGTTGAGCTTCTTCTTGACCGCGTCGACGACCTTCATCTGAAAGTCGCGCGAGTAGCCGATGACCTGCTGCTTCTCGTCATAGTACGAAAACGGAATCGACGATTCGCGATGCCCGAGCGCGATGACGCCCGTGTCCTTGATCTTCTTCAGCGTGCCCGAATCCTGCGCGAACGCGCTGCCCGCCATCATGGTGCCCGCGCAAAGGGCGACGACGAGCATGCTCTTGTTGACCTTCATTGTTCGATCTCCTTCTTGAACCTGCCAAAAATCCCCGCGCCAGTGTAGCGCAAAGTAATGCGCTCGAAAGCATCGGATTTGCCCGCGATGTGCGCTCTCAAACGGAAAGCGGGCGGCATGGTCGATGCCGCCCGCGCTCGGCGCCCGGCGCACCGTGTTATGCACGGTGCTCTAGCGCCACTCACTACGTGGTTTCTGTTTGGAGCGACGCGCGGTTCGCCCTTGCGACTCGTTTTTGGAGACCCGCGCGAACAACACGATCAGGGGTAGAGCCCGCGCATCTCGCGTGCCATCAAGATGCGTTTGCAGGCGACTATGAACGCGGCCGTGCGCATCGAGACTTCGTTGTCGCCGGCCACCTGCCAGACGGCGTTGAACGCTTCACGCATGACGCGCTCGAGGCGTTGGTTGATTTCGTCCTCGGTCCAGAAGAAGCTCGAGAAGTCCTGCACCCACTCGAAGTACGAGACCGTCACGCCGCCGGCGTTCGCCACGACATCGGGCACCACGAGCACGCCCTTGTCGTGGAGGATGTCGTCGGCCGCCGTCGTCGTCGGGCCGTTCGCGCCTTCGACGATGATTTTCGTCCTGATCTTCGACGCATTCTTCTCGGTGATCTGATTTTCGAGCGCGGCCGGAATCAGAATGTCGCTCTCGATCGTCCAGAACTCGTCATTGCCGACGGGGTCAGCACCGGCGAATCCGCCGACGCCGCCCGTCTTCGCGACGTGCTCGAGCAGCGCCGACGCGTCGATACCGCTCGTCCTGCATATAGAGCCCGTGTGATCTTGCACCGCGATCACTTTCGCGCCGGCCTCCTGGAAAAGCCGTGCGGCGATGCCGCCAACGTTGCCGAAGCCCTGCACGACGACGCGCGCGCCTTCGATCGCGAGCCCCTTGCGGCGGGCCGCCTCCGTGCCGACGACGAAGACGCCGCGCCCGGTCGCTTCCTTGCGGCCGAGCGAGCCGCCGAGC
>CAYPWK010000095.1:0-9543 GCA_964414365.1 uncultured Burkholderia sp.
GGTGACGCGCGCCTGATCGACATGATGCTCGGTGCGCTAAACGACCCGTTCCATACGGTCCCGATGGGCATCACCGCGGAGAACGTCGCGCAGAGGTACGGCATTACGCGCGAGCAGCAAGACGCGCTGGCGCTGGAATCGCACCGCCGGGCCGCCCGCGCGATCGCGGAGGAACGCTTCAAGGAGCAGATCATCCCGCTGAGGCGGAAGGTAAAAGGGCGGGAGGTCGTGTTCGATACAGACGAGCATGTGCGTCCGGATGTCGAACTCGCTGAGCTCGCAGGGCTGCGTCCGGTGTTTCAGAAGGAGAACGGCACGGTGACGGCCGGCAACGCCTCCGGAATCAACGACGCGGCGGCAGCGGTCCTGCTGATGGAGCGCAAGATGGCCGAAGCGCGCGGGCTCAAGCCAATGGCGCGGCTCGTATCGTACGCGCATGCCGGCGTGGATCCCCGCTACATGGGCATCGGACCCGTGCCCGCTACACGCATCGCGCTGGAGCGCGCCGGCCTCACGATCGGCGATCTCGACGTGATCGAGGCGAACGAGGCGTTTGCGGCGCAGGCGTGTGCGGTGACGCAGGAACTGCGGTTCGACCCGGCCAAGGTGAACCCGAACGGCTCGGGCATTTCGCTTGGCCATCCGATTGGCGCGACAGGGGCGCTGATCGCGGTCAAGGCGCTTTTCGAGCTACAGCGCATCCATGGGCGCTATGCGCTCGTGACGATGTGCATCGGCGGCGGGCAGGGCATCGCAGCCATCTTCGAAAACCTCCAATGAAAACGGCACGCGCAACATCGCAGCGAGATAAGGATATGAGAATTGAAACGGTAGGAATCGTCGGTGCGGGCACGATGGGCAGCGGCATTGCCCAGACCGCCGCCGTCGCCGGACGGAATGTCGTGTTGATCGACGTTGCCGAGGCGGCACTGACGAATGGACTCGCGGCGCTGACCGCAAGTCTCGATCGACTCGTGGCGAAAGCGAAGCTCGACACGGCGACGCGCGATGCGGGGCTCGCGCGCATCGAGACCTCGACCGACTATCGGCGCCTTGCGGCCGTCGATCTCGTCATCGAAGCCGCGACCGAAAGCGCCGAGCTGAAGATTCGCATCTTGAAGCAGATCGAATCGGCGGCGCGTTCCGACGCGATCATCGCGTCGAACACGTCGTCGATCTCCATCACTGCACTCGCGGCTACGCTCGGCGACCCGTCGCGTTTCATCGGCATGCATTTCTTCAACCCGGTGCCGCTTATGCCGCTCGTGGAGATCATCCGCGGCCTCCAGACGAGCGACGCGACCGCAGAAGCGATCCGCGAGCTGACACTGTGCTTCGACAAGTCGCCGATCAGCGTCAAAAACTCGCCGGGGTTCGTGGTCAACCGGATTCTGGTGCCGATGATCAACGAGGCGTTCTACTTGCTTGCGGAGGGAGTGGCGAGCGCCGAAGAGATCGATGCGGGCATGAAGCTCGGCGCGAATCACCCGATCGGCCCGCTCGCGCTCGCTGACCTGGTCGGGCTCGATGTCTGCCTGTCGGTGATGGACGTGTTCCTCAAGGACTTCGGCGACCCGAAATATCGCGCATGTCCGCTGCTGCGCGAGATGGTCGCGGCGGGCCGGCACGGTCGCAAGACGGGGCACGGCATATACCGATACGATTGAGCGATACATCCAAGTCGGTCCGATTGGTGGATGCGATTGAAAACGGCCACTAAGAATGGCGCGGTGCTTGATGCTGGGGCGGGGCGTCGCGTCGCGACAACGCGCGGCCCTTCGGAACTGGGGATCGCCTGTGGTGGTCATGTGGCGTCGCATTTCGCCGCGAGCGTTACATTCACCACCCGAATGACGCAGAATTCACGAAATAAACTTCGAGAATGCCTGTGCGGCCACTAAGCTGAGTGCTTCTACCTCGGCGAGTAAATGATGGCTGAACTCCTTCTGGTACGGCACGGGCAGGCGTCGTTCAGCGCGGAGAACTACGACGAGCTCTCCGCGCGCGGCGAGCAGCAGGCGGTCTGGCTCGGCGAATATTTTGCGCGACAGGGTATCGTCTTCGATCGCGTGATCTGCGGCACGCTGCGTCGGCACGCACAGACGATCGACTCGATATTGCGCGGGATGGGCCGGGAGGACATCCGCTACGAGCGGCATGCGGGCCTGAACGAATACGACTTCGACGCGCTATTCGCCGCGGCTGGCGACGAATATTCGGAGATCGCGCGGCTCGCAGCGGGGTCGATGCAAGAGTACTTCCGGGCGCTCAGGCAGGTTTTGCAGCTGTGGTCGGAAGACAGGCTGTGCAGCCCCGTTCCCGAGACGTGGGCGCAATTCCAGCTGCGCGTCACTGACGTGTGCGCCGAGATCCGACAGGGTGGCGGGCAGTGCGTGCTCGCGGTGAGCTCGGGCGGTCCGATCGCCGTCACGACACAGCAGGTGCTTGCTGCGCCGGCGTCGAGCGCGATCGCGCTGAACCTGCAGATCCGCAACAGCGCCATCTCTCAGTATTTCTTCAACGCTGATACGTTTCATTTGGCGTCGTTCAACTGCATACCGCATCTCGAGGATCCGGAGCGGCATGCATTCAGGACCTACGGTTGACCCACAACACGGAATGATGGCGACGATGACCCACACGCCGCAGCAACTCGATCTAGCCAAGCTGGCGCGCTATCTGGAAGCCCATGTGCCCGGTTTTAAAGGACCCGTCGACGCGGAGAAGTTTGCCGGCGGCCAGTCAAATCCGACCTTTTTGCTGACCGCGTGCAGCGGCCGCTACGTGTTGAGGCGCCAGCCGCCCGGCGAACTGTTGAGGTCCGCGCATGCGGTAGATCGCGAGTTCCGGATCCTGACCGCGTTGTCGGGGACCAGCGTGCCGGTCGCGCGTCCGTATCACCTGTGCGAGGACCGCGACGTGATCGGCAGTCTCTTCTACGTCATGAGCTTCGAGGACGGGCGGATCTTCTGGAGTCCTGCATTTCTGGACCTGCCGCGGCCGGACCGCGCGGTCTGTTACGACGCGGTGCTGCAGACGATGGCCGCGCTGCACGATGTCGACGTGGACGCGGTCGGTCTTTCCGACTACGGCCGGCCCGGCAACTATTTTGAGCGGCAGATCGGCGTGTGGACGAAACAGTATCGCGCGGCGGAAACGGAGCTGCTCGACGCGATGGAGACGCTGATCGCCTGGCTGCCAAATGCGTGCCCGGCCGACACGGGGCGGCCGGCGCTCGTGCACGGCGACTTCCGGATCGACAACGTTATGTTCGAGCGCGACGCCTGCCGCGTGAAGGCGGTACTTGACTGGGAACTGTCGACGCTCGGCAATCCGCTCGCGGACCTCGCGTATTTCTGCATGTGCCTGCGGCTGCCGTCGGACGGCTATGTCCCGGGGCTCGCGGGCCAGGATCGCACCGCGCTCGGCGTGCCGGAGGAAGAGCAGATCGTCGCGCGCTATTGCGAGCTGCGCGGGATCGAACCGATCCGCGATTGGCATTTCTATCTCGTGTTCAGCTTCTTCCGGCTCGCGGCGATCGCGCAGGGCGTGAAGTCTCGCGCGCTGAAGGGCAACGCATCGAGTGCGGCGGCGCTGCGCGTCGGCGAAATGGCGGGGCCGCTGGCCGAGGAGGCGGTGCGCGTGATCGACGCGCATCGTTGAGAACTTGAGGCGGCACGCGCCGCACACGCAAATGGAGGAGAAAAACATGGCAGCGAATCTGTTCGACCTGCCGGGAAAGATTGCGCTCGTGACCGGCGCGAGCCGCGGGATCGGCGAGGAAATCGCGAAGCTGCTCGCCGGGCAGGGCGCGCATGTCATCGTGTCAAGCCGCAAGCTCGACGATTGTCAGGCGGTCGCCGACGAGATCGTCGCGGCGGGCGGCCAGGCCGAGGCGCTTGCGTGCCACGTCGGCAGGATGGAGGACATCGCCGCCGCGTTCGAGCAGATCCGCGGCAAGCATGGCCGTCTCGACATCCTTGTCAATAACGCGGCCGCGAATCCGTACTTCGGCCATATTCTCGACACCGATCTGGCGGCCTACGAGAAGACCGTCGAAGTGAACATTCGCGGCTACTTCTTCATGTCGGTCGAGGCCGGTAGGATGATGAAGGCGCAGGGCGGCGGGGCAATCGTCAATACAGCGTCGGTAAATGCGCTGCAGCCAGGCGACAAGCAGGGCATCTATTCGATCACGAAGGCCGCGGTCGTCAACATGACAAAGGCGTTCGCGAAGGAATGCGGACCGCTCGGCATCCGCGTCAATGCGCTGCTGCCCGGACTGACGAAGACTAAGTTCTCGGGCGCGCTGTTCGAGAACAAGGACATTTACGAGCGCTGGATGGCCGAGATCCCACTGCGCCGTCACGCGGAGCCGCGCGAAATGGCCGGCACCGTGCTCTATCTCGTTTCCGACGCCTCGAGCTATACGAACGGCGAATGCATCGTGGTCGACGGCGGCCTGACAATTTGAGGGCGCGCCGAACGTCGCCGCGTACGCGGCCGCGAAGCACGCGGTCGTCGGGCTAACGAAGACGGCGTCTGTCGAATATCCGCGCCCGGGGATCCGCGTGAACGCTGTATGTCCGTTCTACAGCACGACTCCGATGGTGACCGACAGCGACATCGGTGGCCAGCAGGGTTTCCTCGCGCAAGGCTCGCCGATGAAACATCTCGGCCGCCCCGAGGAAGTCGTCGCGACGATGCTCACGTTGTGTGCGAAGGAAACTCATATCTGACCGGGGCAGACCGTCGCGGTGGACGGCGGTGTCTCGGCCTTCTGATCGAACGGAATCGAGGAAACGATCATGGAATTTGCGTATACCCCGAAGGTGGAAGAGCTGCGCGGCCGGGTGCGCGCGTTCATGGACGAGCTGATCGTGCCGCGCATTCGGCAGTGGCACGACGAAGTGAATGCGGGCCGCTATCCGGCGTCGTTCATGGACGACCTCAAGGCGCAAGCGAAGGAAGCTGAACTCTGGAACATGTTCCTGCCGCACCTGAAGGACGACGAGCCCGGTACGCGCCTCACGAATCTCGAATACGCACCGCTCGCCGAGATCATGGGGCGCGTGTCCTGGGCATCGGAGGTGTTCAACTGCAATGCGCCGGACACGGGCAACATGGAGCTGTTGCATATGTTCGCGACGCCCGAACAACGCGAACAGTGGCTGCTGCCGTTGCTACATGGCACGATCCGCTCGGCGTTCGCGATGACGGAACCGGACGTGCCGTCGTCTGACGCGACGAACATCACGACCCGCATCGAACGCGACGGCGATGACTATGTGATTAACGGCCGTAAATGGTTCATCACGAACGCCGCGCACCCGAACTGCAGGATCTTCATCGTGATGGGCAAGACTGACCCGAAGGCGGCGCCGCACCAGCAGCAGAGCATGATCCTCGTGCCGCGCGACACGCCGGGCGTGACAGTCGTGCGAAACATCTCAGTGCTCAACCACGTCGCGCCCGAAGGGCATTGCGAAATCACGTTCGACAACGTCCGGGTGCCGGCGCGCAATCTGCTCGGCGAGAAGGGAAGTGGCTTCGCGCTCGCTCAGGCGCGCCTTGGGCCGGGGCGGATCCATCACTGCATGCGTTCGATCGGTGCGGCGGAACTGGCGCTGGAACTGATGCTCGACCGCGCGCAGTCGCGGCATACGTTCGGCAAGCCGCTGAATCAGCACGGCACAGTCGGCGAATGGATCGCGCGCTCGCGGATCGAGATCGAGCAGGCACGTCTGCTCGTGTTGAAGGCGGCATGGATGATCGACAAGGTCGGCGCGAAGGCCGCGCGCAAGGAGATCTCGATGATTAAGGCGCTCGTGCCAACGGTGCTTACAAATGTCTGTGATCGCGCGATGCAGGTGTTTGGCGCGATGGGTGTCAGCCCCGACACGCCGCTTGCCGATCACTGGACCTGGGGCCGTGCGCTGCGCTACGCGGACGGCCCGGACGAGGTGCACCTGCAGGCGATCGCGCGGATGGAAATCAAGACCGGCACGCCCGGACTGGCAGCGTCTTACCTGACTGTCCCGCCACGGTCATGATCGTTGCGCTCACTGCCGTCGCGGTGGCGAGGCGCGTCGGTAGCCCAAAGTGGACGCCCGAGCGGTATGCGCCTTAAGATGCCAGCAAGGAGGCACCGCGATGCGCTTATCGAAGTTTGACCTGAATCTGTTCGTCGTGTTTGAGGCGATCTACAACAAGCGCAATTTGACGCGCGCGGCCGAAGTGCTGAGCATCACGCAACCGGCCGTCAGTAACGCGCTCGCGCGGATGCGCAGAACCCTGAACGACCCGCTGTTCGTGAGCACGCCGGGGGGGATGTTGCCCACACCAATGGCAGAGAACATCATCGGCCGCGTGCGAGAGGCGCTGCAGCTGCTCGATTCCAGCGTGCACGAGGGGGATGTGTTCGATCCTGCGTCGTCGGAGCGCGTGTTCCGGCTGAGCATGAGCGATCTGACCGAGGCGCTGGTGCTGCCGGCGCTCGGTGAGTTGCTGCAACGGTGCGCGCCCGGCATGCATGTGCGAAGCTACTATACGGATCGCCGTGAGGTGCCAACCGCGCTCGCCAACGGCTCCGTCGACATCGCGATCGATGCACCGTTGATCGACGATCCGCATCTGTATCAGGCACAGCTCGTGCGAGACCGCCAAGCCTGCATGATCCGTCACGACCATCCGTTCAAAGGCAATATTCTGTCGATGGCCGATTATCTCGCGATGGGGCACATTCACGTGTCGAGCCGCCGCACGGGCAGCGGGTACGTCGACGCAGAACTGATGCGACTCGGGCAGCGCCGCAACATCCAGATGCGCGTCCAGCACTACATGGTCGCGCCGCTGATTGCGATGCGCAGCGATCTCGCGCTGACGGCCCCGCTCAGGCTGCTGGAGCGCCATCCCGCGCGAATACTCGAGCTGCCGTTCGAGGTGCCTTACCTCGAATACCACTGCTACTGGCATCGCAGCGTCGATCGGGACCAGGGCAATCAGTGGCTGCGCGAGCAGCTGATGCGTTTGATGCGGGATCCGGCGGATTGAACTCGAGGATGGCGTGTGCACGGAGACGGCAAATACGGCCCCGGGCCTGCTCTTCGTCCATTCGCGCCGCCTTTGAGCTTAGTGCCGCTGGCCTGCGGTATCCGGCACACTATCAGTGCTTTCGTCCGAAGCAGGCCTCCGCGGCTTCTGTCGGCGACAGTCCCGCGTCGAAGTAACCCCGGAGACGGCATATTGTCGTGTCGTCGGGGTGGTAGGGCGGGTGCACAAAATTCATAGCGATGGCGTGATCGTACCAGGCGTACGTCCACGTGCTGAACTCCTGAACATCCTCGAGCGTGAACCGTTTCGGCTCGTCAAGCATTTCGAACTCCTCTCATTCGTGGACTCGCTCGGCGTTTCATGGCTCTGCAGCCACACCGATCGTGCGACATGTAGAGGAAACGCACATCGCCGGGCGTTCGGCCACAGGTGGGAACACATGCCAAGTACCGTTGCTGTGACGGAAGAAGAAAATTGCAAGTGGGCCTGCCGGTCTTAATGCCTCCACAAGCACGTATCGCCCTCCATTCGAGCTTGAGCACCGCGATCGCCTTACCCGAACGGTCGCCGAGGGCATCGACCCAAGCCATTTTTCGATCAGCCAACGCAAAGAATTTTCCGACCGAGCCATCGGGTTCTCCTCCAAGCATGCTCTAAGTGTTACGGCACAATCGTTGAATTCGCCATCGCGCAACTTGCGTTGCGGCAGGTCCATACATGAGGCCTAGAAAAGATGGCGAATTCCGACGGCAGCACCGAATGTCGTGCGCAGACTTGACTAAAGTCTACAGTCCGACGGTAGACGTTCTTGTTCAGCCACGGCACGAACGTGTATTCGTCGTATGCGTTGCTGCCGATATAAATCCAATTGCTGAGAATGTTGGACATCACCGTCTCCTACTCTTTCCGCCACTAACCGGCGCCGCAACAGCTTCGCGGCAAAGCCGCCACCAACCACGTTCTCACGCCTTCCGGTGCCATGGCGCCGGGTTGCTACTCGATCGCAGGGCGTCGTTACCAAAAGGCAAGACCGCGCTCTGCATCAATGCCCCATTTCCCTCAAACGCGACTTGAAACTGGTCCTCGCGATCGGTATCCGCGTCATGGCCGTGTGCAGAAGAACGCTTTCGACGCGACACCGCTCTTGCGCCACGACTACCAAGGGATGATCACATATCTTGTACACGAAGACTAAGATAGTCATGTTTACAAAAGAAATCAAGAGAGTTCGAACGGCACACGTCCATTGCCTTCCGTCCCCGAAGGCGGAGCCTTGATCGCCCGAGCTGCTTGCAGATACTGCTTGCAGATACAGGAGCTGCGTTGTGCTTCTTACCGTGGGTTGGCACCTTATGCGTAACCTTGTGAAGGCAGGGAATTCCCTCTCTTTTTTCTTTTTTGTAGCTTTGTATCATGACCTAACTTTGGTAGTGTTTTCTAGGTAGGCGGCGCGGGAAGCGTTTGCGACCAGGTCGCCGATTGACGATTCAGGAGGTCAGCCATGGATGAAGCCACCTATGTACTAGGAATGAGATTGACATCGCAAGGAGAGTCATGATGAGAAAGCACACCAGCGGAGCCCTGTCGGCCATTGCGGTTGCTTTAGTGCTCGTGGCCGGAGCGGCCGTAGCCGACGACCTGACGCCGATAGGAGCCGAGCGCACGGCCAGCACGGACGGGCTCGTGCCGGCGTTTGGCGGCAGGGAAGCTACGCCCGCAGGCTGGGAATGGGGCAAGGTTCGCGGCGACTTCTGGAAGCACAAGGGCGAGAAGCCGCTGTACTCGATCGATGCGTCGAACGTCGACAAATACGCGGACAAGCTGTCTCCGGGGCAAATTCAGCTCGTCAAGCAGTTAAAGGGCTATCGCATGGACGTGTATCCGTCTCACCGCGAATGCCAATTGCCGGATTTCGCCGTCGAAAACTCGAAGACCAATCTGACGACCGCCAAACTCGATTCAGCCGGCGAGAACGTTCAGACTGCGGTCTTCCCGGGCGTAGCGTTTCCGCAGCCCAAAAACGGCGCCGAAGCCATCCTCAACTATGAGACGCGGTACCGAGGCCAGGGGGTGGAGTGGGCGCCGGTCGTCACATCCATTTCGCCACGACCCGGCAGTAGCGACTGGATTGACGCGGTCGGCCCGCAGACTTTTTATTTCCCATGGGGCAAGCTCGGCAAGTCCTCCCCGCAGGACGTCGATCAGCTCAGTACTGCCGTCTACTTCCAGATGAATTCGCCCGCGGCGCTGGCCGGGCAGTCTTTTGTGCAGCGTCAATATTTCAACAAGGATTCAGAGACCTTCTACTACTTCCCCGGACAGCGGCGCGTGAGACGCATGCCGGCCTATACGCATGATGCGCCGTTGATCGGTTTCGAAAATCAGTACTTGATCGACGAATCCAACATGTTCAACGGTTCAATGGACCGCTTCAGCTGGAAGCTCGTGGGCAAGAAGGAAATGATTGTCCCGTATGACGATTTTGGCATG
>CAYPWK010000095.1:9553-15181 GCA_964414365.1 uncultured Burkholderia sp.
CATGTACACCTTCAAGGACATGCTGCATGACGTCGCCACGCCCAATGGGATCGCGCCCGACCATCGTCGCTACGAGGTGCACCGCGTCTGGGTGGTCGAAGCAACCCTCAAGCCCAGTGCACGCCACGTCGCGTCCAAGAAGGTTTTTTACCTGGACGAGGATAGCTGGCTCGCGCTCATCGGCGAGGACTACGACGCGCAGGGCAAGCTGTGGAAGGTGCGGGAAAGCTACCCGATCCCGGTGTGGGAGCTGGGCGGCGCCTGCGATAACGAGCCGTTCGTGCAGTACGACTTGATCGATGGACGTTACGTATTCGACGCGTCGCCTATCGGTCAAGGTAAAGACCTTCACTGGTACGAGCAGATCAACGATCCGCGATTCATGTCCGATTTCTACACCGCGGAATCACTGCGGTCGGTTAGCGAGCGTTGAAGCTCGTTGGGTTGATGACAAGTCCGGCGTGCGCCGATGGCGCCCGCCGGGATCCAGAGGAGACGGGGAGGGGCGGTGAAGACGAAGAAGATTGTTAGACAGACTACGATTTCGCTTGCCGTCTTGGGCGCGGCGACATCGAGCGCGTACGGCTACGATTTCACGACGGGAATAGGCGATCTCAAGGGTTCGTGGGTGACCAACCTCACGGCAGGCGCCGGGATTCGGACCAAGAATCCGAGTTGCTCGCTCACTGGCGATCCGAACTCGTTCGGCTGCGGGGCGGGGGCCAACACCAATCAATGGGGGTTCGCCGATAACGGCGATTTGAATTACCGCAAGGGGCAGCCCTTCAGCACGTATATCAGTGCGACCAGCGAGTTGCTGCTGACGATGCCGAGCGAGGGGCTCAAGTTCTTGGTCCGCGGCACGGGGATGTATGACTTCCTCGCCAGGGATACGAACAGGACGCCGCTATCGAGTACCGCGTCCGCGCAGGTCGTCTACAACGCCCAATTGCTGGATCTGTGGGGCGAGAAGGATTTCACGATCAACGGGCGGAACGCTCACGTGCGACTCGGCAACCAGGTGATCAACTGGGGCGAGAGTATGTTCGCGCAGAACGGTATCAATTCGACCAACTCGCTCGACGTCCAGAAACTGCTGATTCCGGGTACGCAACTCAAGCAGGCGCTGCTCCCCGCGCCGATGCTGAGCTTTGCTGCGGATCTTTCACACGGGGTCAGCACCGAGGGCTACTACCAGTTTCAATGGAACGGGAACCGCTACCCGCCCGTCGGAACGTTCTGGTCGGTCACAAACGGCTTTGGCCGCGGTGCGGAACCGTTCACGATCAGCACGAACAACCTCAATGTAGCCGGCCCGAGCGCGGGCACGATTGCGAACTCGATCGGGGGGCCGGGCGCAGCACGCAATCAGGATACGCTCAACTCGATCAAGAGCGGTCTCGTCAACGGCGCATTCGCGGGGCCGCCGTTTTTCGATATCGGCCTTCCGTCCACGACGCAGCTGCCGGCGAAGTACCGGCCGCAGTTCGGCGTGAAATTCAACTTTGCGCCGCGCTCCATCGACGCGAACTTCGCGCTTTATTACGAAAACTATATCGACAAATCCCCGGTGCTTGCGTCATTGGCGAACGGGACGGAGCAATGGTCGTATCTCGGGAACCGCCAGCTCTTCGGCGCCAGCGCCAACTTCCCGCTCGGCAACTGGGCGATCGGCACGGAGCTGTCGTATCGTCCGCATGACGCCGTCGCGCTGTCGAGTTGCTTCGGTGCGAGCGGTCCGCTCGACCAGAACACGAATGGCGTGCCGGGCGTCGATTGCCAGCAGTGGGCCGACAAGAAGAAGTTTCAGTTCGATATCAACGGCCTGCTGGCTCTGACGCGCAGCGAGTATCCGTTCCTGAAACTGCTCGGCGCGGATGCGGCCACGCTGACGGCGGAGTTGACGTGGATCTATTACCCCGGCCTGAGTTCGAGCGGCGTGACGCGCACGATCAACGGGCAGACGGTTAGACAGGCGCCCGCGGCCGGCTATTTCCCGTGGCTGAACAATAACTCGGGGCTCGGCTATCCGATCGCGATGGCGCAGGGCACGTCGAGTTCGGTCGGCGCGACGATCGATTTTAACTGGACCTATGACGGCACGCTGATCCACGGCTGGCAGGTCACGCCCGGCGTGACGTTCTCGGACGCGCTCTATGGCTATACGCCGACGTTCACCGCGAACTACCTGCAGGGTGCGAAGTCGCTGAATTTCTACGTGCTGTTCAACCAGAATCCGACCGTCTGGCAGGCGGGCATCAACTACACGGCATTCTTCGGTGGGCACAACACGGTTGGACAGCCGTACGCCGATCGAAATTTCGTCGGGATGTTCGTGACTCGGAACTTCTGACGGGGAAACCCGCGATGGTCGGGGCACGCGGTGCACCGTCGAAATACTTGAAGGGATAGTGTCGTGCTAAATCGTCTCGTCAACAGTCTGGAAAAGGCTTTCTTCGGCCACCGCGGGATCGTGCTTGCGGTGATCGGCCTGTTTACTGTCGTGATGGCGGTATTCGCCGTGCAGTTGCGCATGGACGCCGGCTTCGAAAAGCAGATGCCGATCGGCCATGAATACATCCAGACGTTTCAGAAATACCGGAACGACCTGCTCGGCGCGAACCGGATCACCGTCGTCGTGCGAGCTCGAAAGGGCTCCATCTGGACGAAGGAGGGGTTGACGCGACTGTACAACGTGACGCAAGCGGTCACGTACCTGCCGAACGTCGATCGGATCGGTGTCCGCTCGCTCTGGACGCCGAACGCGTTCGTCAATGAAATCACCGATGAAGGGTTTCGCGCGGAACCGATCATCTCGGGCACGATCACGCCCGACCAGTTGACGCCTGAGATCGTCGCAAAGATCCGTCGTGCGACGACGCTCGGCGGTTATGTTGGTACGCTCGTCTCGCACAACGAAGACAGCGCAATGATCACGGCCGAGTTGAACGAGCGCGATCGCAACGGCCAGGTGCTCGACTACGTCGCGTTCAACCATCAGCTCGAAGCCAAGATCCGCAAGCCGTTCGAGGACGCTGGCTATGAAGTCCAGATCATCGGTTTCGCGAAGCAGATCGGCGACATCGCCGACGGCGCCACCGCCGTTCTCGGTTTCTGCGGGATCGCGCTGCTGCTGACCGCGCTCGCAGTCTACTGGTACTGCCATTCGGTTCGCTTCACGGTGCTGCTGATTGTCTGCTCGCTGACGTCGCTCGTCTGGCAGTTCGGTACGCTGAAGCTGTTCGAATTCGGACTTGATCCGCTCGCCGTGTTAGTCCCGTTTCTGGTATTCGCGATCGGGGTGTCACATGGCGTGCAGCAGGTCAACTTCATCGTGCGCGAAATTTCGCATGGACATAGTTCGTTCGTCGCCGCGCGTCACAGTTTCAGCGGGCTGCTGATCCCGGGCGTGCTGGCGCTCGTGACCGCATTCGTGTCGTTCATCACTCTACTGCTGATTCCGATTCCGATGGTGCGCGAGCTGGCGATCACCGCGTCGCTCGGCGTCGCGTACAAGATTGTGACGAACCTGATCCTGCTTCCGGTCGCGGCGTCCTGCTTTAACTTCTCGAAGGCCTACGCGAATCGCTCGCTGGATCGCAGCCAGCGGCGCTCGGCGTGGCTGCGCGCGCTGGCGAGGGTGGCCGAGCCGAAGTACGCCATGCTCACCCTCGCCCTGACCGTGATGGTTTTCGCGCTTGCGGCATGGCAAAGCCGCGACCGCGTGATCGGTACGCTCCAGCCCGGTGCGCCGGAATTGCGCGAGGATGCACGATTCAACCGCGATGCGACGTCGATCGCGAGCAACTATGACATGGGCCTCGACTGGCTCACGGTCGCGATCGAGTCGAACGGAAAGGCGTGTGACAACCCGGCGGTCGGGTTGTATGAGGACGATTTCACGGCTGCGATGCGGACCGAGCCTGGCGTGGTGTCGGCGCAGTCGTATTCGGCGATGCTGCGCGCCTACAACCAAGGCTACAACGAAGACTATCCAAAAATGAACGTCGTGCCGATCGACCCAGAGAACTATGGGGCGGTTTCGGTCGACGCCGGGCGTATCAAGGGATTCATGAAGGCCAATTGCGGGATGACCGCCGTTCATCTGTTCCTGACTGATCATAAGGCGACGACCATCAACCGGGTGCTCGACGACGTGAAGCAATACCGCGCGTTGCACCCGTTCCCCGGCATCACTATCCGTCTCGCCGCGGGCAATGCGGGCGTACTCGCCGCCACCAATGACGAGGTGGCGAGGAGTGAACTGCGGATGATGCTCTATGTGTACGCGGCGATCCTGATTCTCGTGTTGCTCGCGTACCGCGATTGGCGCGCGATGCTGGCCTGCTGCGTGCCGCTGTCGGTGGCAACCTTCATCGGCTACTGGTTCATGAAGGAATTGAAGATCGGGCTGACGGTCGCCACGCTGCCGGTCATGGTGCTGGCCGTAGGCATCGGCGTCGATTACGCGTTCTACATCTACAACCGGCTGCAAGTGCATCTCGCGGGCGGCCAGAACATCGTGAAGGCGGTTCAGCACGCGATGCTGGAAGTCGGCGTGGCCACGATCTTCACGGCGATCACGCTGGCGATCGGCGTGGCGACGTGGAGCTTCTCGGCGCTGAAGTTTCAGGCCGACATGGGGAAGCTGCTGGCGTTCATGTTCCTCGTCAATCTTTTGATGGCCATGACGGCTTTGCCTGCGTTGGCATCGGTCCTGGAGCGCTGGTTTCCGCGTCGCCAGCCGGCGCGCGCGCCTGGCCTCGTTAGCCACTGACGTCCGCGAGCACCATTACAGAGACTTGGCCATGATAAAAACGCTCGTTGCCTGTATCGCGCTCTGCGTTTGCGCAGCAGCTTTTCCGCAATCCCAGCAGGAGGGGACGGTCGCAGCCTGGGCCGCCATGCCGGCTCACCGATGGGCCGCTCCGACCCACATGATGCTGATGGGCGCGACGCGCGCCGGCTCGCGCATCGTCGCCGTGGGTGAGCACGGTCTCATTCTTCTTTCGGACGACGACGGGCATACGTTTCGGCAGGCCCGTAGCGTGCCGGTCTCCGCGACGCTGTCAGCGGTCACCTTCACCGATGCCCGGCATGGCTGGGCGGTCGGTCAATGGGGGGTGATTCTCGCGACCAACGACGGTGGCGAAACCTGGGAGAAGCAACGCATCGACCTCTCGGTCGACCAGCCACTGTTTTCCGTCATCTTCACCGGCGCCCGGGACGGGATTGCGATCGGTCTGTGGTCGCTGATGCTCATGACCCATGACGGCGGCAAGACTTGGACGCGAACGACGTTGCCGAAGCCGCCAGGCAGCAGGAAGGCGGACCGCAACCTGTACCACATTTTTTCTGACCGCCTAGGCGCGCTCTATATCGTTTCGGAACAGGGCATGGTGCTGAAGTCCACGGATGGTGGTGTGAACTGGAGCTATCAGGCGACGGGCGGCAAGGGCACGCTATGGACGGGCGTGGCGCTGCCCGACGGGCGGATTGTGGTGGGCGGGCTGCTGGGTAGCCTGTACCAGAGCAGCGACGGCGGGGCGACTTGGGCGGCGCTGAACGCGGGCACGTAGTGTTCGTTCACCGATCTCGTGGCTACTCGATACGGACTGATGGGCGTCG
>CAYPWK010000096.1:0-15180 GCA_964414365.1 uncultured Burkholderia sp.
AAGGTCCATTGCCGTGCGATCTCGGGGCCGATGTGTTCGTTGCCGCCGTTCAACTTGTAATCGGAAATGTCATGAAATAGCGCGGCTAGCTCGACGATCGTCAAGTCGGCGCCGCATTCCTCGCCGATAAGCCTGGCCATTTTCCATACTCGCTCGACATGGAGATAGTCGTGTCCCGTGTAATCCTCCGGCATGTGCTCCCGCACGTAGTCTCGCGCGGCGGCAATGATGGCGTTATGGGCGGTCAGCATCTCGTTCGGTCCTTCATTGGCGTTATGGGGTGCCGTGTCCTGGCAAGCCGAACAGCGGGCGACGGCGCGTGGCGACTCGCTGTCAACCGCGGTCGGTCATAACCGCGCGCGGCTTGGCGCTGCGGCGTGTCATCCGCTCGAACCGCAAAGTCATCAGCGCGGCGACGCTCGCGAGCCCCGCCGCAAGCCCCCACCACAAGCCGCGAGCCCCGAGGCCCGCATGAAAGGCGAGCAGATACCCGGTCGGAAAACCAATGCCCCAGTAACCGAACGCGGCTGCGAGCATGGGAATCCGCGTGTCCTTCAGGCCGCGCAGGCAGCCGGAGCCGATCGCCTGCACGCCGTCGACGATTTGAAAGACCGCCGCGATGCCGAGCAGGGACGCGGCGATGGCGATCGTTTGCCTGTTCCCGGGATCGTCGAGGCGAAGGTAGAGCCCGATGATCGCACGCGGCGCCGTGATGAAGGCGAGGCCCGTCAGCGACATGAAGGCGACGCCGAGTCCGAGAGCGACGAACCCCGCATGCCGCGCGGCGAGCGGCTGGCCGGCGCCGAGCCAGTAGCCGACGCGCACGTTGGCGGCTTGCCCGATCGCGAGCGGCACCATGAACGTCACCGAGGCTACGTTGAGGGCGATCTGATGCGCGGCGAGCGGTGTCGGGCCGAGCAGGCCGATCATCAGGCCGGTGGCGAGGAAGAGCGTCGACTCGACGCCATAAGTGATGGCGACGGGCCATCCGATGCCGAATAGCTCGCCCATGAGCGGCACGTTGGGCTTTGCGGCCGCCACGAAATGCCGATAGCGCGGCCGGCCGTGCAGCCATGCGACGAGCGCGATGGCCGTAAGCCAGACCGTCACGGTCGTCGCCGCCGCCGAGCCGAGCAGGCCGAGCCGCGGCAAGCCGTAGGCACCATGGATAAGGCCGTAGTTGAGCACTGCGTTGACGCCTATGCTCCCAATCGAGATCCAGAGCAGCCGCTTCGCCGCGCCGATCGCAGGTAGAAAGGCGCGCATCATGCCGACGCCGATGAGACTGCCGAGCGTTGCCCAGCGCAGGACGCTCGTGTAGGCGCCGACATCGCGCGCAAGCGTGGCCGGTTCCCCGAACCGGAGCAGGATCTGCTCGGTGAACGATAAGAGGACGAATGCGGGCACGGCAAGCAGCGCCGAAAGCGCGAGCCCCGTCCAGTAAATATGGGGCACGCGATGGTCGGCCCGCGCGCCGCGAGCATTGGCGACCGTCACGCTGACCGAGGTGAGGATGCCTTGCAGCAACGTGACGACGACGAAAAAGGTGCCTGCCCCAAGACCGCCTGCCGCGATGGCGTCGGGCCCGAGCGCGCCGAGCAGAATGGTGTCCGTGACCCCCATCGCCATTTGCGACAGCTGCGCAATGGCGAGCGGCGCGGCGAGCCGGGCCGTTTCGGCCGCATGGCGGGTCAAAGTGGGCGGCGCGGCCGCATGTGAGAGTCCGGGGTGCGACATGGCGGATGACGAAACGGAAACGGAAAGCCTCGGAAACGACGCAGGTTCGCTGCGCCGTGGCGTGTTATTGATCTGAAAGTCGAAAAGCTTATTGCCTGGCGGCGGAACTGTCGATGGACACTCTGCTTGTCAGGCGGCACGGAGTGTGCCGGTCATCAGACTTCTCAGACTGCTTCGTGTACGGCGATCCGCGTATCGCCGACCAACACGACCTGGCCTGCGCGAATCTTGCAGGTTTTGCGCAGCTCGACGCGCCCGTCGACTTTCACGGCGCCGGCCGCGACGAGCGATTTCGCCGCTCCGCCACTATCGGCCAAGCCCATCAGCTTCAGCAGGTTGTGCAGTTCGACGTACTCGCCCGTCAACGTGAAATCGAGGTTGCCCATGTCGGTATGCGCCAGCCGCGCGACGGAAGAAGGGCACGCATGATAAGCCAAGCGAGACGGCAAAGGAATCGGACAATTCGGCTGCGGCCAGTCAAGCGTCAAAGTGAATCGAGGTGCCTCTCACGGGGTCGTTTGCTACAGCCGAATGTAAGGCAGCCAGCGAATAGGGTGGATGGAGGGCAGACGGAATCGGACACTTCCGACGCGCTTGCGGGGAAGGGTTGTATGCCTATACAGTATGCATCGCTGCCTGTCGCAGTTGCTTTCATATTCGAGCCGAATCCCCCGTGTCCACGCCAGCCGTTCTCCGTTCGCCGTCCGACGTGCCCTACCTCGCCAAGCTCAACGATGCCCAGCGCGCGGCCGTCGAGTACGGCGTCGGTGAAGCCGGCCGTCCCGGCGGCCCGCTCATCGTTATCGCGGGCGCCGGCTCGGGCAAGACCAACACGCTCGCCCATCGCGTCGCTCACTTGCTTGTCAAGGGGGCCGATCCGCGCCGAATCCTGCTCCTTACGTTTTCACGTCGCGCCGCCCAGGAGATGACGCGGCGCGCCACGCGGATCGCCGCGGCGGCGCTCGGCTCGCGCGCCGACCTCGCGCAAGCACTGGCGTGGTCGGGCACGTTTCACGGCGTGGGCGCGCGGCTCTTGCGCGGGTACGCAGACGCGATCGGCTTGTCGCCGGCCTTCACGATCAACGACCGCGAAGACTGCGCCGACCTCATCAACGTCGTGCGCCACGAACTCGGCCTCTCCGCGAAGGCGCGCCGCTTTCCGATGAAAGCGACGTGCCTCGCCATCTACTCGCGCGCCGTCAACACGGGCGTCCCGCTTGCCGAAGTGCTCGATACCGCGTTTCCGTGGTGCCGCGAATGGGAAGCGGACCTGCGTGCGCTCTTTGCGGCCTATGTCGAGGCAAAGCAGGCGCAAGACGTTCTCGACTACGACGATCTGCTCCTCTACTGGTCGCGCATGGCAGCGGAACCGTCGATTGCCGCCGACCTCTCGCAACGTTTCGACCATGTGCTCGTCGACGAGTATCAGGACACTAACCGTCTGCAAGCGTCCATCCTGCTCGCAATGAAGCCTGACGGGCGCGGCCTCACCGTCGTGGGCGACGATGCGCAATCGATCTACTCGTTTCGCGGCGCGACCGTGCGCAACATCCTCGACTTCCCCTCACAATTCGAGCCCGTCGCGCACCGTGTGACGCTCGATCGAAACTATCGCTCGACGGCGCCCATTCTCGCCGCCTCGAACGCCGTGATCGGCCTCGCCGCGGAGCGTTTCACAAAGGATCTTTGGACGGACAAGGCATCGGAAGCTCTCCCGCGGCTCGTCTCGGTCGCGGGCGAAATCGAGCAGGCGCGATATGTCGTCGAGCGCGTGCTCGAGGCGCGTGAGGCCGGGGTAAAGCTCAAGGCCCAAGCCGTGCTTTTTCGCGCCGCACATCACAGCGCGGCACTCGAGCTCGAGCTCGCGCGGCGCAACGTGCCGTTCGTGAAATTCGGCGGTCTGCGGTTTCTAGATTCTGTTCACATAAAGGACGTGCTGGCCGTCTTGCGCTGGGCGGAGAACCCGCGCGATCGCATTGCCGGTTTTCGCGTCACCCAACTCTTGCCCGGCGTCGGGCCGGCAACGGCCGGGCGCCTGCTCGATGAAATCGGGGCGGCCAAGCAGGCGGCCGCGGCGCTCGAAGCGTTCTCGCCGCCGCCGCGCGCGGCCGCGGATTGGCCGGCGTTCGTCGCGCTGATGGCCGACCTCGGCGCCGGACGTTCGCCATGGCCCGCCGAGTTCGAGCAGGTGCGGCGCTGGTACGAGCCGCATCTCGAGCGCAATCACGAAGACGCGGCGATGCGCCATGCCGACGTCTTGCAGATGGAAAGCCTCGCCGCGACCTATGCGTCTCGCGAACGGTTTCTCACCGAACTCACGCTCGATCCGCCCGATGCCACGAGCGGCGAGGCCGATGCGCCGCTCATCGACGAGGATTATCTGATCCTCTCGACGATCCATTCGGCAAAGGGCCAGGAGTGGCGAAACGTGTTCGTGCTGAACGGTGTGGACGGGTGTATCCCCTCCGATCTTGCGGTCGGCAGCCAGATCGAGCTCGATGAAGAACGCAGGCTTCTCTATGTGGCCATGACGCGCGCCAAGGAGGACTTGCATATCGTCGTGCCGCAGCGCTTTTACGTCCACAACCAGGCACAGCGTGGCGACAGGCACGTGTTCGCTTCGCGTACGCGCTTTATTCCGGCGACATTGCTGCCGCTCTTTCAGGCCGAGGCGTGGCCGCCGGTCGCGCCGCTCACGGCGCCAAGCGCGGCAGGGCTCGCGGCGGCTGCCAAGGCACGCATCGACATTGCCGCGCAGCTCAAGCGGATGTGGGACTAAGCAGAGCCGTCCGTAGGCGGCGGTCTTCGGCGTCGCTTTTCAGTATCCAGAAGGCGTGTGCGTCGGTCGATGGCGCCTCACGCCGAGCGCATCGACCGGCGTTCAGCGCTGGCGGCGCTCTTCGGGTCGCGGCGGCCGCGCCGGCGCCATGAAGAAGTTGCGCAGCCAGGCGGCCATGCGCGAGAAGACATCGTAGGGCTCTTCAACGAAAATTTCGGGCTTGAGCAGCCGCAGGAACTCCATGATCTGCTGGGCTTCCTGCTTTTGAAACGAGCCGTGCGAAAGCCCGAGCTTGAGCAGCCCGCGCAACTCGCCGAGCTTTTCGCGCGCGGTGCTGCCGACGCTCGTCTCGCAAGCGATCTTCGCCTCGTAGACGCGCTGCCGCAGCGACTCCGCGAGACGCCAGGCGGGCGTCTGCATCTTTTCCTCGAGCGACTGGATGTCGCGCGCGGAGGCCTTGATCTGGGCCGCGAGCGGGTCGACAAGCGACGCATCGCCGCCCGCCTCCTTGACGATCGCCGCCGCCCAGTCGCGGCAGGCCTTCGCGAGCTCGTCGGGCGTCCATTCCGAGCGCACGGCGAATGAGAAGCCGTGTTCCTCCGCCTGCCGCACGAGGATCGCGACGACGTCGGGGAATTCTTTGTCGAGCGTGCGTTTCGCCCAGGCGTACTGGCCGCCTTGCAACATTCGCTGCACCGCGTGCTCGGTCAGCGGCACCATGTTGTCGAGCAACTTCGCACGCAGGAAGTCCTCAAACGACGGTGTCGCGAATTGCGGGTCGAGCTTCAGCGACACGCGCACGAAGGCTTCGAAGTCCTTTTGCAGCGAGGCGATAGTCTCGTCACGAAGTGAAAGGGTGATGTGGCCCATGACATGTCCAGATGGCGAGTCGGTGTGCCCGGGGAGGTGCGCGGCCGCCGGTACGGGCGGCCTGCCGCACGGATGCGCCGATCTTCCCCGGCGCTCTCGCGCCGCAACGTCCGCGACATTCGGCCCAGGCTTCGGCCGAAAAACGCTTTACGGCTCTTTATCGGCGGCCGCCGCCCGAACTTGAGGGACGATTTTGCGCTGCACCAGCCGCGCCCTTCGCGCCGAGCGGCGCTCCAATACGCTCAACTTTTGCGTGAAGTCGCATAAAGCGCGTAGATCGGCGCAAATTGGCGGAAATTGGGCGGAGGTCGGTGCACTCGTCAACGCGCGACTAACGCCTGCCAGGCAAAGAACACGGCGAGGCCGACGGCGATCGTGACGAGCGGGCGGCGCGTGAGAGCCGAGATGCCGCATGCCGCGAGCGCGCCGACGAGCTTCGGATTGCGCCACGTCAGCTCCGCGTCGCCGCCGTGCGGGGCGACGGCCATCGGCACGATGATGGCCGTAAGCACGGTGACGGGCACGAACCCGAGCGCCGTGCGAACAAGGGGCGGAAAAACGATGCGCTCGCCGAGCACGAAAACGGCTGCCCGAATGAGGCAGGTAATGACGGCCATGCCGAGGATGAGGGCGACGTAGTTCATCGCGTCGCTCCTGCTTCGGCGTGCGAAGCGGCTTTTCCGCAAGCTTCCGCCCGACAACCCTTTCGCGGCCGCGACAATGCGACGCCGATCGCCACGCCGCCCGCTACGGCCGCGAGCAGCCCCAGCTTGTAGGGCCAGTCGTGGCAGACCCAGGCGAGCGTGCCGGCCACCGCGGCGGCTGCGATGTAGCGCAGCGCGACCAGTTGCGGCACGACGATCGCAATGAACGTCGCGACCATCGCGAAGTCGAGGCCGAGCGACTGCAGCTGCGGGAACGCGGCGCCGAAGAGCAGTCCCGCGAGCGTCCAGAGTTGCCAGTTGAGATACATCGCGACGCCGGAGCCGAGGAAGTAATGCGGTCCGATCGCGCCCGGCGGCGCGTGTCGATACCGTGCATAGGCCACGGCGAACACCTCGTCGGTCAAGAGCGCAGCGAGCGCCCACCGCCAGCGCGCGGGCAGCCGCACGACATAGGGTGCCAGCGTTGCGCTATAGAGCAGATGGCGCAGATTGACGACGAACGTCGTTGCGAGCACGACTGCAACGCTCGCATGCCCGGCGATGAGGCCAAGCGCGATGAATTGCGCCGAACCGGCGAAGACGGCGAGCGACATCAGCTGACCCTGCCACAAATGAAGCGGCCCGGACGTGACGAGCGTGCCGAAGATTACGCCGAACGGCGCCGCGCCGACCATCATCGGGATCGTATCGCGGGCGCCTTCGACGAATTCGCTGAGCGAAGTACGGGTGTTCGATCCGGACATCGAGAATCCTCCTGTGTCGCCGAGCTTAGCGCCGGGATGGAGGAGGGGGCTTGTACGTTCTTGCGGCGGCGGCGCGCCGATGGCTCGCGGTGCTGTCAGCCCGTCTGCCAGCGGCCGGGCGGCACCCCGAACATGCGGCGAAAGTGACGCGTGAAGTGGCTTTGGTCAGTAAAGCCGCTCGCGGCGGCGACTTCCGTTACTGACAGGCCGGCACGCAGCGGCGCGAGCGAACGCTGCAGCCGCAGTTGATTGCGCCAGGCATGCGGCGGCAAACCCGTCGCATGCGCGAAGAGCCGGGCGGCATGAAACGGCGAAAGGCCGACTGCTTCCGCGAGCTCCGTCAGCGTGACGGGCTCGGCGAGATCGGCGGCGAGCCGTGCTTTCATCGTCGCGACGCGCGGTGCGTCGGCGGCAGGCCGCGCGGGGTGAGACTGCCTTTGCGCGTGACGCGCGAGCAGCGTCGAGAGTGCGTCGATGAGGGCCGTTTCGCCTGCGAGCGGCTCCGCTCCGGCTTCGAGGGTACGGTGCGCGTGACTGATACGGCCGGCAAGGTCGGCATCGCGAATGGGCTCGAGGGGAAACCACGGCAGCGGCTGGGGCACGCCTGCCATTTCGTCGGCGAGCCGCTGGACATAGTCGACGGGGACATAGAAGACGCGATAGCGCCAGCCCGCTTCGATCGCGCGGGATCCCGTATGCACTTCGCCGGGATTGACGATGGGCACGGAACCCGCCTCGGCGACGCGGCGCGCACCGCGGTAGGCGTAGGCTTCGGCACCCGCTTCGATGACGGGCACCGTGTAGGCCTCGTGCCAATGGGGCGCAAACTCGTGCTCGCGGTATTCGGCCGTGAGCATATCCGCGCCGGGCACGACCGGGGTGCGCCAATAGCGGGCGAAGTCGCGAAATCGGGGCGCGCTTGTCGTCGTACTCATCTCGTCGTACTCATCTTAGAGAGACTAAGCCGTTCGGCAGACTTTGCAAGACGGCAGTTCGCGTGAAGAGGCCCAACGTCGCGGAAAGCAAAAAGGGGTGGCGTTTGCACGCCACCCCTTCGATGCTGGCTCCCCGACCTGGGCTCGAACCAGGGACCTACGGATTAACAGTCCGGCGCTCTACCGACTGAGCTATCGGGGAACAGCTGAGAAACGAGATTTTATGAACGGATGCCTATTCTGTCAATACCTAGGACGCGGATCGCGTCTGAACCGTCGACGTCTCGCGCCGGCGAAGCAGATCAAGCGGTGATAGGCGCCCATGCAAACGGCGGGCCGCACGTGGCATGCGGAGCGGAGTGTCGGTTGCGGATCGATTATGTGCGGACGTGCTCGCGCCCACGCACGGCTCTCATCGCTCGAGCAGGCTGAGCTTTTCCCGTACGTCCTTCCATTCGTCTGCTTCGGGCAGCGAGCCCTTCGTCTTCGTGATGCTCGGCCAGCTCTTGGCGAGGTCGGCGTTCAGCGCGACGAACTGCTGCTGATCGCCAGGGACGTCTTCCTCGGCATAGATCGCGTTGACCGGGCACTCGGCTACGCAAACGGCGCAGTCGATGCACTCATCGGGGTCGATCGCGAGGAAGTTGGGACCTTCGCGAAAGCAGTCCACCGGACAAACGTCGACGCAGTCCGTATATTTGCACTTGATGCAGCTTTCGGTCACAACGTGAGTCATTCAAGCTCCTGCACTCAGGGTATCGAAAAGGAGATGCCGGGTACGCAAACGGGATATTGTAGCGTAATGCCAAGGCACCAATGGCCGCAGGGCTTCAGGACCGCTTAGATCGATTCGTGATTAGTTTATGTTTTTGGCGGCTTTTTGGGCGCTCGCGCAAACGACGCAGGCCATGGCGCGGTTCGGGTAACATGCGGCAGCGGCGAGCGACTCGCGGTGTGTCTCGCTCGCTCCAAACGTTCGTGCTCCGGCTTCGATCATGATCATTACTTCGCTCATCGACACCGATCTCTACAAGTTCACGATGATGCAGGTCGTCCTGCATCATTTCCCCGGCGCCACAGTGGAGTATCGCTTTCGCTGCCGCACGCCGAACGCGAATCTGGCACCGTACGTCGACGAGATTCGCGACGAGGTCGGCAAGCTTTGCCAGCTGCGCTTCGCCGAGGACGAGCTCGACTACCTGCGCGGGATGCGCTTCATCAAGAGCGATTTCATCGACTTTCTCGCGCTCTTTCATCTGAACCAGAAGTACATCTCGATCGATCCTTCGCCCAAAGGCAATGGCGAGATCGACATCGTCATCAAGGGGCCGTGGCTTCATACGATCCTCTTCGAGATTCCGGTGCTCGCGATCGTCAACGAAGTCTACTTTCGCAACACGCAGCGTCACCCCGACTTTCAGATCGGCCGCGATCGTCTGCGCGAGAAAATCGAGCTGCTCGCGCGGCCCGAGCTGGCGGAATGCAAGATCGCCGACTACGGCACGCGCAGACGCTTCTCGAAGCGCTGGCACGAGGAGGTGATCCTCACATTGATGGACGGCATCGGGGCGCAGCTCGCGGGCACGAGCAACGTCTACTACGCGAAAAAGCACGGCCTCACGCCGCTTGGCACGATGGCGCACGAATACCTGCAGGCGTGCCAGGCGCTCGGCCCGCGGCTGCGGGATTCGCAGACCTACGGCTTCGAGGTCTGGGCGAAGGAGTACCGCGGAGATCTCGGCATCGCGCTCTCCGACGTCTACGGGATGCAGGCGTTCCTGCGTGACTTCGATATGTACTTCTGCAAGCTCTTCGACGGCGCGCGGCACGACTCGGGGGACCCGTTCGAGTGGGGCGAGGCGCTGTTGCGCCACTACGAGGAGAACCGCTGCGATCCGACTACGAAGGTGCTCGTCTTTTCGGATGCGCTCGACATTCCGAAAGTGCTCAAGCTCTACGAGCGGTTTCGCGGACGTTGCCGGCTCGCTTTTGGCGTAGGCACGAATCTGACGAACGACCTCGGCTACCGTCCGCTGCAGATCGTCATCAAGATGGTTCGCTGCAACGGTCAGCCTGTCGCGAAGCTGTCGGACTCGCCGGGCAAGAACATGTGCGACGATAAGGCCTATATTGCCTATCTGCGTCAGGTCTTCGGCATCGAGACCCCCGTCGAGGATACGCCAGACCAATCGGAATGAGCGGTTCAGGCCAGGCGAGGCAAGCGGCGCGATGAATCTGACGAGCGGACGACAGCGCGCCGGCGAGCGTATCGATGCTCACGTGGGCTCATAGCCGACGCGCGCCCGCGCTGGCTCTTCGGCCGATTTATCCCAAAAAACACCGCCGCTATAATCGGCCGTTCTATATATCGCTTCGCAACAAGGAGAGGCTCATGGATACGTCGGCGGCACGCCGCAACATCCTTGCGCGCATACGCGCGGCGAGCGGCCGTGCGGCGCAGCCTGAGGCGGCCGAGCGCGAGGCGGCAGCCGATTATCTCGCGCGCCACCCGGCCGGTCCCCGCCCGCCAATGCCGTCCGATGCCGCCGGGCTCATCGCGCGCTTCATCCTCGAAGCACGCGCGATGGCCACCACCGTCGACGAAGTAGAGACGCTTGCTGACGTGCCGGCGGCCGCGCTGCGCTATTTGAGCGCGAACGGCTTGCCGCTTCGCGCCGTCGCCTGGCGCGCGCTCGAGCCTCTTGCATGGGCCGATGCAGGCCTCGCCGTCGAGTTTCGAGCACCGCGGGATGCGGATCTCGTCGGTATCACCGGCTGCTTCTGTGCGACGGCGGAGACGGGCTCGCTCGTCTTGCTCTCTGGGCCGGGCACCGAAGTCTCGGCGGCGCTGCTGCCCGAGACGCACATTGCCATCGTCCCAGCTTCGCGCATCGTCGCGGCGCACGAGGAGGCGTTCGCGTTGATGCGCGCCGAGCGCGGCGAGCTGCCGCGCGCAGTCAACTTTGTGTCGGGACCTTCGCGCACTGGCGATATCGAGCAAACCATCGTTCTCGGCGCACACGGTCCCTACCGCGTGCACGCGATCGTCGTACGCGGCGCATAAGATAATGAGGACCCAAAAGGGCACCGCGCCGGCGTGCGCGATGGCGGCGGTCGCGCTCGCATTCGGATTGTGGTCGCAAGGTGCATCGGCCGCCACGGTCGATGGCGCTATGCTTTCTCCGCTCTGGGCGTCGCCTTTCGCTGGCATCTTGCTGTCGATTGCGATATGCCCGCTTATCGCCCCTCGATTCTGGCATCGCCACTTCGGCAAAGTCGCCGCCGCATGGGCCGCGTTGCTGCTCTTGCCGTTTGCTTCTGCGTTCGGCGCTCATGCTGCGCTCGGCACGCTCGCCCATGCGCTCGTCACCGAGTACGTGCCTTTCATCGTGCTTCTCACGGCGCTCTATACGATCGCGGGGGGCATTTGCGTGCGCGGCAACCTCCACGGCTCTCCGAACATGAACACGGCCATCCTGGCGCTCGGCACGCTGCTCGCAAGCGTCATGGGCACGACGGGCGCGGCGATGCTCCTGATTCGCCCGTTGCTGCGCGCGAACGATAACCGCAAGCATGTCGTGCACGTCGTCGTGTTCTTCATTTTTCTCGTCGCCAATGTGGGCGGTTCGCTCTCGCCGCTCGGCGATCCGCCGCTCTTTCTCGGCTTTCTGAACGGTGTGAGCTTTTTCTGGACGACGCGGCATCTGGCGTTGCCGATGATCTTCGTTTGCGCGGTGCTGCTCACGCTCTTCTACGCGCTGGACTCGTATTTCTATCACTGCCGGGAGGGTGCAGCAGAAGAAGGTGCGCCGTTCCTCGACCCGACGCCCGATACGCACGGCGTCTTCATCGAAGGGAAGGTGAACTTCGTGCTGCTCGCGCTTGTCATCGCGCTTGTGCTGACGAGCGGGATTTGGAATCCGGGTGTCGAGTTCAGCGTCTTTGGGGCTCCCGTCGAATTGCAAAACGCCTTACGTGACGTTGCGCTCATCGGCCTTACGCTGCTCTCGCTCGCGGTGACGCCGCGCTCGGCCCGAGTCGGCAACGCTTTCAACTGGGCACCGATCGAAGAAGTCGCCAAGCTCTTCGCGGGCATCTTCGTGACCATCGCGCCCGTGATCATCATGCTGCGCGCGGGTGTGGACGGCGCATTCGCGCCGGTTGTCGACCTCGTCACAGACGCGCACGGCAAGCCGATCGACGCGATGTATTTCTGGGCGACGGGGCTTCTTTCGTCGTTTCTCGACAACGCGCCGACCTACTTGGTCTTTTTCAACCTCGTCGGCGGGGATGCGCGAACGCTGATGACCTCGGGCGCGACGACGCTTGCCGCCATCTCGGCCGGGGCCGTCTTCATGGGCGCGAACAGCTATATCGGCAACGCTCCGAACTTCATGGTGAAGTCGATGGCCGAATCGCGCGGCGTGCGCATGCCGAGCTTCTTCGCTTATCTTATTTGGGCCGGCGCGATTCTGGCGCCCGTTTTCCTGTTGACGACGTGGCTCTTCTTTTCCGAGGGGTAGATATGCAGAAGGTTTTTGTCGCACGCTCGATCTTTCCCGATGTCGTCGAAAGGCTTAGACAGCATTTCGAGGTCGACTGGAACGACGGGCCCGCGCTCGGCCCTGACGAGCTCTTGCGCAGACTCGCCGACAAGGACGGGGCCCTGACAGCGGGCGATCCGATCGGCGCGGCCACGTTTGCCGCGGCGCCGCGATTGCGCGTCGTCTCGAATATGGCCGTCGGTTATAACAACTTCGATATCCCCGCGTTCAATGCGGCCAATGTACTGGCAACGAACACGCCCGACGTGCTCAACGAGTCGACGGCCGATTTCGGCTGGGCCTTGATGATGGCCGCGGCGCGCCGCATACCGGAGAGCGAGCGCTGGCTGCGCGCCGGCGAATGGCGCGGATGGCGTTATGACGGCTTTCTCGGCGTCGACATATACGGCTCGACGCTCGGCGTCGTCGGCATGGGTCGGATCGGGCAGGCGCTCGCGCGCCGTGCGCGCGGCTTTGCGATGCGCGTGCTCTATCACAACCGCTCGCGCGTCGCGCCCGAGATCGAGGCAGAGCTCAACGCCGAATATCGGTCGAAAGAGGATCTGCTGCGCCAGGCCGACCATGTCGTGCTCGTGCTGCCTTATACGCCCGAAAATCACCATACGATCGGAGCGGCCGAGCTTGCGCTCATGAAGCCGACGGCCACACTGACCAACATCGCGCGCGGCGGCATCGTCGATGACGCCGCGCTTGCCAAGGCGCTGCGCGAGAACCGCATCGCCGCCGCCGGACTCGACGTCTTCGAGGGTGAGCCGAATGTGCATCCGGCGTTGCTCCAGCTGCCGAACGCCGTGCTGACGCCGCATATCGCGAGCGCGAGCGAAACGACGCGCCGGGCGATGGCAAATCTCGCAGCCGACAATCTGATCGCGGCACTTGGAGAGGGCCCGCGAGCCGGGCGGCCGCAGAATCCGATCAACCCCGAAGTGCTCGGGAAGCCGCGCGCATGACGACGATACTCACCATTGCGCTGGCCGTTGCTGTCATTGCGCTAGCCGTTGCGCTCGCCGTGGCGATGCGCGCGCTTACTCGCGCGAACGATCGCGCAGCCTTCGCCGAACTGGGCGAATGCATCGAGATAGCCGGCGAAAAGCAGGCGCGCGCATACGAGCGGCTCGAGCGCGAGCTGCGCGGAGAGATCGCCGAGACCTCGCGCTTGTCGCGCGTCGAGCTCGGCGGGGGATTCGCACAGTTTCAGCAAACGCTCGCGGCTCAATTGACGAGCGTCGCGACCGTGCAGAACCAGCAGATCGACAGCTTTGCCGCACGCCTTGCCCAGCTCATCGATACCAACGCGAAGCAGCTCGATGCGATGCGCGAGAGCCTGCAGCGGCAGGCCCTGGAAGCCCGCGAGGAGCAGGGTGCGACGCTGAAGCGTTTCGGCGATACGCTCTCGCAGCAACTCGCGCTTCTCATGGAGGCGAACGATCGTCGCTTTGCAGAGGTGCGTGCGACGCTCGAGCAGCGTCTCAAGGATATCGAGGCGAACAACGCGACAAAGCTCGAGGAGATGCGCCGCACCGTCGACGAGAAGCTGCATGCGACGCTCGAGCAGCGGCTCGGCGAATCGTTCAAGCTCGTCTCGGACAGACTGGAGCAGGTCCATCGCGGGCTCGGCGAGATGCAGACGCTCGCGGCCGGCGTCGGCGATTTGAAGAAGGTGCTGACGAACGTCAAGACCCGCGGTACGTGGGGCGAGGTGCAGCTCGAGGCGCTGCTCGAGCAGATCCTGACGCCCGATCAATTCGCGAAGAACGTCGCGACGGTGCCGAAAAGCAATGAGCGCGTAGAGTTCGCGATCAGGCTACCTGGCCGCGCCGCGAGCGGCAACGGCGCCGGTGCCGCGCCGGCTGCGCCGGTCTGGCTGCCGATCGACGCAAAGTTTCCGCGCGAGGACTACGAGCGGCTCATCGATGCGCAGGAGCGCGCGGACCCGCTCGCCGTCGAGGAAGCATCGCGCGCGCTCGAGGCGCGGATACGCGGCGAGGCGCGCACGATCGCCGAGAAGTACGTTGCGCCGCCGCACACGACCGATTTCGCGCTCCTTTTTCTGCCCACGGAAGGCCTTTATGCGGAAGTGCTGCGCCGCCCAGGCCTGACCGACCAGCTGCAGCGCGATTACCGTGTCACGGTCGCGGGGCCGACCACGCTCACGGCGCTGCTCAACAGTCTGCAAATGGGTTTCCGCACGCTTGCGATCGAAAAGCGATCGAGCGAAGTCTGGCAGGTGCTCGGCGCGGTCAAGACCGAATTTGGCAAATTCGGCGATGTACTCGCGAAGACCAAATCGCAACTCGAAACGGTCACGCGTTCGATCGAAGCGGCCGAACGCCGCACGCGTGTGATGAATACCAAGTTACGCGAGGTGGAGGCGTTGCCGGGCGAGCAGACGGAAGACGTCCTCGGCGATGCCTATTCGACTCTGCAGGAGCCGGAACTGTGACGCTCGTGGGGCGCCGCTCGGCTTAATGCGAGCGGCCGCCGCGCTTGCGGTCTAAAACCGGCGCGGTGCGCGCAAGCGGGTCACGCGTCGCGCGCCATATCGACGAGCGAGTCGCCGGTCACTCGAACGATTCGCCAGTCCGGCAGAACCGTTGCCCCCATCTTCGTGTAGAAATCGATGGCACGCTGGTTCCAGTCGAGCACCGACCATTCGAAGCGGCCGCAGCGGCGCTCGACGGCAACCGCCGCGAGGCGGCGCAGGAGCGCCGTGCCAAGCCCGCTGCCGCGCAGCGCCGGCTGCACGTAGATGTCTTCGAGATAAAGCCCGCGGCGGCTCAGGAACGTCGAGAAGTTATGGAAGAAGACAGCGTAGCCTACGATACGGCCGTCGTGCTCGGCGACGAGCGCCTCGACCGCGGGGCGCGCACCGAACAGCGCTTCCGC
>CAYPWK010000097.1:0-15067 GCA_964414365.1 uncultured Burkholderia sp.
TTCAAGCACTGGGTAGCGTACGCCCTCAATGACGAAGGCGTGCTCGGCGCGGTACGCGCGGCGGAAGGGCGCGGCTTCAAGGCCGACCAGATGATCGGCGTCGGCATCGGCGGCTCGGATTCGGCGATCAACGAGTTCAAGAAGCCGAATCCGACGGGCTTCTATGGCACGGTCATCATCAGCCCGAAGCGTCACGGCGAAGAGACGTCCGAGCTGATGTACCAGTGGATCACGCAGGGCAAGGAGCCGCCGAAGCTCACGCTGACGACGGGCATGCTTGCCACGCGCGACAACTATACGGACGTGCGCGAAAAGATGGGCCTCGCTTCGAAGTAATCGACGCGGTCAGCCCGACCGGCCGCGAGCGCACCTCATAAGGAAAGAGGCGCGCTCGCACCGCCGACGTGGACGTTCATTCAGTGCAAGGTGAAGCAACATGTCAGCAACGCTGCGTTTTGACAACATCGGCAAGTTCTTTCCGGGTGTGCGCGCGCTCGACGGCGTTTCGTTCGACGTGAACGCCGGGGAAGTACATGGCCTTATGGGCGAGAACGGCGCGGGCAAATCGACGCTGCTGAAAGTGCTTGGCGGCGAATATCAGCCCGATATGGGCCACATCTTGATCGACGGCAACGAAGTGCGGTTTTCGAGCGCGGCCGCCTCGATCGCGGCCGGTATCGCCGTCATCCATCAGGAGCTGCAGTACGTGCCCGATCTGACGGTCACGGAGAACCTGCTGCTTGGCCGCCTGCCGAACGCGCTCGGGTGGGTCGACAAGCGCGGCGCGCAGCGTTTCGTGCGAGAGCGGCTCGCGGCGATGGGCGTCGATCTCGATCCGAACGCGAAGCTCGGTCGCCTTTCCATCGCACAGCGGCAGATGGTGGAGATCTGCAAGGCGCTTTTACGCAACGCGCGAGTCATTGCGCTGGACGAGCCGACGAGCTCGCTTTCGCACCGCGAGACCGAGGTGCTCTTCAAGCTCGTGCGCGATCTGAGAGCCGACGGCCGCGCGCTCATCTACATCTCGCACCGGATGGACGAGATCTATGCGCTATGCGATTCGTGCACGATCTTTCGTGACGGTCGGAAGGTGGCCTCGCATCGCACGCTGCATGAGGTGCCGCGCGAAACGCTCGTCTCGGAGATGGTTGGCCGCGAGATCACGGATATCTACGATTACCGGCCGCGCGAGCACGGTGCGGTTCGCATGACCGCCGAAGGCATCGAAGGGCGCGGGCTGTCCGCGCCGGTGAGCTTCGAGGTCCGCGCCGGAGAGATTCTCGGATTCTTCGGCCTCGTCGGCGCCGGGCGAAGCGAATTGATGCGTCTCGTTTATGGGGCGGAGAAAAAGCGTGGCGGACACCTTTCGCTCGACGGCCGCGCGATCAGCGTGAAGAGCCCCGGGCAGGCGATCCGCCAAGGCATCGTGCTGTGCCCCGAGGACCGCAAGGAGGAAGGCATCGTCGCGCTTGCGTCGGTGGCCGAGAACATCAACATCAGCTGCCGCCGTCACGATCTGCGCGTGGGCCTCTTTCTCGATCGAGCGAAGGAGGCCGAGACGGCGGACCGCTTCATCAAGCTGCTCAAGATCAAGACGCCGCACCGCAAACAGCGGATCCGGCTGCTCTCGGGCGGCAATCAGCAAAAGGCAATTTTGTCGCGCTGGCTCGCAGAGCCGGACCTGAAGGTCGTCATTCTCGACGAGCCGACGCGCGGCATCGACGTCGGCGCCAAGCACGAGATCTACAACGTGATCTACCAACTCGCCGAGCGCGGCTGCGCGGTCATCATGATCTCCTCGGAGCTGCCGGAAGTGCTCGGGGTATCGGACCGCATCGTCGTCATGCGCGAGGGACGCATCTCGGGCGAGGTGGCTCGCGAGAAGGCGAGCGAGGCGGCGCTTCTGAGTCTCGCGCTGCCGCAAGGCACGCGCGCCGGACACGAGGTGTCGCGCGAAGCGGCGTGACGAACCGGCTCGCGCTCGCTGCTTTCGAGAGGCGGCATCGAGCGCGCGAGACGGTGTGGACAGAACAGGAACCCGTCAGGCACGGGTCGAAGGAGTGACGAAATGCAAGCAAGAGAAAATCTGGCGACGTCGGCCGCAAAGCATGCCGCCGATGTGCTGATTCCGCAGCCGAGCGATCGGCAGAAATGGTGGCAGCAGATCACCGAGTACAGCCTCATCCTCATCTTCGCCGTGATGTTCATCACGACATCGCTGACGGTCGATCACTTCTTCTCGATCGAGAATATGCTCGGCCTGGCGCTGTCGATCTCACAGATCGGCATGGTCGCCTGCACAATGATGTTCTGCCTTGCGTCGCGCGACTTCGACCTCTCGGTCGGCTCAACCGTCGCATTCGCGGGCGTGCTTTGCGCCATGGTGCTCAATGCGACGAACAACACATTCCTCGCCATCGTCGCGGCCGTGGCCGCAGGCTCGGTGATCGGCTTCGTCAACGGCGCCGTTATCGCATACCTGCGCATCAACGCGCTCATCACGACGCTTGCGACGATGGAGATCGTGCGAGGGCTTGGCTTCATCGTCTCGCATGGGCAGGCGGTCGGCGTCTCATCCGATACGTTCATCGCGCTGGGCGGGCTCACGTTCGCGGGCGTATCGTTGCCGATCTGGGTCACGCTCGTTTGCTTCATCCTGTTCGGCGTGATGCTGAATCAGACCGTCTACGGTCGCAACACGCTCGCCATCGGCGGCAATCCGGAGGCCTCGCGGCTCGCCGGTATCAACGTCGAGCGCACGCGCGTCATCATCTTTCTCATTCAGGGCGCCATCACGGCGCTGGCGGGCGTGATCCTCGCATCGCGGATCACTTCCGGCCAGCCGAACGCGGCCCAGGGCTTCGAACTCAACGTCATCTCGGCTTGCGTGCTCGGCGGCGTATCGCTGCTCGGCGGTCGCGCAACGATTTCGGGCGTCGTGATTGGCGTTCTCATCATGGGCACGGTCGAAAACGTGATGAACCTGCTCAACATCGACGCGTTCTACCAATACCTGGTGCGCGGCGCGATTCTGCTCGCTGCCGTGCTGCTCGATCAGTTGAAGAACCGCGGCTCGCGCGATTGAGCGTCTGAGCGCGGCGGTGTCTGCATAGGAGATCTTGACGATGGCGCTACCCGATCATCCCGAGCCGGGCCCCTACGCGCGGTACCCGAGTCTTGTCGACCGCACGGTGTTCATCACCGGCGGGGCGACCGGCATCGGCGCCTCGTTTGTCGCGCATTTTGCCGAGCAGGGCGCCCGTGTCGCGTTTTGCGACATCGATACGTCGTCAGGCGAAGCGCTCGCCGACGCACTCGGCGAGGCGCGCGTAAAGCCGCTTTTCCTTTCCTGCGACATTACGGACATCGGCGCCCTGAGGGGGGCGATGGCCGATGCGAGAAGCGCGCTGGGGCCGATCGCCGTGCTCGTCAATAATGCGGCGAACGACCGGCGGCATTCCATCGCCGAGGTCACCCCCGAATCGTTCGATGCCGGCATCGCCGTCAACTTGCGCCATCAGTTCTTCGCGGCGCAGGCTGTCGTCGACGACATGAAAGCGCGCGGCGGCGGCTCCATCATCAATCTGGGCTCGATCAGCTGGATGCTGAAGCAAGGCGGCATGCCCGTCTATCTGACGGCGAAGGCGGCGATCGCGGGGCTCACGCATGCGCTCGCGCGCGACCTCGGCCCCTTCGGTATTCGTGTGAACACGCTCGTGCCGGGTTGGGTGATGACGGAAAAGCAGCGACGGCTGTGGCTCGACGAAGCAGGGCTGCGTGCGCTGAAGGCCGGGCAATGTCTCGACGGCGAGTTGATGCCCGAGGACCTCGCGCGCATGGCGCTTTTTCTCGCGGCGGACGACAGCCGCATGGTCACCGCGCAGGATTTCATCGTCGACGGAGGGTGGGCATGAGCGGACCTGAGTACGGATCCGGGCGCGGACAGCCTTTGCGCGCCACACTCGTCGTCGACACGAAATGCCTGCTCGGCGAGGGCGCGGTTTGGTGCGCGAAGAGCGAACGGCTCCATTGGGTCGATATCGAAGGCGCGCGCTTGTGGCGCTTCGATCCGGCGACAGGCGAGCGCCAGTCGTGGTCCATGCCGGAGCGGCTTGCGACGTTCGCACTGACGGCCGATCCGCAAGTCCTGCTGCTCGGTCTTGCCTCGCAACTCGCTTTCTTCGATCTGACGACGGGCGAGATGACGCCGATCGCCCAGGTCGAGCCCGACCTTAATACGCGGGTGAACGACGGCCGTTGCGACCGTCAGGGCCGCTTCGTGTTCGGCACCAAGGACGAAGCGGACAACCCTCAGCCGATCGGCGGCTTTTATCGGCTCAACCTCGATCTGTCCGTCGAAAGGCTGCCGTTGCCGGCGCCGGCGATTTCGAACAGCATCGCGTTCAGCCCCGACGGCTCGACGATGTACTTCTGTGATTCGCCCAAGCGCGAGATTCTCGCCTGTGCCTACGGTGTCGACGGCCATGTCGGCCCGCCGCGCGTCTTTGTGCGGCTCGAGGATGCCGACGGCGAGCCGGACGGCTCGACCGTCGATGCGGAGGGAGGACTCTGGAACGCGCAGTGGGGTGCGGGGCGCGTGGTTCGCTATGACGCGCACGGCCACGAAACCGAGCGCGTGCTCGTGCCGGCGCGGCAGCCGAGCTGCGTTGCTCTCGGCGGCGCACGGCTCGGCACGCTCTACGTGACGACGGCGCGGGTCGGACTCGACGCGGCGGCGCTTGCGGCCGAAGGAGCGTCGGGCGGCGTGTTCGCTGCGACGGTCGCGCGCCGTGGCTTGCCGGAACCGGTGTTCGCAGAAGGCGTGCGCCAATCGTAGCCGGCTACGGCGCGCTTTAGTGAGCAACGAATGGAACCGACCAATAAATAAAGAGACAAAGGCGGGAGCAGCCGCCTTTTTGCATACCAATCTGGGGTCGCCGGCATAGCGGTCGACTTCCCGCCTCTCGAGGAGCGAACGATGACCGCAGCGGATTCCGACGGCGTGGCCGCCCCTGCAGCAACCGCGGCGAGAGGCGCGACGCCTTCCGCCGCGCGCCGGGCCAAGCTCGCCGCGATTTCGCAGCCCGTGCGCCCCGGCCCCAGCACCTCTGCGTTGGCGCGTGGCCTCGGCAAAGCCTGCGAAAGCGAAACGATCAAGCTCGCAACGCAGCAACTGCGGCTCGAAGTCGCCCCCTCGCTCGGCGGCGCGATTACACGCTTCGACTGGTGCGGCAACGGCGACGCATCGACGCCGATATTCCGCCGCGCGGCTTCGGTCAATGACGGCGCCGATCCCAATACGCTCGCTTGCTACCCGCTCGTTCCCTATTCGAACCGAATCGGCGGCGCGCGCTTCACGTTCGGCGGCCGCTCGGTCGACGTACCGCGCACCTGCCCGACCGAAGCACTGCCGATCCATGGTGACGGCTGGCTGCAGCCCTGGACGCTCGTCGAAAACGATGCCGCGCGAGCGACGCTCGTTCTCGATCGCAGCCGCGGACGCCCCTACGCTTACCGTGCGACGCTCGGCTATGCGCTCGAAGATGCGACGTTGAGGATCAGCCTTGCCGTCGAGAACGCGGGGCGCGAGCGGATGCCGTTCGGTCTTGGCCTGCATCCGTTCCTGTCGCGCGATGCCAAGACGCACCTGTCGGCGGCAGCGAGCGGGCTGTGGCTTTCGGACGACGACTGGCTACCGGTGCGCCACGTCCAGGTGCCGCCGGCCTGGCAATTCGGCGTGGCGTATCCGCTGCCCGACGCGCTGGTCAATCACGCGTTTACCGATTGGAGCGGTCATGCGGCCGTCGTTTGGCCGGCGCGCCGCCTGTCGCTGACGATCGCCGCGAACACCGATTATTACGTGCTCTACACGCCGCCGGGCGAGGACTTCTTCTGCTTCGAGCCCGTCGATCATCCGATCAACGCCGTGAACCTCCCCGGCGGTGCCGATGCCCACGGGATGACGGTGCTGGGGCCGGGCGAGCGCCTTACGCGCGAGTTTCGATTCACCGTGGCGCGCGTGGGCGTTTAGAATACGCACCTTCTCCGATGACCACCGCCCGACCGGGCGTTTCCTCATGTCTTCCAATCCGTCCTTCGTCCGAACGCTCGACGAGGCGTGGCGCCGCACGGGCTCGCTGCTGTGCGTCGGGCTCGATCCCGAGCCGTCGCGTTTTCCGGGCGCGCTCGCGAATCGCAGCGATGCGATATTCGAGTTTTGTCGGGCAATCGCCGATGCGACGGCGCCGTATGCGAGCGCCTTCAAGCCGCAGATCGCCTATTTCGCGGCCCATCGCGCCGAGGATCAGCTCGAGCAGCTGATCGCTCACATTCATGAAGCGCATCCGGGTTTGCCCGTCGTTCTCGATGCGAAGCGCGGCGATATCGGCAGCACGGCCGAGCAGTACGCGCGCGAAGCGTTTGAGCGTTATGGGGCCGACGCGGTGACGGTCAATCCCTATATGGGCTTCGATTCGATCGAGCCGTACCTTGCGCACCAAGGCAAGGGCGTGATCGTGCTGTGCCGCACGTCGAACGCGGGCGGCTCGGACCTGCAGTTTCTCGACGTGGGCGGCAGACCGCTCTACCAGACAGTCGCGCAGCTTGCAGCCGAAAAATGGAATGCGGCGGGCGAGCTTGCGCTTGTCGTCGGTGCGACATTCCCGAAGGAGATCGAAGTGGTGCGCGGCATCGTCGGCAATATGCCGCTCCTGATTCCGGGCATCGGCGCTCAAGGCGGCGACATCGAGGCGACGGTGCGTGCAGGCCGCACGGCTGACGGTCTCGGGATGATGATCAATTCGTCGCGCGCGATTCTCTACGCTAGCAAAGGCGACGACTTCGCTCAGGCGGCGGCACGTGCTGCGCAGGAAACGCGCGACAAGATCAATCTCTATCGCTGAGCCGCGCTCAGGATGTGCCGCTTTAGCGCTCCTGCTCGTCGATGAAGGAGAGCAGACCGCGCAATGCGTGAGCGGCGGCCTGCACGCGGATCTGCTCGCGATCGCCCTTGAAGACGAGGGTCTCGACGGACGTATGAAGCCGGTTGCTCCATGCGAACGCCACCATGCCGACAGGCTTCGTCTCCGTCCCGCCGCCCGGTCCGGCCACTCCGGTGGTGGCAAGCGACACTTGCGCGCGGCTGTTGCGCAGCGCGCCTTCGGCCATCGCACGCGCGACGGGCTCGCTGACGGCGCCGTGCTTGTCGATGAGCTCGGCCGGCACGCCGATCATTTCGGTCTTCGCCTGATTCGAATAGGTGACGAAGCCGCGCTCGAACCAGCCGCTGCTGCCCGAGATGTCGGTGATCGCCGTGGCGATCATTCCGCCCGTGCACGATTCGGCGGTGACGAGCATGAGCCGCGTATCGCGCAGTTTGTTCCCGACGCGTACGGCGAGTTGGTGGACGACTGAATCGGTAGGCATGGCTCGGATTCCGTTAAGACTGGGCGCTGTGCGCGCTCGGGCGGACAATCAGATCGTCATGCGCCAGAGCGCGATGACGAAAAGCGTCAGGAACGCCGCGACGAGATCGTCGATCATGATGCCGAAGCCGCCCGAGAAGCGTCTGTCGAAGTAGCGGACGGGCGGCGGCTTGACCATGTCGAAGAAGCGAAAGATGACGAACGCCCACAACTGCCCGACGAACGGCTCGGGCGTGACGAATAGCAGAACGAGCCAGAAGGCGACGACTTCGTCCCAGACGACGGGCGACGGATCGTCGATGCCAAGCTTTTTCGCCGTGAATCCGCAAATGGCGATACCGGCGAAAAAGCCCACCACGATGACGACCGCCCACTCGAAGGCAGTCAGTCGCCCCGCGAGCGCGGCAAACGAGACCCAAGCGAACAGCGTTCCGACTGTGCCGGGCGCGACGGGCGCGAGGCCGCTGCCGAAGCCCAGCGAAACGATATGGAGCGGATGAGACAACATAAAGCGAGCCGTCGCGCGTCGCGGCCTTTCCGCCGGCGGCGCGGACGGAGCATCGTCGCGAAGCATCGGGTCAGTTTTCATTGAAATGATCAAATCCGTGCAACGTCAGTGAGACCGGCGAGCCGGCCGCGTTGCGCCATGCGATCGCCGGTTCGTCGGCCGCATCGGGCAAGGCGGTGATTGTACCGATGCATGTCAACGCGACGCCCGCTTGCTCGCCGGCCGCGACGATCGCGCGGCGTGCGTCGGACGCGGCCGTGAAGCAAAGCTCGTAGTCGTCGCCGCCCGCGAGCGCGCATCGCAATTGCGTCTCGCGCGGCAGTTTCTCGAGCGCACGGGAGCGCGGCACGGCATCTACGTCGACAATCGCGCCAACGCGCGAGCGCTCCAGGATATGCATGAGATCGCCGGCGAGACCGTCCGAGATGTCGAGTGCGGCGTGGGCGAGGCCGCGCAATGCGAGGCCCAGCGCGACGCGCGGCTCCGGGCGCTCGATCGCCCGGCGCAGGAATCGCAGGTCCTCGGCGTGCGCCTCGTCTCTTTTGCTGTATGGCGCGTCGGGCCATTCGCCGCGCAAGAGCGCAAGGCCGGCGCGGGCGTCGCCGAGCGTGCCCGATACCCATATGTCGTCGCCGACGCGCGCGCCGTCGCGGCGCAGTGCCGCGTCGGCCGGCACGTCGCCGAAGACGGTCAGGCAAAGATTGAGCGGCCCGCGCGTCGTGTCGCCGCCCACGAGTTCGCAGCCGAAGCGCTCGGCCAACCCGAACATGCCGTCGGCGAAGGCCGCGAGCCATGCCTCGCTCGCCGTCTCCATCGCAAGCGCAAGCGTGAAGGCGCGTGGCTTCGCGCCCATCGCGGCGAGATCGGACAGATTCACGGCCAGTGCCTTGTGGCCGAGCGCATGCGGATCGACATCGGAAAGGAAGTGGCGTCCCTCGACGAGCATATCCGTCGATACCGCGAGGAGCTCGTCAGGTCCTGGCGCGAGGAGTGCGCAATCGTCGCCGATACCGAGCGGCGCTGCTGAGCGAAATCGGGTTCCGGCGAGCGCGCGGGCTCGGCGCGCGAAGAACCGATCGATAAGGGAAAACTCTGTAAGCGGCATGTTTCGGGTTGATAGTCGAAAGAACGACGACGATCGTCGCGGATCACTGCGGGCGCCCGGGGCACCGCCGTCCGGATGGCCTATCGTGCCGAGCCGGCGCGGACGGGGCGGGGAATGGCGCTACAATGCGTCGACCTTCTACCTTCTATTCTAATCGGCACCGACGCCTGGATTTTTCCTCTTATGTCTACTAATCCCGCCAAAAGCAAATTGCGCGACGCCGCGCTCGACTATCACGAGTTCCCTGCTCCCGGCAAGATCGCGATCGCGCCGACCAAGCAGATGATCAATCAGCGCGATCTAGCGCTCGCGTATTCGCCGGGCGTAGCGTTCGCGTGCGAAGAGATCGTCGAGAACCCGCTCAACGCGGCGCGGTTCACCGCACGCAGCAACCTGGTCGGCGTCGTGACGAACGGCTCGGCGGTGTTGGGGCTCGGCAATATCGGCCCGCTCGCATCGAAGCCGGTGATGGAAGGTAAGGCGGTGCTGTTCAAGAAGTTCGCGGGCATCGACGTTTTCGATATCGAGGTCAACGAGTCGGATCCGCACAAGCTCGTGGACGTCATCGCGGCACTGGAGCCGACGTTCGGCGGCATCAATCTCGAAGACATCAAGGCGCCTGATTGCTTCATCGTCGAGCGCGAATGCCGCAAGCGGATGAAGATCCCCGTCTTCCACGACGACCAGCACGGCACGGCGATCGTCGTGGCGGCCGCGATCCTGAACGGGCTCAAGGTGGTCGGCAAGGAAATCGACAAGGTCAAGCTCGTCGCGTCGGGCGCCGGGGCGGCGTCGCTCGCGTGCCTCGATCTGCTGATCGATCTCGGGTTGCCGCTCGAAAACATCTATGTGACGGACTTGGCCGGCGTGGTCTACAAGGGGCGCACGGAGCTCATGGATCCGGACAAGGAGCGGTTTGCGCGCGAGACATCGGCGCGTACGCTCGCCGAGGTCATCGAGGGTGCGGACATTTTCCTGGGCCTGTCCGCCGGCGGCGTGCTGAAGCCCGAGATGGTCAAGCACATGGGCGACAAGCCGCTCATCCTCGCGCTTGCGAATCCCACGCCCGAAATCCTCCCGGAAGTCGCGCTCGAGGTTCGGCCCGACGCCGTGCTGGCCACGGGGCGCACCGACTATCCGAACCAGGTCAACAACGTCCTCTGCTTCCCGTTCATCTTCCGGGGTGCGCTCGATGCGGGCGCGACAACGGTCACGCGTGAAATGGAAATCGCGGCCGTGAACGCGATCGCCGAGCTTGCGCGCCAGGAGCAGAGCGACATCGTGGCAACGGCGTATGGAATTCAGGATCTGTCATTCGGACCGGACTACCTGATTCCGAAGCCGTTCGATCCGCGCCTCATCGTGAAGATCGCGCCTGCCGTGGCGAAAGCTGCGATGGAGTCGGGCGTGGCCACGCGGCCGATCGAGGACATGGAGGCGTATAAGCAGCACCTGCAGCAGTTCGTCTACCACAGCGGCACGACGATGAAGCCGGTGTTTCAACAGGCGCGTGCGGTGGCGCCCGAGAAAAAGCGCGTCGTGTTCGCGGAAGGCGAGGAAGAGCGCGTGCTGCGCGCGGTGCAGATCATCGTCGACGAGAAACTCGCCACGCCGGTGCTGATCGGGCGGCCCGCCGTCATCGAAAACCGGATCGAGCGTTACGGGCTGCGGCTGGCGGCGGGCGTCGACTTCACGATCATCAATACGGAGCACGACGAACGCTACCGCGATTTCTGGCGGACGTACGCACACATGATGGCGCGCAAGGGCATCAGCGAACAGATGGCGAAGCTCGAAATGCGCCGGCGCACGACACTGATCGGATCAATGCTACTCGAAAAGGGCGAAGCGGACGGGATGATCTGCGGCACGATCAGCACCACGCATCGTCACCTGCATTTTATCGATCAGGTGATCGGCAAGCGGCCGGGCTGCAGTGTCTACGCAGCGATGAATGCGCTCGTGCTGCCGGGACGGCAGATCTTCCTCGTCGATACGCACGTCAACGTCGATCCGACGCCCGAGCAGTTGACGGAGATCACAATCATGGCGGCCGAGGAAGTGCGGCGCTTCGGCATCGAGCCAAAGATCGCGCTCGTTTCCCATTCGAACTTCGGCACGAGCAATGCGCCGTCGGCGCAGAAGATGCGCGATACGCTTGCGCTCCTCAAGGAGCGCGCGCCGGACCTGCAGGTAGACGGCGAGATGCACGGGGACGTCGCACTCGATTGCAACCTGCGGCGCGAGGTGCTGCCCGAGTCGACGCTCGAGGGCGATGCGAACTTGCTCGTGCTGCCGAACATCGATGCGGCCAACATCGCTTATAACCTGCTCAAGACGGCGGCCGGAAACAATGTCGCCATCGGACCGATTCTGCTTGGCGCGGCCAAGCCCGTCCATGTGCTGACCGCGTCGGCCACGGTGCGGCGAATCGTCAACATGACGGCATTGCTCGTGGCGGACGCCAACGCGGCGCGCTAGCGCATAGCGCCACGAGAGAACGCAAGCGGCCACGACCGCTGGCTTTTTTCGGTACATAAAAAGCAAAAAAAACGGCGTGCCCATCATGGGCACGCCGCGGGCGAAACAGAGAGGATGCCGCCCAAAAGCGTGAAACGACGACTCCCGGGTTTGGAACCGGCGACGAGGAGGCAAAGACCCGTCGCGTTCAGAGCCGTCACCGTTAGCTTAACGTAAACTGGATAAAAGTTGCTTGGATAAGATAAAAGAGATAGGCGAGCGGCGATGAGCAGCGTGCCGGTGCAGGCTGCTGACTCACGTAAACCTTTCATTTTCCACACAAAGATTGCTTCCGGGGACCGTTAGCGATACCCTTACGCTTTTCGTGGTCGTTCACGTCGAGAAACGAAAGCAGGGAAATCGGGCCGATCAATGAAGAAGAACGCGCGGGGAGGCGCGGCAGCGGCGAGAAAGCGCGGCGGAGTATTCGTCGGCTTGCTGGCGGCGGCAGTGCTTGGCGGCTTCGGGAGCATCGTTCCGGGCGCCGTGGAGCCGTTCGGCTGGCAGGCGGCATTCGCGCGCGAGCCGGCTCAGGGTTACGGCGAGTCGGGACGGGTCCATTCAACCGTCGCGCGGGCACAATTGCCGCGCGAGGCGCTCGATACATTGAACTTGATCGCGGCCGGCGGGCCCTATCCCTACCCGAAGGATGGCGCGGTGTTCGGCAATTTCGAACGTCTGCTGCCGGCGCGGCCGCGCGGCTATTACCACGAATATACGGTTCCTACGCCGCGTGCGAGAAATCGCGGCGCCCGTCGCATCGTCTGCGGCGGCCCGCCCAAGCGGACGGACAACTGTTTTTATTCGAACGACCACTACAACAGTTTTGAACGTATTGTTGAATGATATCGGGATGAGCGGCATGAGCGACAACATCTACGCGCACGATTCGCAAGTCGCGACGGATCTGTTCGCGGCTGGTGACGGCAATCTTTTTCAGCGCGTCATGCAAATGCGCATGGCCGAGGGCGGCCAGGGCGCGCAAGATAAGAACGAGCCCGGACGTTCATCGAAAGAGGAGCCTATGAGCTTATTCGCGACGGTACGGCCGAACATCGTGCAGTCGATCCGGGCGTTCCGCGTGCAGGATCTCGCCGATGAGGCGGGCCGGCTCGGCCAGCATTTCCTCTATGCCTATTGCGGCGCGGCCGCGTCGAAGCAGGAAGTGCTCGAAACGATCGCGACGTCGTTCCTCTTTCCTAAGCACTTCGGCAAGAACTACGACGCGCTCTACGACTGTCTGACGGATCTCGTGGACAAAGCAGGGGCGCAGCCGGGATTTGTGATCGTGCTCGAGGCGTTGCCGATCGCGCAGAAATTCGACAAGGAAGGGCGCGAGACGCTGCTCGATGTCTTCCGTGAAGCGGCCGAGTTCTGGGCCGAGCGCAAAGTGGCGTTCCGCGTCTTCTATTCATTCGCCTGAGCAAGCTAAATCGACCGCCGGCGGGCGGTGGCTTAGCGCCGTTTCGCAAGAGGCCTGCCGCTGTGCAGGCCTATGTTTTGACCGCTCTCGCTCGATGTTATCGCGCCTCACCTGCGTACTCGAATCAGGCACGCCGCATCAAAGCCCCAAAATCCTGCTCGACGTGAAGGCGGACCAAGGGATATCGCACTGGGCGCTACCAGCCGCCCCACCGCGCCGCGAGCGCGGCCAGCACGGCAATCCCCGCGGTCTCAGTGCGCAATATGCGAGGGCCCAGCGAAAGCGCCATGAAGCCGCGTGCAGCGGCGGCTTCCTCTTCTTCGGGCGAAAGCCCGCCTTCGGGGCCGATCAGCAGTGTCACCGCGGCGCTCGGCGCCGCCGCCGGCAGCGCACCGAAGGGAAGTTGCGCGCGCGGTGAGAGCATGAGCCGCAACTCGCCCTCGGCTTTCGTCGCGGGCAATGCCTCGATCCAGCGCGCAAAATCGCTCGGCGCTTCGACGCTCGGAACGCGGTTGCGCCCGCATTGCTCGCATGCGGCCCGTGCGAGCGCTTGCCAATGCATGCGCCGGCGCTCCGCGCGCTCGCCGGTGAGCCGGACCACGCTTCTTGCCATCACGATCGGCACCAAGCGCGCCGCGCCGAGTTCGACGGCCTTCTCGATGAGCCAATCCATCTTGTCGCCGCCCGCTACCCCCTGCGCCAATGTGATGTCGTAGGGCGGCTCGACCTCCACGGACGAGAAGTCGCCGACTTCCACCACTGCACTGCGGCGGCCGACTTCGACGAGCCTCGCGGCATATTGACCGCCTCCGCCGTTAAAAAGCGTCAGGGCGTCGCCCGGATTCAGGCGCAGCACGTGTACGTGCCGCGCCACGTCGTCGGGCAGCGTGAGAACGTTGCCCGCTTCAATGGGGGCATCGAGAAAAAAACGGGGCATGGCGAACGAATAGGAGAGGGCCGCCGGGAGTGGCGGTACGGCGTAACGTACGGCGTAAAGATTCCCGCGATTATAGGAGCCGGATCGTCCTTGGTGCGCGGGGCTGCCGCGAGTGCGGCGAACGCCCCTCGGGCGCCGAGCAAAGTCTGCCGCGCAACCATGCGGCGAACGAAGCGCCCGAGCGGAAGTCTCATGGCCGCTGTTTTGGGCCCCTTTGGCGGACGGAACCGCGCCGGTCATCTGTTAGAATGACACGCTTTGCAGCCCCGTCCGTTCGCTCCCTCGGCTTCTTGTCTCGGCCCTTCGAGCCAAACGGCCGATGCCGCTGAGCCGTGATCCTCGCGGCTCGCGCCGGCAACGCCGTTGACAAGCGCGCAGCCCCAAGAGCGACGGTCCGCCCGCGGCCCCGCTTTTCTCGACTCGTTCTTCCGGACTGACATGACGACCTCGTCTCCCGCCCCCACCACCCTGATGGCGAACGCTATTCGCGCGCTCACGATGGATGCCGTGCAACAGGCGAACATAGGCCATCCCGGCATGCCGATGGGCATGGCGGAGATCGCCGTCGCGCTATGGTCGCGGCACCTCAAGCACAACCCGGCCAATCCGCATTGGGCCGATCGCGACCGCTTCGTGCTCTCGAATGGGCACGGGTCGATGCTTCTCTACTCGCTGCTGCATCTGACGGGCTATGAGCTGCCGATCTCGGAGCTCAAGAACTTCCGCCAGCTCCACTCCAAGACGCCGGGCCATCCCGAGTACGGCATCACGCCGGGCGTCGAGACGACGACGGGCCCGCTCGGGCAAGGTCTCACGAACGCGGTCGGCATGGCGCTCGCCGAAGCACTCCTCGCCGCGGAATTCAACAAGGCCGATGCGAAGATCGTCGATCATTACACTTACGTGTTCCTCGGCGACGGCTGCCTGATGGAAGGCATCTCGCACGAAGCCTGCTCGCTCGCAGGCACGTTGAAGCTGAATAAGCTGATCGCGCTTTACGACGATAACGGTATTTCGATCGACGGTCATGTCGAGCATTGGTTCCATGACGACACGCCGAAGCGTTTCGAGGCCTATGGCTGGAATGTGATCCGTGCGGTCGACGGTCATGACGTCGACGCTGTCGATGCGGCCATCGCGCAGGCGAAGC
>CAYPWK010000098.1:0-3953 GCA_964414365.1 uncultured Burkholderia sp.
CATGCGGTTCACGGCACGCGAGGTATGGCAGTCGCGCCACATGCGCTCGCCTCGCAAAGCGCCCTCGCCGTTCTTCGCGAAGGCGGCAATGCTGTGGAAGCGATGATTGCAGCGGCGGCAACGATCGCCGTCGTCTACCCGCACATGAACAGCATTGGCGGGGATGGCTTCTGGCTGATCGCGCGTCCGGGCGCGGAACCTATCGGCATTCAAGCCTGCGGCGCAGCGGCCCATGCCGCCTCGATCGAAAGTTACCGTGCGCTTGCGCTTGACAGCATTCCGTTTCGCGGGCCGCTGGCGGCCAATACTGTCGCCGGCACTGTGTCAGGCTGGGATCAGGCGCATCGCTGGTCGGCGCAGGTGCTCGGCGGCAAGCTTCCGGTCGCGCGCCTGCTCGAGGATGCGATCGCGTACGCGCGCGACGGCGTGCCGGTCACGCGCAGCCAAAGGATGGCGACGCAGAACAAACTCGGCGGGCTGACATCAGTGCCCGGCTTCGCGAGGGCGTTCCTCGATCACGGTATGGCGCCACCGGCCGGCTCGCGATTTGTGCAGCCGCATCTGGCGGCCTCGCTGGAGCAACTGGCGCGAGCGGGCCTCGACGACTTTTATCGCGGCGATCTCGCGCGCAGCATTGCGCGCGATCTGCAGGCGCTCGAGAGCCCACTCGCGCTCACGGACCTCGAATCGCACCAGACGCGCATGCGCGAGCCGCTCGCGCTAGCGCACTCGCGCGGCATCGTCTACAACATGCCGCCGCCGACGCAGGGGCTCGTCTCGCAGCTTATCCTCGGCGCGCTCGATCGCGTGCTAAAGCCGGACATGGATCCGCTTGGCGCGCCGTATGTGCATGCATGCGTCGAAGCGGCGAAGCTCGCGTTCGCCGTGCGCGACGCGCACATCTCCGATCCCGCCTATATGAGTGTCGATCCGCAGGCGCTGCTCGCGCCGCACGCGCTCGATAGCATGGCTGCCCGCATCTGCGCGTCGCACGCCGCGACGTGGGGCGCGGGGCGCGGCCCGGGCGACACCGTCTGGCTCGGCGTCGTCGACGCCGCCGGCGTCGCGGTCAGCTTCATCCAGAGCATCTATCACGAGTTCGGCAGTGGCGTCGTGTTGCCGGGCTCCGGCATCTGCTGGCAGAACCGCGGCTGTAGCTTCTCGCTCGATGCGCGCTCGCGTAATCCGCTGATGCCAGGGCGCCTGCCGTTCCATACGTTGAATCCGCCGCTGGCCCGCTTGGCGGACGGACGCACACTGGTCTACGGCAATATGGGCGGAGACGGCCAGCCGCAATCTCAAAGCGCCGTGTTCTCGCGCATCGTCCACTACGGCTGGAACCCGCAGGCCGCGATCGATGCGCCGCGCTGGCTCCTCGGTCGCACCTGGGGACAGACGACCGACACGCTGAAGCTCGAGGCGCGCTTCGCACCCGAAACTGTCGAGGCCCTGCGCGGGCTAGGCCACGAAGTCGACATCCTTCAACCGTACGACGAGGCCATGGGCCACGCGGGCGCGATTGTGCTCGGCGCAGACGGGCTCCTCCAGGGCGGGTTCGACCCGCGGAGCGATGGTGCCGTTGCCGCATGGTGATCGCACACCACCCGATCCCTATCCCCCACCAAAGGACACCCAAGATGAACACCCCTGCGCAGTCGCTGGACGGCGCGGCTACACCAGCCGCGATAGTTTCTTCACGCACACCCTGGATACAGCTAGGCCTCGGTCTCATCTGCATGATGGCGATCTCGAGCCCGCAGTATGTGTGGACACTGATGACGAAACCGCTGATGACCAAGCTCGGCGCCGGGCTGCCGGAGCTCCAGGTCACTTTCTCGATCCTCGTCTTCCTGCAGGCGTTCTTCTCGCCGTTCCAGGGTGCGCTGACCGACCGCTTCGGCGTGCGCACGCTGATTTCGATCGGCACGGTGATCTCGGGCGCGAGCTGGCTGCTTGCCGCGCATGCTGGCAGTCCGACAATGCTCTATCTGACCTACGGCGGGCTAGGCGGCCTCGGCACGGGCATCGTGTACGTCGGCGTGGTCGGCCTCATGGTGCGCTGGTTTCCGCAACGGCGCGGCTTCGCGGCGGGCATTGCGGCGGCCGGTTATGGCATGGGCGCGATGGTCACGACGTTCCCGATCTCGGCGACGCTCGCGGCGCACGGCGTCGACTATGCGCTGACGCTATATGGGGCGCTCTTCGCCGCGGTCGGGATTGCAGCCGCGCAAGGCTTGCGCGTGCCACCGCAAACACCCGCGACGCATGACTTAGCGCCGTCAGGCACGCAGACGAGTCGCGACTATCGGCCTGCGGAGATGCTCAAGACGCCACTCTTCTGGCTGATGTTCGTGATGATGACGATGATGTGCACGTCGGGCCTCATGGTTACCTCGCAGTTGGCGACATTCGCCGCGGACTTCGGTATCGGCAAGGCTCCGGTGCTAGGCCTTGCCGCGGTACCGCTCGCGCTGACGATCGACCGCTTCACGAACGGCCTCACGCGGCCGTTGTTCGGTTGGGTATCCGACCGAATGGGCCGCGAAAACACGATGACGTTTGCGTTCGGGCTCGAGGCGATCGCGATGATGTTGTGGCTCTTGACGCGCGACAATGCGACGCTGTTCGTGCTGCTCTCCGGCTTGGTGTTCTTTGGATGGGGGGAGATTTTTTCGCTGTTCCCGTCCACCCTCACCGATACGTTCGGCAGCCGGTTCGCGACCACCAACTATGGTTGCCTTTACATGGCGTTCGGCGTGGGATCGATCTTCGGCGGGCCGCTCGCTGCGCTGCTTCATCAGCATGCGGGGAGCTGGATTCCCGTCTTTGCCTTGGCCATCGCGCTCGATCTGATGACCGCGGCGCTTGCCCTATTCGTGCTCAAGCCATGGCGCATGCGGTTCAGTCGCGGGTGACGTGAACTATGCATTGTCAGCGCATGGGGACTATCCGATCGCCCGGGCTTCGGGGCGCCCAGTCGTGCCCCTTCCTCGGAAGTTCCTCGGAATAAAGAGCCCCGCCGGCGAGCCCTGAGTTAGGAACGATTCCTGCACCAACGCGGATCATCGGTCATCCCGTTCGTCGCGCTCGAGTGAAGCCGAACATCGACATCAGCCGGCCGCAGTCAAAGACGAAGCGCGCGAGCGCGCGCGCGGCGCATAGCTGGGCGGCTGATCTTGGTCCGGGCCTGGCGTCGCTGGGCACGGATAACGATCCCAGCGGAATCGCAACTTATTCCCTTGCCGGCGCGCAGTTCGGCTATGACATGCTTTGGGTATGCGTGCTCTCGTACCCATCCATGGTTGCGCTCCAGTTGATCAGTACGCGCGTGGCCGCTATCACAGGCAAAGAGCTGACGGCGAACATGCGCGCGCACTACTCGCGTCTTCTTTTTTACGTTGCAGTCGCACGTTTTCTGGTAGGCAACACGTTCAACATTGCCGCGGATATCGTGGCGCTCGGCGTTGCCGCACATTTGCTTTGGGGCGGCTCTGTGGCTTTGTTTGCGATGTTGCTGAGCGGGGCATCGCTAGCACTGCAATGGCTCATTCCTTATGGCCGATACGCGAAGGCAATCAAATGGCTCACGCTCGGGCTATTTGCATACGTCGGCGTGGCGCTCATGCTGAAAGTGCCTTGGAGCACGGTCGCCTTTCACGCGCTCATTCCGCATGCAATGTGGACAGACGAATATATTTCGGTCCTGCTTGCCGTGCTCGGCACGACCATCAGCCCATATCTGCTGTTTTCGCAGGCCGAGCAGGAAGTCGAAGAGCAGGAACACTCCGGGAACAAGGGCGACAGCGCGCATACTCGAGGTCTGAATCAGCGGCGCCTGCGCGCCATACAGTTGGACGCCTTGTTGCGTACCGCCCTATCGAACTCGGTTGGTTTTTTTATTATTATCGCGGCGGCCGCGACGTTGCATGCGACGCAAGGCAGGGTCAACAGTG
>CAYPWK010000098.1:4053-15054 GCA_964414365.1 uncultured Burkholderia sp.
TTGACCGTTTCGCCCGTGCTTATCCTGCTGGTGCTGCTGAGCACGAAGCGCGCGGCAGTCGGCGACTTGAGCGCGCACTGGTCGTTGCGCGCGCTCTGCTGGCTGGCCACGATCGTCACAAGCGGCGTACTGACCGCACATTTCGTCTTGAAGTGGATGTGAATCGCCGATGCCTGGGAATTCTCCCGCAGTTCGTTCGTCGTTTTCGACGCGGCGCAGCGAAAGGCCGGCTATCCGATGTTTTATGATGCACATAGCACCGCATTCACGGGTTCGATTCACGTTTGCGTCACAGCACAGGAGTCAGCATGCCGAGTCGTACGCCGACCGCTTTATGGGCCCAGCAATTCACGCGGTCATCGGCGTCTAAGACGAGCCTTCAGGATCAGATCCGACAAATGCTCGTCGCCGCCATCCTGGACGGCCAACTGCAGCCCGACGTCGCACTTCCGTCTAGCCGCGAGCTGGCGGATCAACTCGGCGTCGCACGCAATACGGTCGTGCTCAGTTACCAAATGCTCGTCGAAGAAGGCTATTTGATCTCGCGCGAGCGCAGCGGGCACTTCGTCAATCCGGAGATGCTGCGCGGCTCGCACGATCTCGGCGCGACACGGGCCGCCGCGCGTGCCGAAGGCCAAGCCAACGAGGATGAGACGGCGGGCCGGCCCCTCTGGCGGCAACGCATCGCCCACCCGCCATCGAAGCAACGCAACATCGTCAAGCCCGCGAATTGGCAGCACTATGAGTTTCCTTTCATCTACGGGCAATTCGACCAATCGCTATTTCCCACGAACGACTGGCGCGAGTGCTGCATGAAAGCGCTGTCGATCATGGAGATTCGCAACTGGGCGCCCGACCTCATCGAGCGCGACGACGAATCGCTGATCCAGCAGATCCGCACGCGTGTGCTGCCTCGGCGCGGCGTGTTCGCGATGCCGGATGAAATCGTCATCACGATCGGCTGCCAGCAGGCCTTGTACTTAATCGCCGATCTGCTTTGCGACGAAGATACGACGGTCGGATTTGAAAATCCGGGCTACCCCGATGCACGCAACATCTTCGAGAACCGGAATGCGCGGTTGCTCCCGCTCGAGGTGGACGACAACGGCATCGCGCCGGAGGCACTCGACGATACCCTCGCGCGCTGCGATTACGTGTACGTGACGCCCAGCCACCAATGCCCGACCACGGCGACAATGCCGCTCGAGCGGCGCCGCGCGTTGCTCGAGTGCGCCAAGAAGCACGACTTCGTGATCGTGGAGGACGACTACGAGAGCGAGAACACCTTCTCCGGCACGCCGCATCCCGCGCTGAAAAGCCTCGATACGGCCGATCGCGTGATCTACGTGGGCAGTTTGTCGAAGACATTCGCACCTGGCCTGCGGCTTGGCTACGTCGTCGGCCCGCGCGAGCTGATTCGCGAACTGCGCGCGCTGCGGCGCTTGATGGTGCGGCACCCGGTGGGCTACGTGCAACGCGCGTTCGCGACGTTTCTCGCACTCGGGCATCATGACGCGCTGCTGCGGCGGCTCGCGCACGCCTATCGGGAACGCGCGCAGGCGCTCATGGCGGCGCTCGATGCGCACCTGCCGCAAGCGCGCTACGTGCCCATTACAGGCGGTGCGTCGTCGTGGGTCGAGGGGCCCGCGTGGCTCGACGCGGAACGCCTTGCCGCGGATGCGCAGGCGGTAGGCGTCGTGATCGAGCCCGGAAACGTCTTCTTCATGAACGACGATTCACGAGCGCGCCGCTGCTTCCGAATGGGCTTCTCGGCCATTGCGCCCCAGAAGATCGAGCCGGGCGTGCGGGCACTTGCGCAATGTGTGCAAGCGCAGCAGCGTACGGGTTGAGACGAACGGCGGGCAAACGACGCGCTTACGACGCCCGCTGATAGTAGATGTTCTGCGGATGCTGCGCATCGGCGAAGAAAAACCAGCGCTCGGCAAGCAGTCCCACATATTGGATCACGAACGCCGCAGCTAGCGCGACGGCTGCCGCAGCCGATCTCGGCGCCAGCGCACCCACGCCCGTAAGAGCGAACGGCACCGCGAATGCGCCGATCAAAAAGCCGATCTTAACGGCCTGCAGCGTTGCGCCGCTCTTCCCATGAAAGAATTCGCGGGTGTTGAATGCGCTCGCCGTAAAGCCGCGAGACTTCTGCTCGACCTTCATATCGCGAATGCCGGTCGCACTCTGCACGGTCGACCTCGGTTTGAGGCGGGCGTTGCGCGCAAGCGATGCCAAGCGTGTCGCGCAACCTGCGACCGTCAGCAAGCAGGCGCACGCTGCAAGTACGCTCACGAGCGCGGGCGCGAGCCAGGCCGCGCAAGCGGTCGCCAGCGTGCAGCCGGAGGCGCAGCCGAGCAACACGAAGTTGACGAGCGTGTACGGGCTTGCCCATTCCTGGAGGAAACGCAGGCAGGCGTAAATCATTGCTGTGCAGACGAAGAGCGCGACGCTCGCAGCCGCCGCGAGTGCGCCGATTTCGAGCGTAGCGCTTATGCCGGCCCAATGCGCGGCACCGTACGCGGCGGTCAGCGCAAGAAAAACCGGCAATGCGATGCATTCGCGCGAGAGCCACGACGTGCGCCACATTGCGATCGCCCGCCACGCGCGTTCGGGATGCCCTAGATGGAAGAACGACGCGGCGAGTCCAAGCGTGCCGAGCACGACCGCCAATGCCGACCCCGACACGTAGAACACCGAAGGCACCGCAACGCCGACGGCACCGGAAGCGGCTTCGACGGCGACAAGCGCGAGCAGCAGCCCCTGCGCCGCACCGCAAAGCGTCGTGAGAAAAATGACTGAGAAAGCTGGCCGCATGGGGGCTCCGTCTATGCCAATGTGTCAATGCGTCGATGCGTCAATGCCTCAATGCGTCAATGCGTCAATGCGTCAATGCGTCAATGCGTCGATGATTGTCGGTTCGGTTCGCGCCCGCTTAGCGGTGCGCGGCCAATGCCGCGAGATTCACCTCGCCGCGTTCGAACTGCGCTTGGAGCGTCGCGTCATTGGGCATCGCAGCATTCCCGCACCCGGCGCCATTACCGCAGCCGCAGGACGGCTCTGTCTTCGCGCGCGGCAGGTAATGATTCGAAGGCTTGGTGTCCCACTCGGGCATCAGCTTGTAGCCGCCGCGCTCGCGAATCGCACGCGACACCTCCGAGTCCGGATCGTGAATATCGCCAAAGAGCCGTGCCGAGGTCGGACAGGCAAGCACGCACGCAGGCTTGCGATCGCGTTCGGGCAACGCTTCGTTATAGATGCGGTCCGCGCAAAGCGTGCATTTCGTCATCTCTTTGCGGCCCTCGTCCAACTCGCGAACACCGTAGGGGCACGCCCACGCGCAGTATTTGCAGCCGATGCACTTGTCGTAATCGACGAGCACGATACCGTCCGACTTGCGCTTGTAACTCGCTCCGGTCGGGCAGACCGGCACGCACGGCGGATCCTCGCAATGCAGGCACGACTTCGGGAAGTGGATCGTGTCTGTCATGGGGAACACGCCTGCTTCGTAAGTCTGCACGCGGTTGAAGAACGTGCCTGACGGATCGTCGTCATAGGGCCGAATATCGGTGAGGCTGCCCGCCTCGCCCGACGTGTTCCATTCCTTGCAACTCGTCACGCATGCGTGACAACCCACGCAGACGTTCAGATCGATGACGAGGGCCATCTGAGTCATTGTTCGTCTCCCTGAGAACTCGCGCCGTTATAGGCGCCACCGAATGCCGCCGCCCGCCGCAGCCGCGCCGCGAACTCGCCTTTGCCGGCGAAATACGCCTGCACGCGTTGGATCACGCTCGTCGAGCCGGGCAGCGGATGCATCGGCGCGAATTGCGGCAACGTCGTCGACGCATCGGCCTCGGCCCGATAAATCCGCACGCGTACGTCGTACCAGCCGGCCTGACCCGTGATCGGATCGGAGTTGGACATCCGCTCTCCTGCACGCGTATCGCTCGGCAATTCGTCGGTGATCACATGGTTCAATAAGAAGCCCCGCTGCGACTCGCCGGCGTTCGGTCCCAGATTCCATGCGCCGGCCGCCTTGCCGATCGCATTCCAAGTCCATACCGTACCCGGCTCCACCGCCTCGCTATAGCGCGCGCGGCAGCGCACCTGGCCCCACGGCGATTCCACGTAGATCCAGCCGCCGTCCTCGATTCCCTCTTTTGCAGCCGCCGCGGGATTCACGAACAAATAGTTCTCGCCGTGAATCTGCCGCAGCCATGCGTTCTGCGAGTCCCACGAGTGATACATCGCCATCGGCCGCTGCGTGATCGCCGCGAGCGGAAAACGATCGAGATCGGTCGTGTCCTGTTCCAGCGGCGGATACCAGAATGGAAGCGGATCGAAATAACGTTCGATGCGCGCCCGCAAGTGCTCGGGCGGCTGGCGCCCTTTTGTCTTGCCTTGCGCGGCAAGCCGAAACGTCTGCATCACTTCCGAATAAAGCTGGATGACGACCGGCACTGAATACTTGCGCATCCCGTTCTCGACAGCCCATTGCATGTACGGCCCGTTGCAGTTGCGCATGTACTGCAGCGACTCGGGCAACCGATGGTGATAGACGCAATTGTTCTTGGCGTATTGTTCCCACTGCTTCGGGTTCGGCTCGCCGACGACTGCCTTCGTGCCGTCCTTGCCGCGCCAACCGATCAAAAAGCCGGTACCCGAATCGGGCGCGGTCTGGAAATTGACGATGAAGTCCGGATAGTCGCGATACTTGCGTTTGCCTTCGGCCGTGGTGAAGGCTGGAAACTTGAGCCGGCTCGCCAGTTCGATCAGCACTTCCTGAAACGGTTTGCACTCGCCCGTCGGCGGTACGACCGGCACCCGCACGGAATCCACCGGACCGTCGAACTCGGAGATCGGACGATCGAGCAGGGACATCACGTCATGGCGCTCGAGATAGGTCGTATCGGGCAGAATCAAATCGGCGAATGCGGTCATCTCCGATTCGAATGCGTCGCAAACAACGAGGAACGGGATCTTGTATTCGCCGTCATCGCGCTTGTCGACGAGCATCTTGCGGACTTGCACCGGATTCATCGACGAATTCCATGCCATATTGGCCATGAAAATAAGCAGCGTGTCGATCGGATAGGGATCGCCGCGCCAAGCGTTCGCGATCACGGAATGCATGAGTCCATGCACCGCGAGCGGATATTCCCATGAGAACGCCTTGTCGATACGGGCCGGCGAGCCGTCCTCGTGAATGAAAAGATCGGACGGCGCAGCAGGCCAGCCGAGCGGTCCGGCTGCAAGCGGCGTGTTTGGCTTAACGACTGCCGGATCGCTCGGCGGTTTCGCCGACGGTGGCACCGCGCGCGGATACGGCGCCTTGTGACGGAAGCCGCCCGGCCGGTCGATCGTGCCGAGCAGGGACATCAAAATGGCCATCGCGCGAATGGTCTGGAAGCCGTTTGAATGCGCGGCGAGGCCACGCATCGCATGAAATGCGATCGGGGCCCCTTCCACCGTGTCGTGCTTCTTACCCCATGAGTCCGTCCACTCGATCGGAAGGACAATCCGCTGCTCGTGCGCGACCGCCGCCATTTCGCGCGCGATGCGCACGATCGTATCCGCTGAGATACCTGTGATCTCCGCGGCCCATTGCGGCGTGCAGTGCGCGACTTGCCCGCGCAGCAGGGCAAACGACGGTGCAACGGGTGTGCCGTCGTCGAGCGTATACCTTCCGTCGAGCGCCGGCTGCGCACCTTCAGTGTGATTGAGCACCGGACGATTCGTGCGCGTGTCCCACCAGAGATGATTCTGCGGGAACAGCGCATTCGCTTCCGGCACATCGGCATCGCGCACGAACAACCCAAACGTATCGCGTTCCTCGCGCAGATCGACAAGCTCGCCTGCATTCGTGAAGCGCTCGACGAATGCCTGATCATAGGCGCCGTCTTCGATCAGCTCTCGGATCAGCGCCATGAACAGCGCGCCATCCGTTCCCGGTCGAATCGGGATCCATTCGTCTGCAATGGCCGCATAGCCGGTGCGCACCGGATTGATGGCGATGAAGCGCCCGCCGGCCCGCTTGAACTTGGATAACGCGATCTTGAGCGGATTGGAATGATGATCCTCGGCCGTTCCGATCATGAAGAAGAGCCGCGCGTGGTCGAGATCGGGGCCGCCAAACTCCCAGAAAGAACCGCCGATCGTATAGATCATGCCGGCCGCCATATTCGCCGAACAAAAGCCTCCGTGCGCCGCATAGTTAGGAGTACCGAACTGTTTCGCAAAAAGACCCGTCAAGGCTTGCATCTGATCGCGTCCCGTGAAGAGCGCGAATTTCTTGGGATCGGTCGCGCGCAGGTGCCCGAGGCGCTTTTCGAGCATCTCGAACGCCACTTCCCACGACACCGGCTCGAACTGCGCTTCGCCCCGCTCAGCATCGCGCTTGCGCAGCAGCGGCCGCGTGAGCCGCGCGGGCGAATACTGCTTCATGATCCCCGAGGAGCCCTTCGCGCAGATCACGCCCTGGTTCAACGGGTGGTCGGGGTTGCCGTCGATGTAGCGCACTTCGCCGTCGCGCAAATGCACGCGGATTCCGCAACGACATGCGCACATGTAGCAGGTCGTCGTCTTGATCTCGAGCTTCTCGTCCTGCGTGCGCTGGTGATGGTCCATCGTCGTTCCTCGTTCGCGGATGGCGTCGCCGGCCTTTGACAAGCCTCAACGCCGATTCGGTACTGCAAATGCTACCTTCGCGTAGAGCCGGCAAAAAGTCGTATTCGATGATCGAAACTATCGGCCGGCACGATAGTTCACGACGCAAGTTCATGCTCGTCGACATACCGCGCGCGCTTTCGCCGGTGTACGAACGCCTTGTATGCGGCGAGCAGCAGCCCTAGGCTTGCGACGCCGAGCCAAAGCGGCTTGCGCTGATCGGGAATGAATGCCATCGCGATCAGGATGCCGACCATGCCGGCGATCGAGAGCCAGGTCAGATACGGAAAGCCCCACATCTTCACGCGCAGCCTGCCCTCGGCCTCACGGTCGAGGCGCCCGCGCAAGCGAAGTTGCGAAAGCGCAATCAGGACATAGACGAAAATCGCGACTGTGCCGTAGGAGTCGACTAAAAATGCGAACACGGTGTCGGGCGAGATATACGACATCACAACGGAGACATAGCCAAACAAGGTGCCCAGCAAAATCGCGCGTACGGGCACCCCGCGTTTGTTGACCGCGGCAAGCGCGGCCGGCGCGTCGCCGTTGCGCGTCAGCGCGAACAGCATCCGCGACGCGGCATAAAGGCCCGAATTGAGCGCCGACAGCACCGCGGTCAACACGATCGCATTCATGATGTTCGCGGCCGCGGGTAGCCCCATGACGCGAAGCGCGCTGACATACGGCGTGGCCATGGCCGGCGAATTCCACGGCACCAGCGCGACCACGAGCGCCACCGACCCGACGTAGAACACGAGCACGCGCGTGATGACGGAGTTCGTCGCCTTCGCCACGGCCTTCGCGGGCTCGCGCGCCTCCGCCGCGGCGATTGTCACGATTTCGGCGCCGAAGTAAAAGCCTGTCGCCGCCACCGCGCCGCTCAATACCGGCCCAATCCCGAGCGGCATGAACCCGCCGTGCCCGAGGAGCGTAGGCAATACCGCGCTCGTGTGCATCGACGCGGGCCAAAAGCCTGTCACGTAGAGGCCACCGAGGAGCAGGAAGACCATGATCGCGCCTACCTTGATCGAGGAAAACCAGAACTCGAACTCCCCATAGCTGCCCACGGAAATCAGGTTCGTCGCGGTAAGTACGACGAGGAGCACGAGGCTGATGATCCATGCGGGCGCGTCGGGGATCCAAAATTGAATGAGCTTGGCACCGGCGACCGCCTCGAGCGCCACGACAATCACCCAGAAATACCAGTACATCCAGCCGGTCAGAAAGCCGGCTAGCCGCCCCGGTCCGCGCCCATTAGCAAACGCGAGTCGCGCGTATTCGTAGAAAGACCCGACGGCGGGCATCGCACACGCCATCTCGCCGAGCATCCGCATCACGAGCACCACAAGCCCGCCCGTGATCAAGAAGGAAAGGATCGCGGCGGGGCCGGTCTGCTGAATGACCACGCCGCTGCCGACGAAAAGCCCGGCACCGATCACGCCGCCAAGCGCGATCATCGTCATATGGCGCTGCTTGAGCCCACACTTGAGCTTGCTGCGGTCCATCGTAGGTTGCATGTCTTCTCCATATCTTAGTAATGAGGGGCCCGCTCCCGAGTTGCGGCCTATATGAACGGGCACATCGATGACGGGCGTGCGAAGAAGCATGCGCGCCCCGCCGCATGAATCGGCTCATCGCTTTTTTATCGGTGATGCGACGCCCGGGCTGCACGTGCCGGGCGTGCTTGGCTGACTCGCCGCGAACGGCGAGCGACGCGCTCAAGGTCTTTCGTCGCGCCTGAAGTACTCGAGATAGAGCATGCGCTGCCCGATCCGCCGGAACGGCGCAAACAGATGGCCCGGGAGTGGGCTCGTGAAGATCGGCAGCGTCAGATGCGAGGTCTTGCCCGCGATGCGTTCGGCGAGCCTTCTGCCCGCTTGCTGCGAGTACGACACGCCGTTGCCGCCGTACCCGAGCGCGTAATAGACCGATTGCTTCGGATCAGGCTGGCAAACGCGAGGCATCATGTCGTGGCTGACGTCGACCCAGCCCCACCAGGAAAAATCAATCTGCACACCGCGCAGCGCCGGAAACTTGCGCGCCATCCCCTCCTTCAACAGCTCCAGATGGCGCGGGTTCGGCGCGTCGCGGCCGGTGATCGCGCTGCGGCTGCCGATCTGCAGCCGACGGTCGGGCAGAAAGCGGTAATAAAAGCGCAGGGTGCGCGTATCGGTCAGAACCTGAGTCGTGCGAAAGTTGCACGCGCGAATCTCCTCATCGGTCAGCACGCGCGTGACCATCGAATTCGACAGAATCGGCATCACCTTGCTGCGCAGCGACGGATGCAGTGTTTGCGCCGTGTAGGCGCCCGTCGCGATCCCCACTGCGCGGGCGCGAACGATGCCGCCCGGCGTATGGAGATGATGCACCCCGCCCACCGTCTCCCAACCGATCACGGGGCTGCTCGTATGGACCCGAGCGCCTGCCTCGCGTGCAAGCCTCAAATAGCCGAACGCGAGCTTCGCCGCATGAACGCCGATGCCTTCCGGCTCGTGCAGAGCGCCGGCCGCCTCGTGATCGTTCAGAAATTCGCGCCGCAAAGTCTCCGCGCTCAGCAGCTCCGACGGATAACCGAAAACATCCTTCCAAACCTTCGCCTCGGCAGCAAGCTTTTGCATGATGCGGGGACGATGCGCGATCAGAAAATGGCCGCCCCGCTGTGGGTCGCAATCGATCTCCTCCAAGAACGATTTGAAGTGATTGAATCCTTCCAGAATCTCTTCGTGCATCTTTAAGGCGACGTCCTTGCCCCAGCGTTCGATCCACTGCGAGCGCGACAACCGTCCCGATGCGTTCTGCGCCTGGCCGCCGTTGCGGCTGCTGCAGCCCCAGCTCGTGCGATTCGCCTCGAGCACGACCGCCTTGATGCCATGCTCGCGTGCAAGGCACAGCGCCGTCGCGAGCCCGGTATAGCCCGAGCCGATGATCGCGACGTCGACATCGATATCTCTCGTGATGGGACCGTCGTCGGCGGGTGGCGTGCCCGCCGTCGCCACCCAATAGGTCGGCGCGTATTCCCTGCCATGCCCGGGGCCGGGCGAGACGAGCGGATCATAGGTCGGGTCGTAACGCCGATCGACGGGCGCGCCTCCGACTAAACCGCTCGCCGCTCGCTCGACTGAGCTGTATTCCATGATGAGGACTCCTAATGACGGGTGTGTTCTCTTTGGTTGATCGTGCGCATAGGCTTAGGCGCACCGATCGGTTGAAGAAAGTGTAGGTAGGCGAATTTGGCGAAGGTAGAACCAGTGGCATGAATTCGCTTGGACCAGTGCACTGAAAGGTAATGGGTTGGCGGCGCGATGCCCTGGCCGCATGTATCAGCGCAAACCAGCATAGGCAACGCGGGCATCCATGGCGCACGCTAGAAAACGGTACAAAATGGTCCATTCTTATTCCCTTCCGTAGGAGACGCATGCACACCCCCTCTCCCGTGCAAGGCGATAAAGCCGCCCTCGACGACGCGCGCGTGCTGCGAGCGCTTGCCGTGCTTGAAACGCTTGCATCGGCGGGACAACCGTACACGCTGTCGCAGCTAGCCGTCCGCTTGCACATTCCCAAAGCCACGCTGCTTCGGATGATCGAATCGCTGGAGGCCCGCGGCTATGTCATCCATATGCCGGATTCGCGCGGTCATGATCGGGCGATCACGCTCGGCCCGCGTGCTGCGCATTTCGCGCTGTCGGCGCTTTCGAACAATACGTTTACGCGGGCGTGCCGTGCCGTATTGCGCACGCTCGTCGACGTACTCGGCGAAACCTGCAATCTGACGGCACTCGACAATGATGCGGTGCTCTACGTGGAGCGCGTGGAAACGACCGAGCCGTTGCGGCTCGAGATGCGCCCGGGCATGCGCGTGCCGCTGCATTGCACTGCGAGCGGGAAACTCTTTCTGTCACAAATGACGACCGTCGAGCGTAACGCCATGCTGGCGCGCATGACGCTCAAAGAGATGACCTACCGGACGCTTACGGATCCGCAACGACTCGCCGCCGAACTCGAGCGCCTCGCAAAGCGCGACGTCGGGATAGACAACGAGGAATTCGTGCGGGGCATGGTGGCTGTCGCGGTCCCCATTCGAGCGGCCGCCGGCGGCCGCGTGCTCGCAGCGCTGGCCGTGCATGCACCTACCGCGCGCGCCACGCTCGACGATTTACTCAAAGCCGTGCCGCGGATGCGAGAAGCTGCGAGCCGCCTCGCGCCGCTTTTACATGGGCGCGACGGCTAGCCCGCGACGCAACAGCGGCAAAGCGCCGGCTGTTCGGAGCGCCCCGCTGCGCACACGCGAGCGCCGCCGGTCTTCTCAATGCGCGAGAATACCCATCG
>CAYPWK010000099.1:0-12772 GCA_964414365.1 uncultured Burkholderia sp.
GAGCCGTCGCGAAGCCGAACTCGTCGGCGCCGAGCAGCGCGCCGATCACGACGTCGCGGCCCGTCTTCATCTGGCCGTCGGCCTGCACGCGGATGCGGCCGCGCAGGCGATTCAGCACGAGCGTCTGCTGGGTTTCCGCAAGGCCGAGCTCCCACGGCGTGCCTGCATGCTTGATCGACGAGAGCGGCGATGCGCCCGTGCCGCCGTCATGGCCGGCGATGACGACGTGGTCGGCCTTGGCCTTGGCGACGCCCGCCGCCACCGTGCCGACGCCCACTTCCGAGACGAGCTTCACCGAGATGCTCGACGCCGGGTTCACGTTCTTCAGGTCGTGAATGAGCTGAGCCAAGTCCTCGATCGAGTAGATGTCGTGGTGGGGCGGCGGCGAGATGAGGCCAACGCCCGGCACCGAATAGCGCAGCTTGCCGATGTACTCGGAGACCTTGTGGCCCGGCAGCTGACCGCCCTCGCCGGGCTTCGCGCCCTGCGCCATCTTGATCTGGATCTGGTCCGCCGAGGCAAGGTACTCGGCCGTCACGCCAAAGCGGCCCGAGGCGACCTGCTTGATCTTCGAGCGCAGAGAATCGCCGTCCTTCAGCGCAATGTCGCGCACCACTTCGCGCCCGAGCATCGAAGCGAGCGTGTCGCCATTCTTGATCGGAATGCCGCGCAGCTCGTTGCGATAGCGGTTCTCGTCCTCGCCGCCCTCACCAGTATTCGACTTGCCGCCGATACGGTTCATCGCGATCGCGAGTGTGGCGTGGGCCTCGGTGCTGATGGAGCCGAGCGACATCGCGCCCGTCGCGAAGCGCTTGACGATTTCCTTGGCGGGCTCGACCTCGTCGAGCGGGATCGCCTTGGCCGGCGCGACCTTGAACTCGAACAGACCGCGGAACGTCATATGGCGGCGCGTCTGATCGTTGATCAGATGCGCGTACTCCTTATACGTCTGATACGAGTTGCTGCGCGTCGAATGCTGAAGCTTGGCGATTGCGTCGGGCGTCCACATGTGGTCTTCGCCGCGCACGCGGTACGCATACTCGCCGCCCGCATCGAGCATTGTCGAGAGCACCGGGTTGTCGCCAAATGCCTCACGGTGCAAGCGGATCGCTTCATCGGCGACCTCGAAAAGACCGATGCCGCCAACCTTCGAAGCCGTGCCTTTGAAGTATTTCTCGACGAGATCGCTCGCGAGGCCAACGGCCTCGAAAATCTGCGCGCCCGTGTACGACATGTACGTCGAAATACCCATCTTCGACATGACCTTCTGCAGGCCCTTGCCGACCGCCTTCGTGAAGTTGTAGATGACCTTTTCGGGCGAGAGATCGCCCTTCATGCCCTGCGCCATCTGCACGAGCGTCTCCATCGCGAGGTACGGATGGACCGCTTCCGCGCCATAACCCGCGAGCAGCGCGAAGTGATGCACCTCGCGCGCGGAGCCCGTCTCGACGACGAGGCCCGTGCTCGTGCGCAGACCCTGCGAGACGAGATGCGTATGGATCGCGGCCGTGGCAAGCAGTGCCGGAATCGCGACGTTTTCGCGATCGGTGCGGCGATCCGACACGATCAGGATGTTGTAGCCTGACTTCACGGCATCGACGGCTTCGGCGCAAAGCGACGCGAGGCGCGCCTCGATGCCTTCCTTGCCCCAGGCGATCGGGTAGCAGATGTTGAGCTCATACGAGCTGAACTTGCCGCCCGTGTACTGATCGATCGAGCGGATCTTCGCGATGTCCTTGAAGTCGAGGACGGGCTGCGACACTTCGAGCCGCATCGGCGGGTTGATGTTGTTCGTGTCGAGCAGGTTCGGCTTCGGACCGATGAACGAGACCAGCGACATCACGAGGTTCTCGCGGATCGGATCGATCGGCGGGTTGGTGACCTGCGCGAAGAGCTGCTTGAAGTAGTGATAGAGGGTCTTGTTCTTGTTCGACATCACCGCGAGCGGCGAGTCGTTGCCCATCGAGCCGATCGCCTCTTCGCCCTGCTGCGCCATCGGCGCCATCAGGAACTTCACGTCCTCCTGCGTATAGCCGAACGCCTGCTGACGGTCGAGCAGCGCCGCGGCCTCGCGGCGCTCGGTGACGATGTCCTCGGCCTTCGGCTCAATCTCGTCGAGCTTGATCCGGACCGCGTCGATCCAGCTCTTGTACGGCTTGGCGTTGGCGAGGTTGTCCTTGAGTTCCTTGTCGTCGATGATGCGGCCGTGTTCCATGTCGATCAGGAACATCTTGCCCGGCTGCAGACGCCACTTCTTGACGATCTTCGATTCGGGGACCGAGAGCACGCCTGCCTCTGAAGCCATGATCACGAGATCGTCTTCGGTGATGAGGTAGCGCGCCGGGCGCAGGCCGTTGCGGTCGAGCGTCGCGCCGATCTGACGGCCGTCCGTGAAAGCAATCGCCGCGGGGCCGTCCCACGGCTCCATCATCGCGGCATGGTACTCATAGAACGCGCGCCGGTTCTCGTCCATCAGCGTGTGCTGCTCCCACGCTTCGGGAATCATCATCATCATGGCGTGCACGAGCGGATAGCCCGCCATCACGAGCAGCTCGAGGCAGTTGTCGAACGAAGCCGTATCGGATTGCCCCGGGTAGATCAGCGGCCAGAGCTTCGGCAGGTCGTCGCCGAGCACCGCGCTCGCGATCGCGCCTGTGCGCGCGTTGAGCCAGTTGACGTTGCCCTTGACGGTATTGATCTCGCCGTTGTGCGCGATCATCCGGTACGGATGCGCGAGTTCCCAAGCAGGGAACGTGTTGGTCGAAAAGCGCTGGTGCACGAGCGCGAGCGCCGAGACGACGCGCTCGTCCTGCAAGTCGCGATAATAGTCGCCCACTTGACCCGCGAGCAGCAGGCCCTTGTAGACGACGGTGCGCGCCGACATCGACGGCACGAAGTATTCCTTGCCGTGCTTGAGCTTCAGCGCCTGGATGCGGTGGCTCGCCGTCTTGCGGATCACGTACAACTTTCGCTCGAGCGCATCCGTCACCATGATGTCCCGGCCGCGGCCGATGAAGATCTGGCGAATGACGGGCTCCGTCGCCTTGACGGCCGGCGACATCGGCATTGCGTGGTCGACGGGTACGTCGCGCCAACCGAGGACGACCTGGCCCTCTGCCTTCACCGTCCGCTCCAGCTCCTGTTCGCAGGCAAGACGCGAAGCATGCTCTTTCGGCAGAAAGATCATGCCGACGCCGTACTCGCCGGCGGGCGGCAGCGTCACGCCCTGGCGCGCCATTTCCTCGCGATAGAACGCATCGGGAATCTGTATCAGGATGCCGGCGCCGTCGCCCATCAGCGGGTCCGCGCCAACGGCGCCCCGGTGATCGAGATTCTCGAGAATCTTGAGCCCTTGCTGAATGATGTCGTGGGTCTTCGCGCCCTTGATGTGCGCGACGAAGCCGACGCCGCAGGCGTCGTGCTCGTTTTGCGGGTCGTAAAGACCTTGCGCGGCAGGGACCGAGCTGATCGGTTGCTGTTCGTTCATGGGGACACCGTCCTGTAGGGGCCTCTCAGGGCCATTCTCGAAGTGCTGGGCCGCAGTTTCCCCGCGCGGGCTCTTGATAGAGCCGCCGTCAAGGCGCATTGCGCCGAAGAAAAACCGCCGGAAACGGGAATATACGCGACGAATCAATGGAATAGCAACAAAAATCCGACGATATGTCCCCGTTTATTGCGCCGCATTCGAATGGTGCAGTTTTATTGGGGTCGCATCAAAACGGGGCGAAAGAAAACGGCACGCCAGCACGCACCGTTTGCGACTCAGCCGGCTGATCGCCGCGCTGCCCTTGGACCGGTAAATAGGGCCATAGTTTAGACAGGCCCGCGCGCGCCCCCCGGGCGCAGGCCACGACACGCGCCAGCGAGCAGGCTGCGCAGCGCAAACCGCCTTACTGCGTCTGCGGGGTCTCCCGGACTTTCTTCGGCCGGCCGCGCGGAAGCGGCGATACGCGTCGGTTCGCCGCCCTTGCGGCCCACTCGCGATACGTTTCGCCGCCGAGCACCCAGCCCTTTAGCGTCGCCTGCTGCAGCTCGTTCGCCTCGCGCTCGTCGAGCGGCTGCTCGCAAAGCTCCTTGTAGGCGCGCTGCCGCTCGAACGGCGTATTGCCGAGCGACCAGTAAAGCGGGTGATCGGTGACGAGACTGTCGACGGCGACGCCGATGTGATGCCGATAGCTCGACCATCGGTAGTCTTCCGGCGACCCGACGAGGCGTTCGCGCACCGGGCAAAGCTCGATCACGCGGCTGGCAAGCAGGAAATAGCGCTCGCCTTCTATGACCGTTGCCCGATAGCGGCCTTCCCAGAGGGTGCCGCGCCGCGAGTAACGACGGTTGAAGTGCGCCACGTAACGCCGGCCGACCGCCTGCATCGCTTTCGGCAAGCTCGCTTCGTCACTCGGCGTGACGAGCAGCTGCACCGCGCCCGGCATGAGCACATAGGCGTGAACGGCAAGGCGATGGTCGCGCGAAGCGGCTTTCAAGCAATCGACGAATAGCTCGTAGTCCTGCTCGTCGACAAAGGCGGGCTGCTGATCCAGCCCGCGCAGGATCACGTGCTGCGGCTGTTCAGGGACGTAAAGACGTGCAAGCCGTGCCATGCTGGATTCCGTTAAGTACGTTGGTAATAACCCGAAGGGACGAACGCCGCGCGATCCGTTGCGACTCCTCCTCGCGCGGCTCACGCCGCAAGCGCGCAACGGCTAGGGAGAATGCTCTAGCGAGCGCGCTTTGTCTGAATGAATGCTTTTACTCATAATAGGCGGGCCTTTCATGGAGGAAGAGACAAATGCAACTAAAACAGGCCACTACGGGGGCCGTCCTGGCGCTCGCCTGCGCGACGGCTGCACAAGCACAATCGGCCGGAACGTTTTACCTCGCAACTGGGTGGTTCCATTTATCGCCTCAAAGTTCCAGTGATCAGTTGAAGGTGATCAGCCAGGGCGGCACGCCCGTCAACGCGTCCGTGCCGAACACCGGGGCGCGCATCGACCAATCGGATACGCTCGGGCTCTCGGTTGGCTACTTCGTCACCGATCACCTCTCCGCGGAATTCGAGTTCGGCATTCCGCCCAAGTTCGACATCAACGGCGCCGACGGATTCTCACAGTTCGGCAAGCTCGGCAGCGCGCGCCTCTGGAGCCCGGCGGTGCTTTTCAAGTGGAACTTCCGAAAGCCTGAAGACAAGTTCCGCCCCTATGTTGGCCTGGGCGTCACACGGGTCTGGTTCACCGATGCACAGATCACCAACACCACTTTCCAGTCCGGCGTGCTAGGGGGTCCGACCACCGCTTCGTCGGATCGTTCCTGGGCGCCCGTCTTCAATCTCGGCTTCAACTACAACTTCACCAAACATTGGTTCGCCGGGGCGTCCGTCTCGTACATTCCGGTCAGCGCTACGGCCGATTTCACGACGTACCCCTCCGGACCGCTTGGGACAACGCTGCACACGCAAGCAAAGATCAAGCTCAATCCGATCGTGACTTACGCGAAGGTCGGTTACGCTTTCTAGCGTAGTTCAAGTCGGCTTTCGAGTGGCCACGCAAATTCCGTCGCAGCTCTGAGCGGCGTGATGGCAAAGGCTCTGAATCGGACCGAATCACTTTTCTACGCGTGTCCAGTCCCATTTTTACGCGCGCGCTCGTACCCTCAGACGAAGGGTCCGGCGGCGCGGGGCCGCGCCGCCAGCACGCATCGGCTGTGCGGCGGGGCGCTATCGAACTGGCGCCCCGGCTGGCATTGAAGTTGCAAAACCGTGGCTTTCCCCGCTCTTCGGACGCGGGTCCGTTCATCCCGTTAAGGAAACGAAGCTGACGGAGCGACCATGACCGCCCTACCGAATACGCGTGATGCGCTCGAAACATCGTGGCAGAGCACGGGACGACACGCCCGCCGTATCGCCCGCCATAGCCGCAACGCCGCCGATGACATCGGAGGAGAAATGCGTGAACTGCTCTCGGAACTCGAGGAAGCCATCACTGAAGGCACGCAGGCCGACGCCGCCCAATTGCGCGACCAACTCAGGAAACGCATTGAAATGACGAGAGCGCGGCTCGATGGCGCGCGCGAAACGATGCGCATGCGCGCCGCGCAAGCGGTGGCAGGCGCAAACGACTACGTGCGGGAAAACCCCTGGGAAACTGTTGCCGTAGTGGGCGGCCTTGCGCTGCTTACCGGCTGGCTTCTCGCGCGCAGCCGTTGACGAAGCCATCCCTGGCCGCGATGTGAGCGCTTGCTCACGCCGTGTCGAAGAAGTCCGCGCCGATCAGATCGATGCGGTCGGTGCAGATCGTGTCGACGCCCCAATGCGCGAGCTCGCGGGCGCGCGCCGGATCGTTGACGGTATAGGCGAGGATGAAGAGCCCCTCGGCCTTGATTTCCGCGACGAGCCGCGCGTCAAGCTTTCGGTGGTCCGCATGGAGCGAAACGCATCCGAGCGCGTCAGTCTGTGTGCGCCAGTCGGCCGGTACGCGGCCAAACAGTAGCCCGCGCGGCAGCGCCTTCGCCTCGTCACGTGCCGCCGCAAGCGCCTCGAAGGAAAACGACGATAGGAGCGGCGGCACGGCCGCGCCGGCCCAAAGCTTCGCCGCCTGCCGCCCTACGCGGCGCCCGGTGAGCGCTTCGCGCCCTGAACAAGGCTTGATCTCGACGTTGGCGGCCAAGCCGTGGGCCATACAGCGCGCGGCGACCGCTTCGAGCGTCGGCATCCGCTCGCCCGCGAAACGAGCGTCGAACCAGGCGCCGGCGTCGAGTGCCGAGATTTCGTCATAGCGCATGCGAGCGGCCGCGCCATGCCCGTTCGACGTGCGGTCCACCTTGTCGTCGTGGAGCAGAAAAACCACGTCGTCGGACGAAAGCTTCGCATCGAACTCGATCATCCTCAGCCCGAGCCGCGCGCCCATGTCGATCGCCGCGAGTGTGTTCTCGGGGGCAAGCGCACCACCGCCGCGATGCGCAACCACGCGCGGATAAGGCCAGTCGTTCGTATCCATCGTCATCGTTCCGCTCGTTGCGCTCTCGGCCCGCGAGCCGGTTCAGCCGAGCTGTTTTAGCCCTCAGTTCACTCGCTTGCCCGTATCGGGATCGAAGAAATGCAGATGCTCGCGCGGCAGCGCGGCCGCCAGCGTCTCACCGCGCGTCGGCCGATGCCCATGCGGCAGGCGCACCGTCACATCGTGCCCGCCCCAGCGTCCATGCACCAGATTGTCGGCGCCGAGCAGCTCCCACGAATCGACGAGGAGCGGCGCATGAGGGCCATCCGCGCGTGGCGTCATATGCTCGGGTCGAATGCCGAGAATCCACTCGCGCGCGCCGCCGACCGCGCCGCCGATACCGGGCGCGCCGTCGACCGCGAGCTCCGGCCCGCCGCCGGCCACCTCGAACCTGCCGCCGTCTTCCGACAGTCTCCCCGAGACGAGGTTCATCGCCGGGGAGCCGATGAAGCCCGCCACGAAAACCGTCGCCGGCCGTTCGTAGATATCAGTCGGCGAGCCGATCTGCTCGGCATGTCCGCGATTCATGACAATCACGCGCTGCGCGAGTGTCATCGCTTCGATCTGATCGTGCGTGACGTAAAGGCTCGTCGTTGCAAGTCGCGCATGCAACCGCTGGATCTCGAGCCGCATCTGCACGCGCAGTTTCGCGTCGAGATTCGACAGCGGCTCGTCGAATAGAAACACGGCCGGCTCGCGCACGATCGCACGCCCCATCGCAACGCGCTGCCGCTGCCCTCCCGAGAGCTCACGCGGCCGCCGCGAAAGCAACGGTTCCAGCTCGAGGATCTTTGCCGCCGCGGACACACGCGCCTCGATGTCGGCGCCGCTCACGCCACGGATCTTGAGCCCGTACGCCATGTTCTCGCGTACGCTCATGTGCGGGTAAAGCGCATAGTTCTGAAACACCATCGCGATATCGCGATCCTTCGGCTCGAGGTTGTTGACGACGCGCTCGCCGATCTTGATTTCGCCCTCGGAGACGCTCTCGAGCCCCGCGACCATGCGCAGCAGCGTCGACTTCCCGCAACCGGAGGGTCCGACAAGAACGACGAACTCGCCGTCGCTCACGTCAACGTCGATGCCGTGCAGGACGTATTGCCGGGCATCGTAGGTCTTGCGCACCCTGTTCAAGCTCAATGCAGCCATTCAGTCCGTTCTCCTTGCGGACGGCCTCGCATGAGGTCCGCCTTTATTTTTCCGAATCGACGAGCCCGCGCACGAACCATCGCTGCATCGCGATCACGACAACGAGCGGCGGCAGCATCGCAAGCAGCGTCGCGGCCATGACGTAGTGCCATTCGGTCGCCGTGTCTCCGCTTGCGATCATCGTCTTGATGCCAACTACGGCCGTCGTCAGCGACTGATCGCTCGTAATCAGGATCGGCCAGAGGTACTGATTCCAGCCGTAGATGAACGTGATGACGAAAAGCGCCGCGATGTTGGTTTTTGAAAGCGGCAGCACGACGTCGCGAAAGAAACGCATCGGCCCCGCGCCGTCGATGCGCGCCGCATCGATCAATTCGTCGGGCAGCGTCAGAAAGAACTGGCGGAACAGGAACGTGGCCGTTGCCGACGCGATGAGCGGCAGCGTCAGGCCCGCGTAGCTATTCGTCAGGTGCAGCGACGAAACGACTTGCACAGTCGGGAAAATCCGCACCTCGACCGGCAACATCAGCGTGATGAAAATCAGCCAGAACGCTGTGTTGCGCAGGGGGAAGCGGAAAAAGACGATCGCGTAGGCAGACAGGATCGAAACAGCGATCTTGCCGATCGAAATGACGAGCGCCATGACGAGACTATTCGTCAGCATCCGCCCGAAAGGACTCGCCGCATTGCCAGTGCCGTGCGTCCAGACATGCACCACGTTTTCGATCAGATGCGTGCCCGGCATGAGAGAGAGCGGTACGGAGAAGATCTCGCGCTCGCTCATCGTCGCCGCGCAAAAGGCGACGTAGACCGGGAACGCGATCAGCAACACGCCCGCGATCAACACCGCGTGGCAAAAGAGATCGAAGCCTTTTCGATTTTCGATCATCGGTACTCGCTCCGGGAAATCACGCGTATTGCACCTTGCGTTCAATGAAGCGGAACTGGATGACGGTCAGGCCGACGACGATCGCCATCAGCACCACAGACTGCGCGCCAGAGCTGCCGATATCGAGCCCTTGAAACCCTTCCGCGAAGATCTTGTAGATCAGCGTCTTCGTCGCCTGGGCGGGGCCGCCGCCCGTCGCGGCATCGATGACGGGGAACGTATCGAAGAACGCGTAGACGAGATTGACGACGAGCAGAAAGAACGTAGTGGGCGACAGCAGCGGCAGCGCAATCCCAAAAAACCGGCGAACGGGCCCCGCGCCGTCGATTGCCGCCGCTTCCATCAGCGAGCGCGGAATCGCCTGCAGCCCCGCGTAGAAGAAGAGGAAGCTGTAGGTGACCTGCTTCCAGACGGAAGCAAGCACGACGAGAAACATAGCCTGGGAGCCGTTGAGCGCGTGATTCCAGACGATGCCGCCTTTTGCGAGCGCGTACGTGACGAGGCCGATGCTCGGATTGAACAGAAAGGCCCACAACACGGCCGCAATGGCCGGCGCCACCGCATATGGCCAGATCAGCATTGTTCGATACGCCTTCGTGCCGCGTGTCACGCGATCCGCGCATGCCGCTAGCAGCAGCGACACGACGAGCCCCGAGACGGTCACTAGCCCGCTGAAGATCAGCGTCGTCTTGAACGAATCGAGGTATAGCGGATCCGCGAATAAATGCGTGAAGTTGGCGAGACCGACGAATTCGCTCGACGTGCCGAACGCGTCCTGCATCTGCGTCGATTGCCACAGCGCGACGCCGGCCGGCCATAGGAAAAACACGGCCGTGATGGCGAGCTGCGGCAAAACGAGCAGATACGGGAGCGGACTCGCGGCGAAGCGGGACCGGGAACGTTCGTTCATGACCCGCGCGCGTTATGTGCCCGATTGCTCGAAACGGCGCAGCAGAGCGTCACCGCGCGTAACGGCCGAATCGAGCGCATCCTTCGGCGACTTCTTCTGCGCCCAGACTTGCTCGAGCTCTTCGTCGATGATCGTGCGAATTTGCGGCATGTTGCCGAGCCGCAGGCCCTTCGTATAGGGCAAAGGCGGCTTGTTCAGCATTTGCTTGACCGCCGTGTCGGCGCCCGGATGCTGCGCATAGAAGTCTTGCTTTTGCGCGAGCTCATACGCGGCTTTCGTAACGGGCAGGTAGCCCGTGTCCTCGTGCCACTTTGCCGCCACAGCCGGCGACGACAGATAGGCGAGGAACTTCGCGACGCCCTTGTAGACGTTCGGATCCTTGCCCGAGAGCACCCAAAGGCTTGCGCCACCGATGATCGCATTCTGCGGCGCGCCCTTCACGCTTGCATCGTACGGCATCATGCCCGTGCCGAAGTCGAACTTCGCGTATTTGCGGATTGTCGCAAGCGAGCCCGACGAGTTCGTCATGATCCCGCAATCACCGCTGTAGAACTTCGAGATCGCTTCATCCTTACGACCGGCGTAGGTGAACGTGCCGTCCTTGGCCATCTTCTGCAGAAAGGCGATATGGGCGATCTGCTGCGGCCCGTTGAATTCGAGCTTGGCATTCGTGCCGTCGAACCCATTGTTTTCGCTGGCAAACGGCAGGCCGTGCCAGGCGCTGTAGTTCTCGAGCTGAATCCAGCTCTGCCAGCCGGTCGTGAAGCCGCACGAGAGGCCGGCCGCCTTCAGCTTCGCGGCGTCGGCCGCCACTTCGTCCCAAGTCTTGGGCGGCTGGCTTGGATCGAGGCCCGCCTTCCTGAACGCATCTTTGTTGTAATAGAGCACGGGCGTCGAGCTGTTGAACGGCATCGACACGAGTTCGCCCGTTTTCGCATCACTGTAATAGCTCGCGACCGTCGGCACGAAGGCGCTCTGGTCGAGCGGCATGCCTGCCTGCTTGAACACTTCCGACGCCGGAATGATCGCCTTTTTGGCCTGCATCATCGTCGCCGTGCCGACCTCGTAGACCTGGAGGATCGCCGGCGCATTGCCGCTGCGGTAAGCCGCGATGCCGGCCGCGAGCGTCTGATCGTAGGTCCCCTTGAAGACAGGCACGATCTTGAAGTCGCTTTGGGACGCGTTGAAGTCCTTCGCGATGTCGTTGACGCGCTCGCCGAGCACCGCCTCCATTGCATGCCAGAACTGGATTTCCGTCGCCGCAAAGGCGCTCTGGCTCGCACCCGCAATCAGCGCCGCACCGAGTGCAATGGAACGAACCCACGTCGTGCAACCGTTCATTTGCTTTCTTCTCCTTCGAAAATGACACCAGGCATGCCCGCCGTAGGGGCGCGCATGTCCATCTGGCAGACGCACCCGGGTCGGGGCGCGCTTATGTCGTGAAGCGGTCGGCCGGTCCGCCGGGCCTCCTTCACATTTCGCCGACCGCGCAGTCTAGTGCTCGTTGATGACAAAAAGACGTTGGTATTCCTTCAGCGCGTAACGATCCGTCATGCCCGCGATGTAATGGGCGATGCGCCGCGGCTGTTCGGCCGGGTCGTGCACGATGTAATCCGGCGGCAAAAGCCGCGGATCGTCGGTGAACGCCTCGAAAAGCCCGGTGATAACACGCCGTGCCTTGTTCGCCATCCGCATCACGCGGTAATGGCGGTAGAGATTCTTGAGGAGGAACCGCTTGAGCTCGGCCGCCTGCGCCGCGATCGTCTCGCTATGCGCAACGAGCGGCGGCGCGGCGCGCACGGCGTCGAGCGAATCGGGCGCATGCTTCACGAGATTCGCACGCGTGGTATCGATGAGGTCGACGATCAGCGTATTGATGACTCGGCGCACCGTTTCATGCACGAGCCGCCGGCCATCGAGCCGCGGATGCGCGCGTCTGGCATCTTCGTAGTGCGCCTGCCAGAGCTCGACCTCGGCGAGCTGCTCGATCGTCAGCAAACCTGAGCGAAGACCGTCGTCGACATCGTGATTGTTGTAGGCTATTTCGTCGGCGATGTTTGCGATCTGCGCCTCGAGCGAAGGGCGCTTGCCTTTCAAGAACCGCTCGCCGAGCTCGCCCAGCTTGCGCGCGTTTTCACGAGAGCAATGCTTGAGAATGCCCTCGCGCGTCTCAAAGCAGAGGTTGAGCCCGTCGAAATTGCCATAATGCTCCTCGAGGTCGTCGACGACGGCAAGGCTTTGCAGGTTGTGCTCGAAGCCGCCATGCTCGCGCATGCAGTCGTTCAGTGCGTCTTGCCCGGCATGGCCAAACGGTGTATGTCCGAGGTCGTGCGCGAGCGAAATCGCTTCGACGAGATCTTCGTTCACGCGAAGGTTGCGGGCGACCGAACGCGCGATTTGCGCCACTTCGAGGCTATGCGTGAGCCGCGTGCGGAACAGGTCGCCCTCGTGATTGACGAAGACCTGCGTCTTGTATTCGAGACGCCTGAAGGCCGTTGAATGGACGATACGATCGCGGTCCCGCTGGAATTCTGTGCGCGCCAGCGGGGCAGGCTCGGGGTAGCGCCGGCCGCGCGAGCTCGAGGAATGAGCGGCGTACGGGGCGAGATGAGCTTCGAGCATTGCGACCGTCGGTGGGCTTAAAACGCTCGGCTGGTTTTCGTCCCCTTCGCCTCGCGACGCGCCCGTCGGTTCTTTATGCGTCGGGATTTGAGTCACCTTGCTCTGCCTCCTTTTCGAACCGTTGCACCCCGCCTGATGCTTGCAATCGAATCCGCACGCGCAAGTGGTCAGACGCTGGCAGCGAGTGTCGCGCGTAGCGCTGCTTCCGGCGCG
>CAYPWK010000099.1:12872-15048 GCA_964414365.1 uncultured Burkholderia sp.
GCCTCGCCGTGCAGCCATTCGCCGTAGCCGAGGCCGGCCTCGATAGCATGACCGAACGTATGCCCGAAATTGAGAATGGCACGCAGCCCGCCTTCGCGCTCATCGGCCGCGACGACCGACGCCTTGATTTCGCAACAGCGCTTGATCGCCTCTGCAAGCACATCCGGATCGCAACGATTGAGCGCTTCGACATTCGCTTCTAGCCACTCGAAGAATGCCTCATCGGCAATGGCCGCCGTCTTGATGACTTCGGCGATGCCCGCGGCCAGTTCGCGCTCGGGCAATGTACGGAGCGCGGCCGTATCGGCCAGGACCGCAAGCGGCTGATAGAACGCACCGATCATGTTTTTGCCGAGCGGATGATTGATGCCTGTCTTGCCGCCCACCGAAGAATCGACCTGCGAGAGCAGCGTCGTCGGCACCTGAATGAACGGCACGCCCCGCATATAGCTGGCGGCCGCGAATCCCGTCATGTCACCGATCACGCCGCCGCCAAGCGCGATCAGCGTCGTCTTGCGATCCGCATGCCGCTCGAGCAGCGCATCGAAAATGCGATTGAGAGTCTCCCAGTTCTTGTACGCCTCGCCGTCGGGCAGCACGACCGTCGACACCGCTTTGCCGAGCGGCGCGAGCGCCGCGCGCAATTTCTCGCCGTAAAGCGGCTCGACCGTCGTGTTCGTGACGATCGTGATCGACGATCCCGCGATATGCGGCGCGAAAAGCTCCGTGCGACCGATGAGGTCCGTCCCGATATGAATGGGATAGCTGCGTTCGCCTAAATCGACACTGACCGTAATCATTGCTCCGCTAAACCTCGTCAAGAGTTGACTTGCCGGGTGATACCGGCCATTTCGAGTTGCATAAGGACCATGTTGACGAGTCCGTTCACCGAGGGCCGTCCCGTTTCGACCACGAAGTGCGCGCATTCGCGATAAAGCGGGTCGCGCAGCTCATATAGCGACTCCAGCTTCCCCTTCGGATCTTCTGTCTGAAGCAGCGGGCGGTTCTTGTCCTTACGCGTGCGCAGCCAAAGATCGTGAGGATTGGCCCGAAGATAGACGACGAGGCCGCGAGCGTGCAGCAACTCCCTATTATTCGGACGCAAGACCGCTCCGCCGCCCGTCGCGAGCACGATCGATTGGCGCGCCGTCAGCTCGGCGATCACCTGCGCTTCGCGCTCGCGAAAGCCCGCCTCGCCCTCCAGTTCGAAGATGACGGGGATGCGCGCGCCCGTGCGCGCCTCGATTTCATGGTCCGAATCAAAAAACGGCCGGTCGAGCCGACGCGCCACGGCGCGACCCACGGTGGTCTTTCCGGCCCCCATGAGTCCCACGAAAAAAATGTTGGTGTCAGCGCCCCGCTCTTGCAACGGTATTCCTCTGATAGATTCGGACAAGGTTCGTGGCGCAGCTTACTGGCAAAGGCGCAGCCTTGTCGAGTGCGCCAGCCGGCGCGCCCAGCCGTGCCCGGCTCAACTGCCGCCTCTTGCTGGCGCGCTCGCCACCTCTTTGCCACCTTTTCGCATGGCCGACCGGGCTCATTCCTGTTCGACAATGCGCGGCGTGATGAAGACGGCAAGCTCCCTCGCTTGGTCACGCTGCGCCCGATGGCGGAAAAGTGCACCTAAAAGAGGTATTTTGCCTAACACCGGCACGCGCGTCACATCGTCTCGGTTTTCCGTCTCGTAGATCCCCCCAATGGAGACGGTGCCGCCGTCCTCCACCTCGACGCGCGTATGCACACGTTTGGTGTCGATGGTGGGGCCGGCGGCGGTCTCTTTGCCGACGCTGTCCTTGGCGATTTCCAGATCGAGAATCACGCGCCCGTCCGGCGTAATCTGCGGCTCGACGTCGAGCTTGAGCGTCGCCCGGCGAAACTGCACGCCCACTCCGTTGCGGACCTTCGCCTGATAAGGGATCTCAGTGCCCTGCTCGACCATGGCCTTCATGCGATCGGCCGTCACGACGCGCGGACTTGAAACGATCTGCCCCCGTCCTTGCGCCTCGAGCGCCGAAAGCTCGGTTGCGACGAGGCGCGTAGCGCGTGCCGCGAAGAGCGCGAGACCGACGGTTGACGGATCGAATCCGGCGAGCGCCTGGGCCGAAAGATCGTGGACGAGGCCGCTTTTTCCGCCGGCGAGGCCGATCGCGTGGCCCGCCGCGCCGCTGTCGTCGGC
>CAYPWK010000100.1:0-15034 GCA_964414365.1 uncultured Burkholderia sp.
GTCAGCGTATTGCGAGGATCGCGCAGCAACGCGAGCGCCGTATCGAGCCGCAGCCGCTGCAAATAGCGATGCGGCGTCGTGCCGAACGCCTCCTCGAATAATTGATGAAATCGCCGGGTGCCGAACCCGCAATGCGCGGCGAGATCGGGTACACGCAGCGGCTCGGACAAATGCGCGCGCAGCCACTGGTGGATACGAGGAAAATCGAGCCCGACACCGGGCGGCTCGATGCCGCTGGCAGTGGCCAGTGCCGCGGCAAGACGCGTTGCGGCATCCCATGCGTACTGCCGCGCGTGCGACGAGGCTGAGCCCGCCGCCGAGACGTCCGCCACGAGTTGCTCGAAGGCGTTGTCCAGCCGTAGCACCAGCGGCCGCGCGAAGAGCCGCTCGGGGACGGCGAGCGAAGCCGGCGACAAGTCGAGCACGAGTTGCCGGTTCTCGCCGATGCCTGCGTACTCGTGCCGCGAGCCGGCGGGGACGAGCCACGCATAGCGCTTGTCGATGCGCTGCGCGACGCCGTCCACGGCCATTTCCATTGAGCCATCGAGCCCGAGCACGACTTGATGGAAGTCGTGCACATCGGCCGCGCTCGCTTCTTCGAAACGGCGCAGCGTCACACTCGGCGCACGGATCGGCTGCTCGCTCATGTTTCCCTCAGCCCCTCACGCGGCGCTGCGCCCGAATACGGACTCAGGCTCCCGATCAAACGTCGAGCAATTCGACTTCGAACACGAGCGTTGCGTTCGGCGGAATGACGCCGCCGGCGCCGCGCGGGCCATAACCGAGCTGCGGCGGGATCGTTAGGCGCCGCACGCCGCCCACTTTCATGCCCTGAACGCCTTCGTCCCAGCCCTTGATGACCATGCCGCCGCCGAGCACGAACGCGAACGGATCGTTGCGGTCCTTGCTCGAATCGAACTTCTGCCCGTCAGCGAGCCACCCTGTGTAATGGACGCTGACGGTGCGACCCGCGGTCGCTTCGGCACCGGCGCCTTCGGTCAGGTCTTCATACTTGAGGCCAGACGCCGTTGTCACGATCGACATGGATAACTCCTCGAATTTACGGTTGAAACCGCCATTGTAGGCGCTCACCGCCGGCGTCGGTGCCTATAATGTCACTTCATCAACGCGCTGTTGGTCCAGTCTGTCGCCGCGGGTTCCGAGCAAGCCCCGTGCCCCGGCTCTGAGCGATCGAGTGGGCCGCCGAGCGCTTTATACGAGAGGCCGATTGTGTCGACGTCTTTCAATGCCGTTGCCGCTGCCACATCCGACGAACGCTTCGCGCGCATGCGCGCCGAGACGGCGCTCTTCATGCGCGACCATGTGCTATCGATCGTATCCCACGATCTCCGTAGTCCTCTGAATGCGATACATAGCTGGGCCTATGTCCTCGAACGCAAGCTCGACGCGAACGACGCCGCGGCCCAACGCGCGCTGGCAGGCATCCGGTCGGGCGTCGATCAGCAAGTGAAGCTGCTCGAAGAGGCGGTCGACAGCACGCGCGCCGAAACCAAGGCGCTTCCGCTCACACGCGCGCCTTTCGCCATGAGAGCCGTCCTCGACCGTTCGCTCGACGATGTCCGGCGTGCGCTGGCCGATGCGCGTGGCGTTACCATCAGGCTCGATTCGCAGCTCGATGCGGAGCACTGCGACGGCGACCGCGAGCGCCTTTCTCAAGCGATATGGGTGATGCTGGCGTTTGCCGTCGAGAGCAGCGCGCCCGGCGGCCTCGTGGCGCTATCGAGCGGTGTCGAGTCCGGTTCCTGGCGCATCGATGCGAGCTATACGACGAGCCTCGCCGCATTGCGCGATGCCGAGTTGCCGCACGCGTTCGACGCGTTCTCGCGCAAGCAGGCAACGCTCCCGCGCGATGCGGGACGCATCGCGTGGGTCCTCGCACTGCCCCAACGGGTTGCGTCGGCGCATGGCGGAGTGTTCGAGCAAAGCGAAACCGTCGACGGGCAACTGTCGTCGCTGTCTCTGCGCGTGCCGCTCCTGTCCGTCTGAGCGCACGACAGAGCGCGCCGAATTACTGCTTCGGCACCCCTTCTTCCACGAGAAGCGCGACGGGCAACGCGCTCAATACGTCGCGCGCGAAGAGATGTCCGGCCTCGTCGGCCTTCGGCGCGCCGGTGCTCAACCAGTCAAAAAGGGCGCGCGATGCGAGCGCCGGCGGCAGTTCGATGCGCGTATCTTCCCAGACGGCCGGATCGACGAGCGGAACATCGCTTTCGGGTGACAGGAGGGCAAAAGCGAGCCGCGTGGCGACAGCGATGGCGTAAGCGTCCCCGTGCCGGCGCGCAAACGCGACGACATGATCAGCGTGCGTTCCCCGCACGGCAAGCGGAATGTAGGAGCCTTGGAGAAACAGGGCCGGCGACACTGCGCGCAGCGTTAGGGCTCGATGCACGACGCCGAGCTTGACGCGCCCGTCGCGCCAGTTCGAGAGCTGCTCGCTTGGCGGCGTATCGGCGAGCCACGAGCGACGCAGTGCAAAATCGACAGGCCGGCGATTGTCGGGATCCACGAGACTGAAGTCCCAAAGCTCGGTGCCCTGATAGAGATCGGGCACGCCCGGCGACGCGATGCGCAGCAGAGTTTGCAGCAAGCTGTTGGCGGCGCCCGCGCGGCTCACGCGGGCGACGAACTGCGAGAGCGCCTGGAGAAAGCCGTCGCGCCGCTGCGGGCCGAGTATGTCGAATAGGAAGTCGCGCGATGCCGCCTCGTATTCGACGTCGGGTGCGTACCAGTTCGTGCGCAGCTTCGCTTCGCGCAGCGCCTTCAGCTGCCATTGCGCGATGCGCTCGGCGAACGCCTCGACGCCGGCGGCATCCGACGGATCAAGGTCGAGTGGCCAGCAGCCGACGAGCGTTTGGTAAAGCATCGCTTCGGCCGTGGGCCCGGGCGCCCAGCCGTGCGAGAGGCGGTAAGCCGCATCGCTCGGGAACGCCGCAACGGCTTCGCCTGTTGCTTGGGTTTCGCGGCGATGCGGCGCATTCAGCGTCGACCAGGCGCGCAGCGTCGCCCCCCACTCGTTTGCGATCTCGCTCAGCACCGCAAGCCGGGCGCGGGCGTCTTCTCCGCGCTTGTGATCGTGCGTGGCCGTCGTGATCATTGCGTGCGGAAAGCGCCGCTGACGCTCGAGGTTCGTGTCGTGAAACGCATCGACCGATAGGGAGAAGTCGCGTGGATCGGCCCCGACCTCATTGCGCGAGAGCAGCCGGCCGTACCGGTAGAAGGCGGTGTCCTCGACGGCCTTCGCGGCGAGCGGTGCCGTCAGTTGCGCAAACAGCGCGCAGGCCGTGCGCCGTTCGCGGTTCGGCGCCGGCGTCTTCGCGGCATCGTTGCCGGCGGCCGCTTCGGGGCCGGTGCCGGTCGGCGGCTCGGGGCTCCCGAGCCATTGGTCCATTTGCGCGAGCACGCCGTGATAGGCGGCCGGCAAAGCGGCGCGCGCATCTTCATAAGCGCTGCGGAAATAGCGCTCGTCGGCCTCGGTGCGGACGCCGTTGAAGGGATACATCCGATAGACGGGAAAATGAACGGCCAACTCGATGAGCGCGCGGCGAATCGCCAGGAACGTGAAGTCGCGCGTGGCCGGTTGCTCGCGTGCCATCCGGTGCAGCGCGCGCGTGGCGCGATCGAGCTCCGCCGAAAGGTTTTCGGCGAGGATCTGGCGCCGTGCCGCGAGCACTTCGTCAGCAAAGGAAGCGTCGCTTGCCGCGAGCTCGTTCCACGTGGCCGTCAGCGCGGCTTCGCCCTTGGGGTCGTGCAGCAGCGCGCCGACGTCGTTCATGAAGTCGTAACCCGTCGTGCCGTCGACGGGCCAATCGGCCGGCAAGGCCTCGCCGCGTGCAAGGATTTTTTCCACGATGAGATAGGCGCGCGCGCCGTCGATCTGAGGCGGACGTTGCGTTTCACGCTCGGCGAGTCGTTCCCGTAATCGCAAGCAGTAATCGCGCGGGTCCAGCAGTCCGTCGATATGGTCGATGCGAACGCCGTCGATCACGCCTTCCGCGAAAAGCCGCAGGATCAGCGCATGCGCGGCGTCGAACACTTCCGAGCGCTCGGCCCGCACGGCGGCGAGCGTGGTGATGTCGAAAAAGCGTCGCCAGTTCAGCTCGTCGGCGGCAGTGCGCCACCAGGCCAGGCGAAAGAACTGCTTTTCTAGCAGCCGATGGAGGCGCTCACGCGAGGCAGGCGTGTCGGGCACGTAAGCGGCCAGCGCATGATCAATGGCCGCGCGGCCGTGCTCGTCGACGAACGCGCGCAATGCGTCGAGCGCGGCTTGCGCGCGCGGCCGCTCTTCGGGCTGCGGCGAGAGTCCGTCAAAGCGCGCGGCGAGCACCTTGAGCGGTTCCCTCTCGCTTTGCGCCTCCGTTGGCCGTGTTTTGCCGTCGGCTCGTTTCGGGTCCTGCTTCCCCTGGCTGCCGTCGATGCCCCACCGCAAGATCATGGCGTAGTCGACAGGACAGATGGGGAATACGTGATCGGCGTAACGGGCGACGATACGCGCGCGGTCGGTATCGAATCCGAGTGTGATGCGGCCGGCCATCAGCTCGTCGCCGTACTGTGCGCCGAGCCACGGCGCTAGCACCTTGCCGCGCAAAGCGGGATCGGGCGAGTGCCAGTCGATATCGAAGTACCGCGCGTGTGCGCTATGGCGACCCCATTCGAGGACGTCGAGCCACCATTCGTTATGGCCTCCCGCGATACCCATATGGTTCGGCACGATGTCGGCCACGATGCCCATCTGCCGCGCGCGCACCGCGGCGGCCAGCCGCTTCAACGCGGGCTCGCCGCCGAGCTCGGGGTTCACGGTGCCGTAGTCGATCGTGTCATAGCCGTGCATGGAGCCGGGCACGGAAGCCGTGAGCGGCGACAGGTAAAGATGGCTCACGCCCAGGGCCGCGAAGTAGTCGACATGCGCGGCGGCATCGTCGAACGTGAATCCGCGATGCAGTTGAAGCCGAAGCGTGGAGCGCGGCAGCGTCATGATGCGCGGGGCGGTTCGGGCGCCGTGGGGCCGCCTGCCGCGCTCGCTCGTACGCGCGCGACCGCCAGCAGGCGGTCGGCGAACGCGGCGTCGGCAAAGAGCGCATCGATCGGGGCGGCTATGCGGCGGCGCCAGTTCGGATGCTCGTCGGTCGAGCCGGGCAGGTTCGGTTGCTCGGCGAGGCCGAGCAGGTCTTCGAGCGGGCAGATGGCGAGCGGCGCCGGCGTCGAAGCAACGAACGCGAGCGCTTCATCGACGGGCGGCTTGTCGCGTGGCGGCATGGCGACGTCGTGCGCAGCCACACCGGCTTGTTGGAAGGCATGCCAGAGCGCTTCGCGGTCCGCCGCGCGCTCGGCTTGCGCCACCGCGACGGGGTCTTTACCGTCGCGGCGCGGTGCGGTCTGGCCGATGCGGTGGCGCCACTCGATATCGTGTCCCTCCCACCAGCCGGCGACCGTCGGCAGGTCATGCGTTGTCGTCATCGCGAGCGCGCTCGCTCCCCATTGCTCGGGCGCACGAAAGCCGTGATCGTTCGCGCGCTCGAACCAGAGCACGCGCATACCGAGGAGGCCGCGCTCGGCGAGGCGATCGCGAAACCCGGCCGGTACCGTGCCGAGGTCTTCGCCGATCACGATCGCCTTGTGCCGCCACGATTCCAACGCGATGAGCCGCAGCAAGTCGTCGATGGGGTAGGCGAGGTAGGCGCCGTCGGCCGGGCGTGCGCCTTCAGGAACGAGCCAGAGGCGTTGCAGGCCGAGCACATGATCGATGCGCAGTCCCCCCGCATGCGCGAACGCGGCTCGCAACATGTCGATAAACGCCGTGAATCCCTGATTGCGCATGGCGCGCGGCGAGAACGTCGTTAAGCCCCATGCCTGTCCGGCCTGATTGAAAAGATCGGGCGGGGCGCCGACGGAGACGCCTTGCAGCATGTCGTCGGGGTAGCACCATGCATCACTGCCGGCGCCGTCGCAACCGACAGCGAGATCGGCAACGAGGCCGATCGCCATGCCGGCATCGCGCGCGGCCCGCTGGGCGTTCGAGAGGCCGGCCGCCGCGAGCCATTGCATGAATCGATGAAAGTCGACTTCGTCGCGATGCTCATGCGCGAACGCCTCGACTTCCGCGCGCCGCGGATCGGTCAACTCGGCCGGCCATTGGCGCCAATGCGTGTGTCGGTGCTCTGCGCGCTGCCGCGCGTCGAGCGCCTCGAAACGTGCGTGGTCTTCGAGCGTGCGACTTCCCTTGGCGCAGAACGCGTCGAACTGCGTGGCGAGCGGCGTGCGCTGTACAGAGTCGTGAGAACGGAATCGCTCGAACAGTGCCCGCAGCACTTTGAGCCGCAACGAGACGGCGGCAGGCCAATCGATGAGCGGCTCGGCCTCGAGTGATGCCCACGCAGCGGACGCGCCGAGCGCGTCGAGTGTTTCGCGCAGCGCCGATTCTCCGAGGAAACCCGCCGGATCGATGTGGGCGACGTTGAGGAAAAGACGCGATGACGGCGAGTAGGGGCTGAATTTGCCGGGATTGGCGCTGAACATCGCATGCGCCGGACTGATTGCGAGCGCGTGCGCTCCGCGGCGCGCGCTTTCGGCGGCGAATGCAGCAAGCCCCGTGTAGTCGCCGATGCCGCCGTCGCCCGAGCGGCGCAGGCCATAGAGTTGCGCTCCAATGCCCCATAGCGCGGGCGCCTCTGCGCCTTCCACGCCGGCGGCGAGCGATGCATCGGCGACGGTGTGGCAGCGCGGGGGCGCAACGGCGATACAGACGCGCCGATCGTTGAGGAGGAGCTGGTGGTATCCCGGCTCGGCAACGGGCGCAAGCAACGCGGACTGCGCTCTCGGCGCGCTCAGGCGGCCCTCTATGACTTCCCCGCTCTCAAGCTCGATTCGATATCGGCTGCCCGCTTCGATGGCGGCGGCCGGCACTGAGATGGCGCGATCGCATTCGGCGGTGATGAGCGGAGGTAGCGCACCGGCGCGGTGTTCGGCGTCGAGCGCGGCGATGCTCTCGGCTGCCTGCTCACGCGTCGCGCAGGGAAGGCCGAGGGCCGCTAGCAAAGCGGCGAGGGTCTCGTGCGGGACGCGTTGCTTGTGGCGATGCGCGTCTTCCCACTGCACGGCGAACCCGGCTCGCGTCGCCACGCGCTCAATGCCTTCGCGAACCGAGCGAAACGAGCGGCTCGCCGCTGGCGTGGGCCCGGGTGTCGGCGGTTGCGTCGGCGCATTCACGCGTTGCTCTCCCGCGGTCGGAGCATGCGCGAGTCATGCCGCAACGCATAGCTGTTGACGTCTCCCGTCAACCAGGCGACGCAGGTATAGGGAGGCAGCTCGCCCGCTTCGATGCTGTCGCGTGAGCGCGGGGGCGTTTCGAACACGACCATGCCGTCCGGCCGTTCCTCGAACGGCAATGCGTCGGGCGTCAGATTCAGCGCAATGGCGAGCGTCTCGCCGTCCGAGAGCCGCCAGCGAGCGACAAGCGCGTTCGCGTCGTGACCGTTCGGCATCGGGAGCACAGACGAGCCGAGGGCGCGAGCATGCGCAATGCGCGGCGCGATGAGCTTCGCGCGCACGGCGAGTGCGGAGCGGTAAAAGTGAAGCCATGCGTCGCGTTCGCCGACGGCATTGCCGTTGCCCGTCGCCGAGCTCTCGCAGTCTCCGTTTTCGGCCGGCGGCGATGAAAGCGCGAACGTCTGCACCGCATTCGGATCGGGGATGCGTGCGCGCCGCTCCGCGTCGTTGAACGCCGAGAACTTCGCGAACTCGCGGCGGCGCCCCTCGCGCACAGCATCGGCGAGTTCGCCGTCGTAGTCCGTGAAATAGAAAAAAGGTTGCGTCGAGCCTTTCTCTTCTTCCATAAACAGCAGCGGTATTTGCGGCGAAAGGAGCATGAGTGCTGTGGCGGCGAGCAGCGCCTGTGGGGCGCAAAGCGTGCGCAGGCGTTCGCCGAATGCGCGATTGCCGATCTGGTCATGGTTCTGCAGGAACATGACGAAGGAGGTCGGAGCGAGATGGGCGCTCGGCTCGCCGCGCGGCGCGCCGTCGTGAATCGGAGACGGCTCGCCCTGGTAGGCGAAGCCCTCAGCCAGCACGCGCGCGAGCTTGCGGATCGGCTCGTCGGCGTATGCGCGGTAATACCCTTCATGCTCGCCCGTCAGCAACACGTGCAGCGCATTGTGCGCATCGTCGTTCCATTGCGCATCGAAATGCCCCTGCAGCAGGCTTGCCGTGTTGTGCTCGTTTTCAAGGACGAGATGCACGTGGCGTCCCGGCTCTGTGGCGCGGCGCACGCGATCGGCAAGCTCGCGGAGCCATTCGTCGTCGCCTATCGCATGCACGGCATCGAGTCGCAAGCCGTCAAAACGATATTCCTCGAGCCAGTAAAGCGCGTTTTGCGCGAAGAACTCGCGTACTTCCAGACGACGGAAATCGATAGCGGGACCCCATGGCGTGACGACGTCCGCGCGGAAGAACTGCGGTGCGTACGATGGAAGATAGTTGCCTTCGGGGCCGAAGTGGTTATAGACCACGTCGATCAGCACCGCGAGCCCCAGCTCGTGTGCGTGATCGATCATCGCTTTCAGGTCTTCGGGGCGACCGTACGCCGAATCGGGCGCGAACGGCAGCGTGCCGTCGTATCCCCAATTGCGGCGACCGGGAAAGTCGTTGAGCGGCATAAGCTCGATGGCCGTTGCGCCGAGCTCGGCGATGCGCGGCAAGCGTTTTGCCACGCTCGCATAGCCGCCGAGCGTGCCGACGTGAAGTTCATAGACGACCATTTCCTCCCAGGGCCGCCCGAGCCACTGCGACTGCTGCCAGTCATATGCGCGCGGGTCGATCACTTCGCTCGGCCCATGCACGTCGTCGGGTTGAAAACGTGAGGCGGGATCGGGAACGGCAGGCCCCTGCGGGCCGCCGAGCCGATAGCGGTAGCGCGCACCAACGCCGCATTCGGCCTCTACCTCGAACCAGCCATTTCCTGTCGGCGCCATATCGACCGCAAACGTGGTCGACGCGTATTCGATTTCGACGCTGACCGCGTTGCACGCCGGCGCCCAGAAGCGAAAACGTGTGCGCGGCGGGGCGCCGGAGGCCGCATCGATCAGATGGGCGCCGAACGGCAGGCAGTATGCGTGACGCTGCGGGCGATCGAGCAGATGTTCGGACATGGGGCTCATCCTTCTTCTTACGTCGTCACCGATAAAAGTGTAGGTCGGTCAAAGGCCGGCCGTAGTCCTATGGAGGAACGTGCCCCCCGAGCGGGCGTGCGACGAGGACGGCGAAGCCGTGCGTGCCAAGCTCGAGCGCTTCTCCTTCGAGCGGATGCCGTTCGGCCTCGGGCGCCGTCGTATCGAGCAGCACGTTCCATTCCAGACGCGGCGCCGGCGGCACGAACGAAAGCGGCGCTTCGGCGCCGTTGAACATCAACAGCAATACCTCCGTCTCGCCGTCGAGCCCCGCGCCCGCGCGGCGCAGCACCAGGGCCCGGCCTTCCGGGTCTTGCCATACTTCGCTCGAGAGCGGCTCGCCGTGCTCGTCGAACCAACCGACGTCCTTGATGCCGGCCAGCACGTCGTTCTCCCCGTGCAGAAAGTGGCTATCGCGCAAAAGCGGGTGATTCTTGCGCAAGGCGATGAGACGCGCGGTGAAGGATAGAAGCGATCGTCCCGCTTCCGTCTGCGCCTCGTGCCAGTCGAGCCATGACGTTTCGTTGTCCTGACAATAGGCGTTGTTGTTGCCGCGCTGCGAACGCCCGAACTCGTCGCCGGCGGTCAGCATCGGTGTGCCGAGCGACGTGAAGAGGCATGCGAGCATCGAGCGCGCCACGCGGCGGCGCATCGCGTTGATCTCGGCGTCTCCGGTCGGCCCCTCTTCACCCCAGTTCGCGCTCCAATTCTCGTTGTGTCCATCGGCGTTGTTTTCGCCGTTCGCTTCGTTGTGCTTTTGCTCGTACGAAACGAGGTCCGCGAGCGTGAAGCCGTCGTGCGAGGCGAGGTAGTTGACGGAGGCCCAGGGGCGCCTGTATCGATGATTGAACAATTCCGCCGAGCCCGTGATGCGGGCGGCCAGCTCCGCGCGCATCCCGCCGTCGCCCCGCCAGAAGCGTCTTACGCAGTCGCGGTACTTGTCGTTCCACTCGGCGAAGCCGGGCGGATGACGGCCGACCTGATAGCCGCCCGGGCCGACGTCCCATGGTTCGGAGATCAGCTTGCGCCGCGAAAGCACGGGGTCCTGCCGGATCGCGTCGAAGAATCCCGAGCCCGGGTCGAAGCCGGTGCCTTCGCGTCCGAGCGTGACACCCAGGTCGAAGCGAAACCCGTCGACATGGTAGGCGTTCGTCCAGTAGCGCAACGAATCCATGACCATCTGCAAAACCCGCGGGTGCGAGAGGTTGACCGTATTGCCGCAGCCGGTGTCGTTGATGTAGTGACGCTCGTCGCCCGGGATCAGCCGGTAGTAGCTCGCGTTATCGAGGCCGCGCCACGAGACGGTCGGGCCCAGCTCGTTGCCTTCGGCGGTGTGGTTGTACACCACGTCGAGAATGACCTCGATGCCGGCAGCGTGAAGCTGTCGCACTGCGATGCGCATTTCCGAAAGACGCCGCGTGGAGAGATAGGCCGGATGCGGCGCGAAAAAAGCTGCCGTGTTGTAGCCCCAGTAATTCGTCAGATGCCTCTCGAGCAGGAACCGCTCGTCGAGGAACGCATGCACCGGCAACAGCTCGATGGCCGTGACGCCGAGCTTCACCAGATGATCGAGAAAGCCAGGCGAGGCGAGCGCCGCAAAGCTGCCGCGTTCGTGCGGCCGAACGTCGCCGTTCATCATCGAGATCCCGCGCAGATGCGCTTCGTAGATGACGGTATCGCTCCACGGGACGTCGGGGCGGACGTCGCGCGACCAGTCGAACGCCTCGTCGATCACGACGCATTTCGGAACGGCTGGCGCGGAATCGCGGCGGTCGAACGAAAGATCTTGCCGGTTTGAATGAACGCGATAGCCGAACATTGCATCGGACCATCGGAACGCGCCGGTCAGCTTTTTCGCGTAGGGATCGACCAACAGTTTGTGCGGATTGAAGCGATGCCCATGATGAGGTTGATACGGCCCGTGTGCGCGATAGCCGTAGACCGTGCCCGGGTGCGCGCGCGGCAGATAGCCGTGCCAGACCTCGTCGGTGCATTCGGGCAGAGGCAGCCGCGCGAGCTCTCTGTGACCGGTCGGATCGAAGATGCAGAGGTCGACTTGCTGTGCGTTGGCCGAGAACACCGCGAAGTTGACCCCGAGGCCGTCCCACGTCGAGCCGAGAGGCTGCGGTGTACCGGTTTCGAGCCGATCGGGTAGAGAGCTCGCCATTGGTTTGACCCCGTTGTCCCATGCTTGTTCGAGTGGGTACTGCGTCGCTCATCGTGCCCTCCCTATGGCGAGCGCAGCACGATCGTCGCGAGCGGCGGAAGAACGAGCAAGGCCGATTGCGGCTTGCCGTGACTTGCAATGCTTTCGGTGACGATTGTGCCGCCGTTGCCGACATTCGAGCCGCCGTAGAAGCTTGCGTCCGTGTTGAGGACTTCGGCCCAGTGCCCCGCGCGCTGCAGCCCGATCCGGTAGCCGTGGCGCGGCACCGGCGTGAAGTTGCAGACGACGGCGAGTTCGGCGCCGCTCGCGTCGCAGCGCCGATAGGCGAAGACGCTGTTCTCGCTATCGTCGCCGACGAGCCATTCGAAGCCGCCCGGCTCCGAATCGGTGGCATGGAGCGCGGGCTCGTTTGCGTAAAGGCGATTGAGGTCCCGCACGAGCAGTTGCACGCCGTGATGCATCGGATCGTCGAGCAGATGCCAGCGCGGCGAGCCGTCGTGATCGAACTCCGTGTCCTGCGCGAACTCGCCGCCCATGAACAACAACTTCTTGCCCGGATGCGTCCACATGAAACCGAAGTACGCGCGCAAGTTCGCGAAGCGCTGCCAGCGATCGCCCGGCATCTTGCCGAGCAGCGATCCTTTGCCATGGACGACTTCGTCGTGCGAGAGAGGCAACACGAAGCGCTCGGAGTACGCGTAGATCATCCCGAACGTCATGTTGTGATGGTGGTAGCGGCGATAGATCGGGTCTTCATGCATGTAGTTGAGCGTGTCGTGCATCCACCCCATGTTCCATTTGAAGTTGAAGCCGAGCCCGCCTTCCTCGACAGGTGCGCTGACGCCGGGCCACGCCGTCGATTCCTCCGCAATCGTGATCGCGCCGCCCACGCCAGGCGCATAGGCGACTTCGTGATTGACGCGCTTGAGGAACGCGATGGCTTCGAGGTTCTCGCGGCCCCCGTAGATATTCGGCACCCACTCGCCCGCCGCGCGCGAGTAGTCGAGATAGAGCATCGAGGCGACGGCGTCGACGCGCAGGCCGTCGACGTGGTAGCGCAAAAGCCAGGCAAGCGCCGACGCGGTGAGGAACGCGATGACCTCGTTGCGACCGAGGTTGTAGATCATCGTGTTCCAGTCCTGGTGATAGCCTTCGCGCGGATCGGAATGCTCGTACAGCGCGGTGCCGTCGAACTGGATCAGGCCATGCGCGTCGTTCGGAAAGTGCGCGCTGACCCAATCGATGATGACGCCGAGGCCCGCCTCGTGCGCGCGGTTGACGAACTCGGCGAAGCCTTCGGGGGGACCGTAGCGGGCCGACGGCGCGAAAGGCGAGAGCGGCTGGTAGCCCCAGGACCCGCCGAACGGATGTTCGGCGATCGGCAGGAATTCGACATGCGTGAAACCCATGCCGAGCACGTATGGAATCAGGCGGTCGGCGAGTTCGTACCAGTTGAGGCCGCGCCAGCCTTCTTCTTGGACACGCAGCCACGACTCCGGGTGCACCTCGTAGATCGTGATCGGAGAGCGCGGCGTTTGCCGTGCCGCGCGCTTAGTCATCCATTCGCCGTCGGTCCAGGCGAACTGCTCAATGCCGCTCACGTCAGCCACGATCGATGCCGTCGCGGGCGTATGCTCCGTCTGCATTGCACAGGGGTCAGCCTTGAGCGGCAGCGTATGGCCGTCGCGGCTCACGATCTCGTACTTGTAGCGGACCCCGGCGGTCAGGCGCGGCACGAACAGCTCCCAGACGCCCGCGATGTGGCGCATCCTCATCGGATGCCGGCGGCCGTCCCAGGTGTTGAAGTCGCCGACCACCGACACGCGCCGAGCGTTCGGCGCCCAGACGGCGAAGCGCACGCCGGGGATGCCGTCGAGCGAGCAGGGGCGCGCGCCGAGACATTGCAGCACCGCGTAAGGATCCGAGCGCGCGAGCCGGTAGAGGGCATCTTCGTCGAGTACGGGGCCGAAGGAATACGTGTCTTCGATCTCCTGCTCGACACCGTGCCAGTCGATTCGGAGCCGATAAGGCGCGGCGCGCTCGACGAACCCGGCGAAAAGTCCGGCCGGGTCGATCGAGACGAGCCGGCCGAGACATTCGCCGCTATCGCGTTCAATAACGGCGACGGCAGCCGCGCCGGGCAGCACCGCACGCACGACGTAACCGTCCGTCGTCCGATGGAGGCCGAGCTTCGAGAATGGATCGGTGTGGCGCCCGTCGACGAGCGCTTGGACGTCGAGCGTGTCCAGCCCGACGGCCGGGTCGCGCTCGGCAATCGAATGAATGCGGGGAGGTGAGGTTAGCTCGTTCATGGCCCAAACCGAAGTAATCAGGACGATGCGGAGGGCGGACGGCCGCCATCGTTGCCGTCCCCATTGCTGCGTGAGTCGCCCCTGCCGCTATTGCCGTTTCCGTTGCCTTCATCGTCGCCGCCATTTTCGCCGCCGGCTTCTCCGTTATCGGCTGGCGACGTGGGCACGCCGAGCAGCCGGCTCGCGAGCGCCGCGAGCCCGCGCACGGGAAGACCGAGCCATGCAGGCCGGTTCGCGGCTTCGTAGCGCACTTCGTAAGCGGCCTTCTCGATCAGGAAGAGATCGAGCAGCGCCGCTTCGGCTTCCACGGAAACCAGCGGTTTCACGGCGTGGCTCACGGCCTCGCGATAGCCCGCGAGGAAGCTTTCCTCGCCGCGCTCGCGGAAGAGCTCGTAGAGGGTGCGTTTGCGGTCCGCCGCGTGTGCGGTCAACGTCTCGAGCGTCGGCTGCGCCGCCGCGCTCGCATACGACAGCGAGCGCAGCAGTCCGGCAACGTCGACGAGTGGGCTCTTCTTCATGCGCCGTTCGTCGAGCGAGCGGGCGGGCTCGCCCTCGAAATCGATCAGATAGACGTCGTTCTGCGCGACAAGAACTTGGCCGAGGTGGAAATCGCCGTGGACGCGAATGCGCAGCGCGTCGATTTCGAGCGGGACGTGGCTCTCGAGCGTTTGCACGAGACGCTCTCTTAGCTGCATGAGCGCTTGTGCCGCCGCGCGTGTCTCTCCGGCAAGATGATCGCCGGGCTTGGCCAGCTCGGCGGCCAGCACGTCCAATGCGCCCGCGAGCATGGATTGAGCGCCGTCGATCCAGTCGCGCACGTCGTCCGCTGTAACGGGCTCCGGCGCGAACGCAGGGTCGTCGCTCGGTGCGGCGAGCGCTGCATGCAATTCGCCGAGTCGTCGGCCAATCGTGCTTGTGAGCGCGCAGTAGCCTTCGATTTTTTCGGTGGGCTCGCCCGTGTCGGACGCGAGCACCAGCTCTTCGATCACGCGGCGCAAGTAATCGAGCGCCCAGTTCCAGGCATCGCCCTGATTGTCGACGAAGCCCTGGAGAATGGCGAGCGTGTGCGGCACGCCGGCCGGGTCGACGCGCACGACTTCACCGTAAAGCGGTGCGGAGTTCGCATAACCGATCTCGGTCAGATACCGGCTCATTTCGGCTTCGGGGTGAATGCCGCCTACTACGCGCCGCACCAGTTTCAGGACCGCCCGTTCCGCGACGATGAGCGAGCTGTTGCTTTGCTCGGCGGAGATCCAGCGAATTTCGGGCGTGTCGCCGATGTCGTCGAGCTCATTGAAGCGCGCCGTCGGCATGAAGCGGATCTCGCTTTTCTGCACCGTCGGCACCACGGCATGCTCACGCAGTTTCTTGAGTAC
>CAYPWK010000101.1:0-14827 GCA_964414365.1 uncultured Burkholderia sp.
GAGCGCGCGACGCTGACGCTGCACGTCGGCGCCGGCACTTTCCAGCCCGTGCGCGTCGAGAATATCGCCGAGCACAAGATGCACAGCGAATGGTACGAGCTGCCGCAGGCGCTCGCCGACAAGATCGCGGCCACTCGCGCGCGGGGCGGCCGCGTCGTCGCTGTCGGCACCACTTCGCTGCGGGCGCTCGAGGCCGCCGCGCGCGATGCTGAAACCGCCGGCCGCCCGCTTGCGGCCACATCGGCCGAAACGGACATCTTCATTACGCCCGGCTTCCGATTCCGCGTGATCGACCGGCTCATCACGAACTTCCATCTGCCGAAATCGACGCTCATCATGCTCGTCTCCGCGTTCGCCGGAATGGAGACGATCCGCGAGGCCTATCGCCATGCGATCGAGGCGCGCTACCGCTTTTTCAGCTACGGCGATGCGATGCTGCTCACCAGGAGTCTCTGAATGACCGACGGTCATCCCCAAGTCGATTGCGACAACGCATCATCGGCCGCCGCGGGCGGCCTGCAGTTCGAGCTGCTGGCCACGGACGGCCAGGCGCGGCGCGGCAGGCTCACGCTCAACCACGGCGTCGTCGAGACGCCGATTTTCATGCCGGTCGGCACGTACGGCACCGTGAAGGCGATCCAGCCGCGCGAGCTCGAGGAGATCAAAGCGCAGATCGTCCTCGGCAATACGTTTCATCTCTGGCTGCGGCCGGGCCTCGATACGGTCGCCGCCCACGGCGGACTGCACGGCTTCATGGGATGGCGGCGGCCGATTCTCACGGACTCGGGCGGCTTTCAAGTGTTCTCGCTCGGCGATTTGCGCAAGATTACCGAGGAAGGTGTCGCGTTCGCGTCTCCCGTCAACGGCGACAAGCTCTTCCTCTCGCCCGAGATCTCGATGCAGATCCAGCGCACGCTCAATTCGGACATCGTGATGCAGTTCGACGAATGCACGCCCTACGCGACCGACGGCGTGCCGACGACTCGCGCCGAGGCGGCCGAGTCGATGCGCATGTCGCTGCGTTGGGCGAAGCGCTCGATCGACGAGTTCCAGCGGCTTTCGAACCCCAACGCACTTTTCGGCATCGTCCAGGGCGGCATGTACGAAGACCTGCGCGACGAATCGCTCGCGGGCCTCTCGGAGATCGGCTTTCATGGAATCGCGGTGGGCGGCCTTTCGGTCGGCGAGCCGAAGGAAGACATGCTGCGCGTGCTTGCTCACGTCGGTCCCCGGCTGCCCGCGGACAAGCCGCACTACCTGATGGGCGTGGGCACGCCCGAGGACCTCGTAGCCGGCGTCGCCGCGGGCATCGACATGTTCGACTGCGTAATGCCGACGCGCAACGCGCGCAACGGCTGGCTCTTCACGCGCTTCGGCGACATCAAGATCCGCAACGCCGTGCATCGGAACTCGCTGCGCCCGCTCGACGAATGCTGCAGCTGCTATACCTGCCGCAACTTCACGCGCGGCTATCTGCACCATTTGCACCGCGTCGGCGAAATCCTCGGCGCGCAGCTCAATACAATCCACAATCTGCACTACTACCTCGAACTCATGGGCGAGATCCGCGCCGCAATCGAGACGCAAACTTTCGAGGCGTTCCGCAAACGCTTTGTCGAGGAGCGCGCGCGGGGCACCGAATAGCGAGCGAGCGGCGGCAGCAGGCGTTAGTCCGACTTCCATGGATTGCGTCGCCGCGCAATAGCGCAGTGGTAAAATATCCGGCTATTTCGCGATTCCACCGATCGTCTTTTACGGAGAAACCAACGTGTCGATGATTTCCAACGCCTTCGCGCAGGGGGCCGGCGGCGGCGCCGAATCGAACTTGATGAGCTTCCTGCCGTTCATACTCATGTTCGCGGTGCTGTATTTCATCATGATCCGCCCCCAGATGAAGCGCCAGAAGGAGCACCGCAATATGCTCGCCGCAATGGCCAAGGGCGATGAGGTCGTGACGAACGGGGGCGTGGTGGGCAAAGTGACGAAAGTCGGCGACGCTTACGTCGGCGTGGAAATCGCCGAAGGCACCGAGATCCTCGTGCAAAAGGCCGCCGTCACGACGATCCTCCCGAAGGGCACGATCAAGTCCCTCTGATTCCCCGGTTCCCCATGTCGCTTCGATCACCGTCCCGATCGCTGCTTGAGATTACCTCCCGCGCCTTCACGGGCCGGACGGCGCGCAGGATCGTTCCCGCGCACCCTCGGGCCGGCCATGACGACGCGGGGCGAGGCGCTTAGGCGCCCATCCCCGAACGGCCAATGCCATGAATCGTTACCCCCTCTGGAAATATGTCGTGATGGCCGTGGCGCTCGCCATCGGCCTTCTCTACACATTGCCGAACTTCTACGGCGAAGCGCCGGCGGTGCAGGTGTTGAGCGGCAAGGCCACGGTCAAGCTCGATTCGTCGACGCTCGAAAAAGTGGAAGCCGCACTCGCCGCGACTCAAATCAAGCCTGACGACGTCACGTTCGATAACGGCGCGGCGAACGCCAACATCCGCGTGCGGGTGAAGGACACTGACACGCAACTGCACACGAAGGACGTTCTGCAAAAGGCGCTCAACGCGGATCCAGCGGATCCGCAGTACATCGTCGCGCTCAACCTGCAAAGCGCCTCGCCGCGCTGGCTGACGGCGCTGCACGCCTTGCCGATGTACCTCGGGCTCGATTTGCGCGGCGGCGTTCACTTCCTGATGCAGATCGACATGGCGGGCGCGCTCAACAAGCGACTCGACGCCGATGCGTCCGACGCGCGGACCTACCTGCGCGAAAACAACATCCGCGATGGCGGCGTGAACCGCGTCGGCCAGTCGGTCGTCGTGAGCTTTGCCGACGCCAACGCCGCCGATACGGCGCGCACTCAGCTCTCGCGCGCGATCAGCGAGTTGCAATGGAACACGCGGCCCGCGGCGCAAGCGGGCGGCGTCGAGCTCGTCGGCACGTTCGCGCCGGCGCAGCAACAGGCCGTCGAGGAAGCCGCCGTCAAGCAGAACATGCAGACGCTGCACAACCGCGTGAACGAGCTCGGCGTCGCGGAGCCGGTGATCCAGCAGCAAGGCGCCGACCGCATCGTAGTCGAGCTGCCCGGCGTGCAGGATACGGCGAAAGCCAAGGAAATCATCGGCCGCACGGCCACGCTCGAAGCGCGCCTCGCGGATCCGGTCAACACGCACCCCGCCCCGGGCGAGCCCGTGCCGGCCGGCGACGAGCTCTTCACCGAAGGCAATCAGGTGCCGGTGCTCCTGCGCAAGCAGGTCATCTTCACGGGCGACAGCATCATCGACGCCTCCGCAGGATTCGACGAGCACCAGCGCCCGTCCGTCAATATTCGCCTCAATTCGGCGGCGGGCCGCGCAGTGGCAAGCGTCTCGCGCGACAACATCGGCAAGCCGATGGCGATGGTGCTGTTTGAAAAAGGCAAGGGGCAGGTACTGACGGTTGCAACGATCCAGTCCGAGCTCGGCGATCGCTTCCAGATCACGGGCCAGCCGACGCCGCAGGCCGCCGCCGATCTCGCGCTGCTTCTACGCGCCGGCTCCCTCGCCGCACCGATGGACATCATCGAGGAGCGGACGATCGGTCCGAGCCTCGGCGCCGACAATATCAAGAAGGGCTTCGACTCGGTCGTCTACGGCTTCGCCGCGATTACCGCGTTCATGGTCGCCTACTACCTGCTATTCGGTCTGGTGTCGGTGATCGGTCTCTCGGTCAACCTGCTGCTGCTCGTGGCCGTCCTTTCGATGCTGCAGGCCACGCTGACGCTGCCCGGCATCGCCGCGATCGCGCTTGCACTGGGCATGGCGATCGACTCGAACGTTCTCATCAACGAGCGTGTGCGCGAAGAGCTGCGCCACGGCGCGCCGCCGCAGCTCGCTATCCAGAACGGCTACGCGCACGCCTGGGCGACGATCATCGACTCGAACGTGACGACGCTTATCGCCGGCCTCGCGCTGCTCGCCTTCGGCTCCGGCCCGGTACGCGGCTTTGCCGTCGTGCACTGCATCGGCATCCTGACCTCGATGTTCTCGGCCGTGTTCTTCTCGCGCGGACTCGTGAACTGGTGGTATGGCGGCAAGAAGAAGCTGAAGACGCTCTCGATCGGCCAGGTGTGGCGGCCGGCCGGGGCCGCGGCGGCTCCCGCCGCAGTGGGTGCCTTCGGCGCTTCGGACGCCGATACGGACACCGCTGCGCTGGCTTCGTCGGCTGCCTCGCAATCGGCGCCGAAAGCCGGGAACCGAGGCGGTCGCCAAGGCAAACCGCAGTTGCGCAATCGCGCGCGCGAAACCGCGGCATCGCGCAAACCGGACACGCCGCGCTAAAGGCTAACGCCTCACGGCTTACACGCTCAGGCAAGGCGGCCCACAACGGCCGCCTGCGGCTAGAGGGTCGGTAGCGGCCCGGAGAGAATACGATGGAATTTTTCCGCATTCACAAAGACATCCCGTTCATGCAGCGCGCGTTGATTTTCAACGCGATCTCGTTCCTGACGTTTTTCGCGGCGGTGTTTTTTCTGCTGCATCGCGGGCTGCATCTGTCCGTCGAGTTCACGGGCGGCACGGTGATGGAAGTGCAGTACCCGCAGGCGGTGCAACTCGAGCCCGTTCGCACGACGCTTGGCAAGCTCGGCTATGCCGACGCGCAAGTGCAGACGTTCGGGACGTCGCGCGACGTGATGATCCGTCTGCCGCTGAAGGCTGGCCTCTCGTCGTCGCAGCAAAGTACGCAGGTGATGGCGGCGCTCAATCAGCAAGACGCGGCCGCGAAGCTGCAACGCGTGGAGTTCGTCGGACCGCAGGTCGGCAAGGAGCTCGCGACGAACGGCCTGCTCGCACTCGCGTGCGTCGTGGTCGGCATCATGATCTACCTGTCGTTCCGGTTCGAATGGAAGTACGCCGTGGCGGGCATCATCGCTAACCTGCACGACGTCGTGATCATTCTCGGCTTCTTCGCGTTCTTCCAGTGGGAATTCTCGCTATCGGTGCTTGCGGCCGTGCTCGCGGTGCTCGGCTACTCGGTCAACGAGTCGGTCGTCATCTTCGACCGGATTCGCGAGACGTTCCGCCGCGAGCGCAAGATGACGGTCATGGAGGTCATCAACCACGCGATCACGAGCACGATGTCGCGCACGGTCATCACGCACGGCTGTACCGAGATGATGGTGCTGTCGATGTTCTTTTTCGGCGGCCCGACGCTGCACTACTTCGCCCTCGCACTGACGATCGGCATTCTGTTCGGCATCTATTCGTCGGTGTTCGTCGCCGCCGCGCTCGCGATGTGGCTCGGCGTGAAGCGTGAAGATCTGCTGAAGGAAAAGAAGCAACGCCACGATCCGAACGATCCGAATGCGGGCGCGCAGGTCTGAAGACCGATCGCCGCGCCCTGCTGCGCGGCCGGCCATAGGCGAAAAAAACGCTTCGAACAGCATGCTCGAAGCGTTTTTTTCTAGCCTCGCCGCGCCTTACTGCTTGATCCCTTCCGCCTGGATCTCCAGCTTCGTATCCATGTTGAAGCCGTATTTCTGGCCGAAATCGAGGCCGAAGTCGGCGCGATTGAAGTCACCGCTCGCTTCCACGCCGCAGACTTCACGCTTGAGCATCGGATGCGGCATGCACTTGAAAGAGTCGATCTTCAGATCGACGGGCTTGGTCACGCCGTGCAGCGTCAGCTCGCCGATCACCTCGACCGGCTTGTCGCCGTCGAATTTAATCTTCGTGCCCTTGTAGTTCGCCGTCGGGAACTTCGTCACGTTGAAGAATTCGTCCTTCTTCAAGTGCTCGTCGAGCTTCTCGTTGCCCGTATCGATCGAGGCCGGATCGATCGTCACGTCAACCGTGCCTGTCTTCGCCTGACGATCGAGCGTCACGGTGCCTGTCGTCTTCGTGAACTTACCGCGCCAGACCGACAAGCCGGCGAAATGGTCGGCCGCGAAGCTCGGATACGTGTGGTTAGGATCGAGCTGATACGTATCGGCGGCGAAAACGCTGCCCGACAGCGTCGCCGCCAGCGCAGCTGCGGCGATGAGGACGTTTTTTTTCATCACAACCTACTCTCCTGATGCGAGCGCCGCCGAACGGGCGGCAACGTTGAACAACAAATGGCATTCGCGCGGCCGAAGAAGCGCCGAGCAGGCTTTTCGGCCGGTCAGCCCTTCTTCGCCGCGGCGACGATATGGAACTTGATGACGACGTCGTCGGCGACGACCGACGTATCCTTCCACTCACCGGTGCCCACGTCGAAGGCCGAACGCTTGATCGGCAGCGCGCCGTCGAAAACCTGGTTGGTGCCTTGCTGCACCACCGTCACCGGCACGACGACGGTCTGACTCTTGCCCTTGATCGTCAGCTTGCCTGTCACGTTGTACTTGTTGTTGCCGCCGGCGGGCGCGATCGCGCTCGAGACGAAAGTCGCCGTCGGATAGGTCTTCGCATCGAACCAGTCCTTGCCGGTCACTTGATCGTTGTATTCCTTATCCCCTAGGTCGTAGCTGCTGACATCGACGGTGAATTGTGCGCTGCCCGCGGTCGGCTTCGACGGATCGAAGCTCACCTGCGCCGTGAACTTCGTAAACTTGCCGTCCACGGGCACGTTCATCTGTTTCGAGGTCGCGACGATCGAGCTCTTGGCGGCGTCGACCTGGGCCAGCGCGGCTCCGGAGGCGGCGAGCGTCGCCGCCGCGAACGCGGCCAGCATGTAGCGGTAGAACGAAGGTTTCATTCCATTGTCACTCTTGAAAGGTCACTTGGGGGGTAGGGTCACTTGAGAAACGGGATCATCCGCGAAAGGAGCCCATCGCGGTCGAGCCATTGGTGCTTCATTGCCGCTGCCGCATGCAAGACGACGAGCGCGGCGAGGCAGTAATCGAGCGTGACATGCGCCGTTTTCAGCACAGCCTTCAGCGCCGGATTGGGCGCAATAAGGCGCGGCAGCGGAACGATGCCGAGGTAGACGACGGGCACGTTCGCGGCCGAGCTATAGAGGTAGCCCGTCACGGGCACGGCGATCATCAGCAGGTAGATGAGGCCGTGCACCGCATGCGCGAGCGCGCGTTCCCAGCCCCGCATATGCTCGGGCAGCGGCGGCGCTCGATGTGTCAGCCGCCAGACGATGCGCAGCACGACAAGCGCAAACGCGGTGACGCCGATCCACTTGTGCCACGAGAAGTAGCGAAGCTTATCGGGCGTGAACCCGGGAATGCTCGTCATGACGAGGCCGATCGCAAAAGCGCAGACGATGAGCAATGCGATAGCCCAATGAAAGGTGATTGCCGTCCGCGTGTAAGCGTCCGCTTGCGAAAACGATGGCCGCGAAGGCCGGCTTTGTGTCGACATGGCAGGATATCGAATAAGTCAGCATGGGTAGCGCCGCGGGCGCACCGCGCTTCTCCCTTATTGCGGAGAGCGGCGGACAACGGCTCCATTTCATACGGCCGCCATGCTACCGCAAGCGCTGAAACCGTGTGGCCCCCATTCTTTGCCAGACCGCGTCCGGGAACGCCAACTGCTGAACGCGGACAAACGGGGATCTATTCCACGCTTCGCCGGATGCGCAGGCGCCGTCCCTTTGCCCAAACCATGCGAAATGGGCCGGCAAAGGCCCATTTGATAAGATTGGCGCGGGTTTCCCGCCCCTCTGGCATCGCCTTGAATACCGTTCGTCAACTACTACTCGCCGGGACGACGCATCGTTGCCTATGGATCGCCTGAATCTGATTGCATGCCACGAGTGCGACGCACTGTTGCGCAAGCCACACCATTCGAAGCAGGCAAACGCGCGTTGCCCGCGTTGCGGTGCCGTGCTGTCGCGCTCCAGCTCGACGCACGTCGAGCACATCGCGGCGCTCGCGATCGCTGCGCTGATCACGTTTCTCATCGCCCAAGGGTTTCCGATCGTCGAGCTCGAGCTGAACGGCATCACTTCGCAGACGACGCTGATGGGCGCGCTCGTCGCGCTCTGGAGCGAGGACATGCAGATCGTCGCCGTGGTCGTGTTTTGCTCGACGATCCTGTTTCCGCTGGTCGAGCTCCTGGCACTAGTCTACGTGCTACTGCCGATACGTGCCGGCCTGGTGCCGCCCGGCTTCAACTACGTGCTGCGCGCGATTCAATACGTGCGCCCGTGGGGCATGATCGAGGTGCTGATGCTCGGCATTCTCGTCACAATCGTTAAAATGACGAGCCTCGCCCGCGTCATTCCCGAAGCGGCGCTTTTCGCGTTCGGCGGGCTCACGATGATGCTGGCCGTCGTTGTCCTCTTCGATCCGCGCGTACTGTGGGACATCGCCGACAGGCTGAAGGCGAGCCAAAGCGGGCCCGCGGCGGCTGCGCGCGGCGCGGCCGGGGGCATCGAGCCGCGATGAAATACCTGACGGCGGCACGCGCGGGATTGATCGTTTGCCACGCATGCGGCAACGTCGCGGTGCGGCGCGGCGGGCAAGGCGCGCCGCGCTCGGCAAGCGATCACGCCGCCCCCCAGCGCTGTTCACGCTGCGGCACGGTGCTGCACCAGCGCAACCCGAACAGCATCATGCGAACGTGGGCCCTGCTGATTGCGGCGGCGCTGCTCTATATCCCGGCGAATTTGCTGCCGATCCTGCATACGGCGTCTCTCTTCGGTGACGAGGACGACACGATCATGAGCGGCGTCGTCTATTTCTGGGTATCGGGAGACTGGCCGCTCGCCGTCATCGTTTTCGTCGCGAGCATTCTCGTGCCGATGCTGAAGCTCGTCGTGCTGGCGCTGCTCGCGCTGACCGTGCAGCGCCGCTCGAGCTGGCGCCCGCTCGAACGCGCGAAGCTCTATCGAATCATCGAGCGCATCGGCCGCTGGTCAATGCTCGACGTGTTCGTGATTACGTTGACGGTCGCGCTCGTGCGCTTCCGGTCGATCGCCGTTATCACGGCGGGGTGGGGCGCCCTCGCGTTTGCCGCCGTCGTCGTCCTCACGATGATCGCCTCGATGCAGTTCGATCCACGGCTCATCTGGGACGCGGCGGAAGATGATGAAGTCGCTGAACCATGGAAATGAGAGGACCAGGAATCGCGTATGAATAGCACCAATCAAGAGCCCGGCAACCCGCCCGGCGGCTCGAACGGCGGCTCGGGCGTTCCGCCCGATCTGCCGGAACCGGTCGCCGCGCGCCGAGGCAGATGGCTGCCGTCGCTCGTGTGGGTCGTGCCGCTCATAGCCGCGCTGATCGGCATTGCGCTCGTCGTCAAATCGGTCGCCGATCGCGGCCCGACGATCTCGATCAGCTTTGCGAACGCCGAAGGCCTCGAGGCCGGCAAGACGAAGGTCAAATACAAAAACGTCGATATCGGCACCGTGAAGACGATCCGCCTCTCCAAGGACCATGCACGCGTGATGGTCGAGGTCCAGCTCACGAAGGAAGCGTCGGACTTCGCCGTCGAGGACTCGCGCTTTTGGGTCGTGCGCCCCCGCATCGGCACCAGCGGCGTGACGGGCCTCAGCACGTTGCTATCGGGCGCCTACATCGGCGTCGATCTGGGCCGCTCACAGCGCGGGCAGAACGATTTCACCGGCCTCGAAACGCCGCCTGCCGTCACCGGCGATCAGCGCGGGCGGCGCTATACGCTGCAAGGCGATTCCCTCGGCTCGATCGACATCGGCTCGCCCGTCTACTACCGGCGCGTGCAGGTCGGCCAGGTCGTCGGCTTCTCGCTCGACAAGGATGGCAAAGGCGTGACGATCCAGGTGTTCGTCGATGCCCCCTACGACCAGTACGTCGGCACGAACTCGCGTTGGTGGCATGCGAGCGGCGTCGATCTGCGGCTCGACTCGAGCGGCCTCAAGCTCAACACGCAGTCGCTCGCGACCGTCATCGTCGGCGGCCTCGCGTTCCAGTCTCCGCCCGGGGAACCTGTCGGGCAGGAAGCGCCCAACAACATGACATTCCGCCTGTCAGCAAACGAATCCGAGGCGGTGCGCGAGCCGGACGGGCAAGCCGTGACCGTCGTCATGAATTTCAGTCAATCGCTGCGAGGACTTTCACCGGGTGCAAGCGTCGACTTCCGCGGTATCGAGCTTGGCGAAGTCACGCAAATCGGTGTCGATTACGACGCCAAGACGCAGAACATCACGATGCCCGTCACGATGAGACTCTATCCGAACCGCCTCGGTACCCGGTTCCGAGACGCGATCGCGAAAGGCGGCCCCAACGCCGACAAGGAGTTGCTCGTGCAACTCGTGTCGCGCGGCCTGCGCGGACAGCTGCGTACCGGCAATCTGCTCACAAACCAGCTCTATGTGGCACTCGACGTGTTCCCGAATGCGCCGCACGTGGCGTTCAATCCCGACGCGACGCCGTTTACGCTGCCGACGGTACCGAACACGCTCGAAGAGCTGCAGGTGCAGTTGGCCGATATTGCGAGCAAGCTGGACAAGGTGCCGTTCGACGAAATCAGCAAGAATCTGAACGGGACATTGAAGAGTGCGGACAGCCTCTTTAAGCGGCTCGACACCGAGATTGCGCCGCAAGCGCACGACACGCTCACGGCCGCGCAAAAGACGTTCGGCGCGGCGCAGGCGACGCTGCAGCAAGATTCGCCGATGCAATCAGACGTGCATCAGGCGCTGACGCAGTTGACGCAGACATTGCAATCGCTGAACGCGCTCGCCGATTACCTCGAGCGGCACCCTGAATCGCTGCTGCGCGGCAAGGCAAAGGATACGAACCCGTGAAGTCCCTTCCACTCTTGCGCTCCTTGCGCGCCTGCGCACGCTTCGCCGTTTGCGCGAGCGCGGCCGCACTGGCGGCCTGCGCTTCGCCGGCCAGCCACTTCTATACGCTCGGATCGGGCGCTGCGACGCCTCAGTCGGCGCCCCAATCGACCACATCGGCCACGCCCGCGGCGGCCGCAGCGGCCTCGATCGCGCGCGCGACGAGCCCCGCTTTCTTGATCGAAGTGCCGCCCGTCGCCGTGCCGTCGCAGGTCGCGCGCAATCAGCTCGTCGTGCAGACCGGAGGCGCCGGTGTCGACGTGCTCGAACAGGAGCGATGGGCTTCGCCGCCGGCCGACGAAATTCGCCGTGCGCTTTCGGGCGATCTCGCCGCCCGTCTCGATACGTTCGACGTCTTCGGCGCGCCATATCCCAACGGCGTGCCGGTCTACCGGGTCACCGTCAACGTGCAACGCTTCGAATCGTGGCCCGGCTCGCGCGCGGTGCTGGATGCCGTCTGGAGCGTGCGCAAGGTCGGCGCGGAATCGGTACTGACGTGCCGCACGCTCGCCCAGGTGGACGTCGGTCCCGGCTACGCGGCGCTTGTCGATGGACACCGGCAAGCCGTCGCGCAAATGGCCGATGAGATCGCGGGGGCGATCCGAAACATCGGCTCCGGACGGAGCGCACCATCGACGGCGAGCGGCCAATGCGCGACGGGCGCGCCGCAGTCGGCCAAGCCCGGCGGCGGCGCGGCGCAGCGCCGGGAGCGCGGTCCGACCCGCGTACAATGACGGCTTTGCACGCAAGCCGCCGCTTTATGTCATCCCCTACGCCGTTCGATTTTTTCGCCCCCTGCCCGCGCGGCCTGGAAGCGGCGCTTGCCGCCGAGCTCGCCGAGATCGGCGCGCGCCATCCGGCGGCAGCCGGTGCGCCGCGCCTCGAGACAGGCGCGCAGGTGCCCGGCGGAGTCCACTTCCGCGGCGGCTGGGCGGCCGGCATGGCCGCCAATCTCCATTCGCGAATCGCAAGCCGCGTGCTGCTGAAAATCGCCGAGCGGCCTTATCGCAACGAGCGGGATATCTATGCGCTCGCGGCCGAGCAGCAATGGGAGAAGTGGTTTTCAGCGAACGAGACGTTGCGCGTGGATGTGACGGCGATCAAGTCGCCGCTGCGTAGCCTCGAATTCGCGACGCTGCGCGTGAAGGATGCCGTCTGCGATCGGCTGCGCGGCGTGAGCGGCGCGCGGCCGAGCGTCGATACCGCGCAACCGGACGTGCGCGTCTTCGCGTTTCTCACGGCGAGCGAGTGCACGCTCTATCTCGACACTTCGGGCGAGCCGCTCTTCAAGCGCGGCTGGCGCCTCGACAAGGGTGCCGCGCCCCTGCGCGAAAACCTTGCGGCCGGAATCCTGCGTCAGACGGGCTGGACGCCCGGCACGCCGCTTTACGATCCGATGTGCGGCAGCGGCACGTTCCTCGCCGAGGCCGCGCAAATGGCGCTCGGTGTTGCGCCCGGCGTCGAACGCCGTTTCGGCTTCGAGAAGCTGAAGCAATACGACATCACCGCATGGCAGGCGCTCAAGGTCGCCGCCATCGATGCAAAACGCAGCGCGCGTGCGTCGCGCACTGACGACCTGCTTATCTTCGGCAGCGACATTTCGGGCGATATGCTCGTCAAGGCGCGCGCTAACCTCGAGCGGGCGGGCTTGCCGCCGCTGCCTCTCAAGCAACTCGACGCGCGCGCGATCACACCGCCCGCGACGATGCCCGGCAACGTGGTCGCCAATCCGCCTTACGGCGAGCGCATCGCCGTGCGCGGGCGCGGGCCGCGCGGCGAGGTGCGCGAACGGGAGCGCGATCCGGACGAAGGCTTCCGGCGGGCACAGCCCGACGCCGCCGACGCCGAGTTCTTTCATGCGTTCGGCGACGCGCTCAAACAGCGCTTCGCCGGCTGGCGCGCGTTCGTGCTGACGGCCGACCGCAAGCTGCCGGGCCAGATGCGCCTGCGCGAGTCGGCCAAAACGCCGCTTTTCAACGGCGCCCTCGAATGCCGGCTCTTTCGCTTCGACCTCGTTGCCGGCAGCGTGAAAGGGCCGCGCACGGACGATGTAGGCGATCCCTCAAAGCGCTGAGGCGCCGCGGCACCGTCCGATCCATGCGCGGCCAATCCTATCTGGCGCGCCCATCGTCCATTGCGGCGCAATCCCGTTCTCGTTGATACATGCCGATCGTGCTGCACGAAGGAATTCGTGCCGCGCAATCTCAGGCGGTCCTGACAAAACCCAAAATGGCGGCGCCATTCATTTGTCGGCGCCGGGTCGGTAGCGGACATTCTGCTGACAGAACGGTGTCAGCAGCACTATCTCAAAATCCGTCTCGCTTCGCCGCACGAGCCCGCCGTTCGGCTCCCGTACGTTGCTCTCGCGGCACACCGCCGCTCTCGATGGAGACTGTCATGACTGCTACCGCTGCTGCCACCGCAACCCGCGTCATCAATTGGTTTGAAATTCCCGCCACGGACTTCGAGCGTGCCGTTCGCTTCTATGAGACCGTCCTCGATACGGATTTGCCGCGCGAGGTTATCGGCGGCGTGCCGATGGCTCTTTTCGCGCACGACGACGACGCGACGGGCGGCTGCATCGTCCACAACCCCGGCCAGATGCGGCCCGCCGAAAACGGCGCCGGCGTGCTCGTCTATCTCAATGCAGAGCCGTCTGTTCAAGCCGTGCTGAATCGCGTTGCGAAAGCGGGCGGCCAGCAAGTCGGCTCGCTCGTGGAGTTGCCGAACAATTACGGCTTCATCGGCTTTTTCGTCGATAGCGAAGGCAACCGGATGGGATTGCACTCCACGACGCTGCGCTGATCGTCGGAAGCCGGGCGACATCGCGTGCGCCGCCCGGCTGCCCCGGTGAACCCACCGGCGCTATCATCGTCGGGTCGCGCGCGTGCGCGGGGCTCGACTTGCGGTCGCGTTGAGCTTCCACAAAGCTGGATATATGCAGCGCCGAGGGTCTATCGACCGCCCGTTAGCCGACAATTCGCCGCCCAAGAGCCATGAGCCGCCGTGCCGATCGCCTGTTTCAAATCGCCGAGTTGTTGCGCGGCCGTCGCTTGACGACGGCGCAACAGTTGGCGGAATGGCTCAGCGTCTCGCCGCGCACCGTCTATCGAGACGTACGCGATTTGCAGCTTTCGGGCGTGCCGATCGAGGGCGAGGCCGGCATCGGCTACCGGCTGAGCCGCTCGGCGAGCCTGCCGCCGCTGACGTTCACGGCCGATGAGCTGGCCGCGCTGGCGGCCGGCGCGCGCATGATCGAGACGTGGGGTGGCGCGGGACTGGCGAGCGGCGCAAGAAGCGCGCTTGCGAAAATCGCCTCGGCAATGCCGGCCGAGAAGCGAGCGACGATCGAGCGACTGGCGGTCTTCGCGCCGTCCTATCGCGTGAACCGGCAGTTTTCCGAGAACATCGATGCGCTGCATCGCGCGGTGGACAGGCATCGTGTCGTGAGCATGTCCTACGAGGACAAGAAGGGCGCCCGGACGCAACGGCGCATCTGGCCGCTGAGCCTCGTCTACTGGGGCGGGCAATGGACGGTCGGCGCGTGGTGCGAGCTCCGGTCGGACTTCCGTAACTTCGACATCTCGCGCATGGCCGACGTGACACCGCAAGAGCCGTTCCCCGACATCGAGGGGCGGCGGCTGGCCGATTATCTGCGGCGCGTCGAAACGCCTTCGGCGTAATTGCGCGGATTCTCCACGGCGCGCGAAGCAGCAAAGCGCCGCGCGACAAAGCCGCGGCGCCCCGCCGCCCCTCCTCAGTCCACCGACTTCACCATATCCTCGATAACCTTTTTCGCATCGCCGAAGACCATCATGGTCTTGTCCATGTAGAAGAGATCATTGTCGAGCCCCGCATAGCCTGCCGCCATCGACCGCTTGTTGACGATCACGGTGCGCGCCTTGTAGGCCTCGATGATCGGCATCCCGGCGATCGGCGATTTCGGATCGTTCTTCGCGGCAGGATTCACGACGTCGTTCGCGCCGAGCACGAGAACCACATCGGTCTGCCCGAACTCGTTGTTGATGTCCTCCATCTCGAAGACGAGGTCATACGGCACCTCGGCTTCCGCGAGCAGCACGTTCATGTG
>CAYPWK010000102.1:0-14491 GCA_964414365.1 uncultured Burkholderia sp.
CACTCAAGCCGATCTGCGGATCGGCATGCGTCACTCGTTCTGACCGAACGCACGCCGGCCCCCCTTTAGGAGGGGCCCAAGCGCCACCTATCGCTCACGGCGCTTCATCGTTCACTGTTGACACTAAACGTTCGCTCGGCCTGCTTGCTCCCGTACTTCGATCTCGTTTAGGACTAGTGCCGAACCGCTCGCGATAGGTGCGGGCGAAATGCGACGGCGATTCGAAGCCGCATGCCACGCAAATCGATGTAATCGTCATGTCGGTCTGCTGCACCAGTTCGCGCGCGCGAGCGAGCCGCAACTTCAGGTAGAAGTGCGTAGGCGTGTCCTTTAGTGCAGAGCAAAAAAGCCGTTCGAGCTGCCGGCGAGTGACGCCGATTTCCTCCGCGAGCTCGGTCGGCGTCAGCGGGTCTTCCATATGCGCTTGCATGAGCCCGATCACCTGAACCAGCTTACGGTTGTGCAACCCGTAGCGAGCGGCGATTTCCATTCGCTGATGGTCCGAGCGCTGACGTATCCTGCCGAGAACAAACTGCTCGGAGACTTCCGACGCGAGCGCCGCCCCATGGCTGCGTCCAATCAGGTCCAGCATCATGTCGATCGAGGCGGTGCCGCCCGCACAAGTGATCCGGCGATCGCTGATTTCGAACAGCTCCTGACTTGTCTCGAGCGCGGGATAGCATTCGCGAAACGCGGAGAGCGCCTCCCAGTGCAGCGTCAGCCTGTGCGCGCGGCTGAACAGTCCCGCCTGCGCCAGGATGAAAGCACCGGTATCGATCCCGCCGAGCGTCGCTCCGGCTCTGTCCGCTCGCTTCAACCACTCTCCGAGCTCACGCGCGTAGCAGGCGAGCGGCTCAAACCCTGCAACGATGAACAGGGTATGCACGCGTTCGACGTCGACCTCAGCGAACGCGGATTCGGCGTTCAGCGATATTCCGTTGCTCGCGGCCACCGGCGCGCCATCCACGCTCACAATATGCCAGCGGTACAAGCCATCGCGAAAGCGGTTTGCCACGCGCAGCGGCTCGATAGCCGACATGAACCCGAGCGCGGAAAAGCCGGGCAGCAAAAGAAACCATATGTCTTCGAGCATCGTGCGGCGGACAATCAAAAAAATGGGTTAAGGCAAAGGCGAAAGCAGAGCAAAGGCGGACGCGAGCCGCGACAAAAGCGCCATACGCCCAAGCTGTCGATATTCGCACAGCGCAATTAAAGCGTCACATCGATCGCGCCCCCTCGTTTTCCCTAGAGGTCGCACCGGGGCATGAACCCGTCGCGGCCAGTCGCCCGGCGAGGCCCGCGGGCCGGTACTTTTCGCCATCGGGTAAGGGCCGTGAAGCACGTAACAGGACGCGGCTTTTCGCACCCGAACGAACGACACCAGACGGAGCACCGATGGGAAAGAGCATCAAGGCTGCCGACATCGTCGAGGCGATTCCAAACGGCGCGACGCTGCTGATTGGCGGCTTTATGGCGATCGGCACGCCGTTGCGGCTGATCGACGAGTTGGTCCGGCAACGCAAGCGGGACCTGACGGTGATCGCGAACGACACCGCGAAGCCAGGCATTGGAATTGGCAAGCTGATCGTTGCGCGAGCCGTCGCGCGCGTGGTGACGTCGCACATCGGCACCAACCCCGAAACGCAGAGACAGATGCTCGACGGCGCGCTCGACGTCGAACTGGTCCCGCAAGGCACGCTTGCCGAGCGAATCCGCGCAGGCGGTCACGGCCTTGGTGGCGTACTGACTGCGACGGGGGTAGGCACTACGGTGGCTGCGGGCAAACGCACGATCGATATCGATGGCAGGTCGTTTCTACTCGAAACGCCGTTGCGCGCACAGTACGCGTTGATCCATGCACGGCGCGCCGATCACCTCGGCAACTTAACGTATGCAATGACCGCGCGAAATTTCAATCCGCTGATGGCGATGTCAGCGGATACGGTAATCGCCGAAGCCGTCGAAATTGTGCCGGTCGGCTCTATTGCACCGGACGACGTGATGACGCCCTCGATCCTAGTCGACCATTTAATTGCCAAGGAGAGGAACGATGGATGACAAGACGCGAATTGCGCTACGCGTCGCGCGAGAGTTGCGCCCTGGCAGTTTAGTCAACCTCGGGATCGGTCTGCCGACGCGCGTTGCGGCCATGGTGCCGAAAGACGCGGGGATATTCTTCCAGTCCGAGAACGGGATCGTCGGCATGCACGCTCTCGCAGAAGCCGGCTTCCAGACCGATGACCTAACCGATGCAGCCGGCGCGCCCATCGGTGCCTTGCCGGGCGCTGCCACCTTCGACAGCGCAACGTCGTTCGGACTCATCCGCGGTGGGCACTTGGACGTGACCGTGCTGGGCGGCTTGGAAGTCGATCGCTTCGGGCGTCTCGCAAACTGGATGGTGCCGGGATGCCGGGTTCCCGGAATGGGCGGCGCCATGGACCTTGTAAGCGGCGCGCGGCGCGTGATCGTTGCGATGATGCACACGGCCGACGGTCAGCCAAAGATCGTCGATAAGTGCTCCCTGCCGCTCACATCCGAGCGCAGAGTCGATCTCATCGTCACGGAGTTGGCGGTCATAGAGCCGACCGATGCCGGTCTCTTCCTCAAGGAGCTTGCACCAGACGCCGAGATCGAGACGGTCGTACGCGCGACCGGTGCGCAGCTGATCGTGCCGGCGCCGGTGCCGCGCATGCCGCTTCCCTCGCTGCTTCCTTGAGGGACTACACACATGGCCTACTGCATCAACGATTACCCGCAACGACTGAGCTTCCGGAGAACTCCTATGACCGATAACGCCCCTCTTACGATCCATCGCGACACAGTTCGACATGAATGGGTCGATTACAACGGTCACCTGCGCGATGCGTTCTACCTATTGATCTTCAGCTTCGCGTCGGATGCACTGATCGACTTCATTGGCTTGGACGAAGCTGCGCGCAATGCGCGCGGACGTTCGATTTACACGTTGGAGGCGCACATTAACTACCTGCGTGAAGTGAAGGAAGGTGTTCAGGTACGAGTCGACGTGCGGGTGCTCGCGCATGATGCGAAGCGGATGCACGTGTACTTCGAGATGTTTGCCAATGACGCGCCGGAGCCCGTCGCCGCAAGCGAACAGATGCTCGCGCACATCGATACGAGCGGACCTAAGACGGCGCCGTTCGATGCGGACGTCGATGCCCGAATCGCGGCGCTCGAAGCCGCGCACGATGGCCTGCCGAGTGCTCGCTATGTGGGACGCGTGATCGGACTGCCGGCCCGCGCCGGAAAGTGATCGCGACGTCGGTTGCTCACAGATCAACTCTCCACCGTCAGCTCAAGTTTTAGCGCGGCATCGTTTCGAAAGCCCGGCGCAACTCCGCGACGAGCGGATCGCTGATCGCATTGCGTTTCGAAGGCCGGGTTAGGCAAACGAATGCCAGAGAGTCGGTGTGCTCGACCTTCAGGAATTCGTAGGACGGTTGCGTCATTTCCACCACCAAGCGGTTGTCCGTTACTGACTGAAATAGTTATTTCACATAAATATATGACGTAGCAAACGTCTCAGAGGGCAGTTTCGATCACGAAAGCTGCAAGCGATGGCATTTTATGATCGACGCGCTGCGCAAGATTTTTGTCGAGTGAACCGTTGAGGCGCCGGAAGGGCGGCGCGACCATGCGCTTCGCCTCGAGCAGCAGGTGCACGATCGACAGCGCGTTTTGGCCCACGAGGCCCCGCGTAGCGCCAAGCTCGCCACCCGTCACCCATCACCCATCACCCAGGGCGCGGCGAGCGTATTCGCTCCCCGGTTTCGCTCCCCGGTTACGAGAAATGCATAAACGCTAGGCGTTATGTCCTAATTCCATTCTCTTCCTTGCGTTTGCCTAACATGGGCTCCTACGATAGACGCCTCAGACGGCTTCTCAAAGGAAGAGACTCATGTCGTCCTGGATACCCGATCCCACGTTCTATCCGTCCGCTCGCCTCGCCGCGGATGCCCCCAAGGAAAAGATCGCCTACGTCGCCAGCTTTGACCCGTCGCGCAGGCTGCCCGACGAATTAGCCGTCGTGGACGTCGATCCCGGCTCGCAATATTACGGCACCATCGTCAGCCGCGTCCCGATGCCGAACGTCGGCGACGAGCTTCATCACTTCGGCTGGAACGCCTGCAGCTCCTGCCTTTGCCCGAACGCGCCGCATCCGCATACGGAGCGCCGGTACCTGGTCGTGCCGGGTCTGCGCTCGTCGCGCATTCATATCCTCGATACGAAGCCGGATCCGCGCAACCCCGCGATCGTCCGCGTCATCGAACCGTCGGAGCTCGCCAGAAGAAGCGGCTATACGCGCCCGCACACCGTCCACTGCGGGCCGCAGGGTATCTATGTGACGGCGCTCGCGAACGCCGAAGGCGAGGCGCCCGGCGGCGTGTTTCTGATGGATCACGAATCATTCGACATCCGCGGCCGCTGGGAAATCGACCGGGGGCCTCAGGAGCTCGCGTATGACGCCTGGTGGCACCTGGGGTTCGACACGCTGGTTTCGAGCGAATGGGGGTTGCCCGCGACATTCGAAAACGGCCTCGTGCCCGAGGTCCTGCTCGGCGGCAAGTATGGGCACCGGCTGCATTTCTGGGATTTGAACACGCGCAAGCACCGGCAAACGCTCGATTTCGGCGCCGAGAACCAGCTCGTCTTCGAGCTGCGCCCCGCACACGATCCGACCAAGGCCTATGGATTCGTCAATTCCGTGATCAGTCTCAAGGATCTTTCGGCGTCGATTTGGACCTGGTATCGCGACGGCGACGAGTGGGCCGCTCGAAAGATCATCGAGATCCCGGCCGAGCCCGCCGACCCGGCCCTCCTGCCGCCGATGCTGAAGAGCTTCGGTGCGGTCCCACCGCTCGTCACCGATATCGCCCTCTCGCTCGACGACCGCTATCTCTACGTCGCATGCTGGGGCACCGGCGATATGCGCCGCTACGACGTCTCGGATCCCGAACAGCCCGAGCTCGTCGGCAGCGTGCGCATCGGCGGCATCGCCGCGCGCGCGACGCATCCGCGCGCGGACGGCCGGCCGCTCAACGGTGGCCCGCAGATGGTGGAAGTGAGCCGCGACGGCCATCGCGTCTATTTCACCAATTCGCTCTACGGCGCGATCGACGATCAGTTCTATCCCGACGGCCTCGAAGGATGGATGGTCAAGCTCGACGCGGCGCCCGGCGGCGGACTCGAGTTCGATCGCGACTTCTATCTCGCCTGGCCGCGCACGCATCGCCCCCATCAGATTCGCCTGGAAGGCGGCGATGCATCGTCCGATTCGTATTGCTATCCGTGATGAGGGGGTCGTCGTCACCATTGCTTATCAGGAGTGGGCATGACCCTTCCGCTCGACGCCGCACCCGTCGCGACGAGCTGGGCCGCCGTTTTCGGCAGCGGCATCTTTCATGGCGTCAATCCGGCGATGGGTTGGCTCTTCGCCACCGCACTCGGCCTCCAACGCGGCAGCCGCGGAGCCCTCTTCGCGGCGCTGCCCCCGCTCGCGCTCGGGCATGCGGCGTCGGTATTCGCCGTGACCTCGTCCGCGCTGGCGTTCGAAGCGCTTTCCCGGGCGTCGCATCTGTCGATGACGCTCGGTGCGCTGCTGATCGCATGGGGCATCTATCACCACGCTTACGGCCACCGCCATCGATTGCCGATCGGGATGACGGCCGGCTTCGTCGGCCTCGCGCTATGGTCCGCGGCGACCGCCACGCTGCACGGCGCCGGCCTCATGCTGATTCCGGCACTGATGCCGCTTTGCAGCGCGGCCGCGCCGGCCGCATTGGGCGCAACCGTCGGTCCTCTTGGCACGGTGGGACCGCTCATCGCGGTCACGCTCGTTCATACGGCGGTCGCCTCGGCAACGAGTGCGGTCATTGCCTATGCGGCCTATGAATACGTCGGGCTCGGCATCCTGCGGCGCGGCTGGATCAATTTCGATTGGCTCTGGTCGGGCGCGCTCGTCGGAGCCGGCGCCTTGCTCCTCGCGCTCGGCTGAGTCAGGGCGCATAGTGCGCCGGGCGATCGCTTCACGGCCGATCGCCGGGGCCCGCCTGCTCCGGAGACGCGCCGCACATTGCCGTCAAGAGCGGCGCCTCGCGCTCGTGGACTTCGACCGGGAAAGTCTGCGCGCCCGCATATCGGAGATAGCGCGCACGATGCTGCCCGTTGCGGAACGTCACGACGCCTTCCAGCTCGATCCCGAGCCACCCCAGCAGGCCCGGGGCGCGGCGGGTGACGATCGTCACGTAAGGCATCGTCGGAATCCGCTCGTTGGTCGGATCGAGAAACTCACGTATGCCTCGTATCTTGCCGCTGTGCCAGTCGCCGACGGGCGGCAGCACATAGTCGGTTTCATCGCGATCGGCGCAGCGCAAGAGTTTCACGGCGTCGACGACGACGACACAATGGCGGGTGTCGTCTTCGTCGCCGAACACGCGTTTGAGGCGGACATGATCGTAGTAACGGTGATCGCGCAAGGGGACGATCCATACCGGCTCCGAACCGGCCGCCGACGCGAGAGGGACCGTGCAAGGCATCGTGGATGAAGGCATGACAAACTTTTTATCGTAAAGCGCCTGGCAGGAGCCTCGAAGCCAGCGACCCAGCGGGCTTGAGGCGCACAATGAAGCGCGAGAGCGTGCCGGGCCATCATGACACGATCGTGACAGGTTCGCCCGTGATTTCGAGCGACCGCTCAGGCGGGCGAAGGAGAGTACCGTGATTGCCGAACGAACCTCGAACGTCGAACGCTTCGGCGAGCATGTCCGCATCGAGCCGATAGAGTCCGTTGCAACAATCGTGCTCGATCGTCGAGAGCGCCGCAACGCCGTCGACGGGCCGACAGCCGCCGCGCTCTTCGCCGCCTTTGAACGCTTCGAGCAAGAGCCGGCTTGGCGCGTGGCCGTTCTTTTCGGCGCGGGCGGCACATTCTGCTCGGGCGCGGACCTGACGGTCATGCATGACGACACGCGCCGCAATGCCGTGCGGGCCGACGGCAGCGGCCCCGGACCGATGGGCCCGACGCGGATGACCCTCACGAAGCCCGTGATTGCGGCGATCGCCGGCCATGCCGTCGCGGGAGGCCTCGAGCTCGCCGCGATCTGCGACATGCGCGTCGTCGAGGAAGATGCGGTTCTCGGCGTGTTCTGCCGCCGCTTCGGCGTTCCGCTCATCGACGGCGGCACGATTCGCCTACCGCGCCTCATTGGCTTGTCGCGCGCGCTCGACCTGATCCTGACGGGACGCGCCGTCGACGCGAACGAAGCGCTCGCCATCGGTCTTGCGAATCGCGTCGTGGCGCGAGGGGCTGCGCGGGAGGCGGCGCAAGCGCTCGCGGCACAGCTGGCCGCCTTTCCGCAGGGTGCGCTCAACGCCGATCGCCGCTCCGCATGGGAAAACCGCGCGCTCGAGGACCTCGCCGAAGCGCTGCGGCGCGAAGGCGCGGGCGGGTACCGGGCGCTCGTCGAGGAAGGGATCGCAGGCGCCGCCCGCTTCGCCGCCGGGCAAGGGCGCCACGGATCAGCGGCAGAGCCGGCAAAGGCCGATCCCGCTTAAGCCTCGATGACATCGCCGCCCCGCCGACGTCCGCACCAACGTAAACCCTGATGGGGTATGCGGGCCAATATCGATATAAGTAATGACTCAAAGCTGACCGAGTCCGGGCTGCTACCATCAGCGGTATGCAGCCATCTGACCCCTCCATGATCCCGCCGACGATTCCTTCGCTCATCGAGCACGCCGCTGTTCACCCGTTTCTGCACGAGCACCTGGCACTCGATGCGAGCGTTCCATCGGCTCTCGCTCACGCGCATTTCCGCGACATGCGGATCGAAAGCGGCTATCAGCCAATCTTCGATGTCAGCATGAGCGGCATCCAGACGCTATGGTCCGCACCTGAGAGCGCCGACCGTTTCGGAGACGAGCTCGGGTTTCAGGCGCTCACGCTCCAGCCGGGCGGCGTACCGTTCGATCCGTGCGAATACATCGAAGACAGCCAGGAGCTCGTCGCGGTCGACCGTCTCGCGCGCACGCTGCATGCAATCAACTTCTTCGGCGCGCAGCAGCACGGCTTGCTGTTTCTGCGCGTGCACGAGCGTCTGCTCAAGAGCGTGAAGTACGATCACGGCCAGCACTTTTCGTCGGTCCTGATTTCGCTCGGACTGAATCCTTCGCGCGTCGTGATCGAGTTGCCGAGCGCGGCCGTCGCGCACCGCACGTTCGTCGGCTATCTCGCGAAGAGCTATCAGCGCTACGGCTTCAAAGTGGCGGGCAACCTGCCCAATGCCGGCCACATCATGACGGTCTCCGATATGGCGCGGCTCGACTTCCTGAAAATCGACGGCGCGACCGTCCTGAGGGATTCGATGGCCAAGCCGCTCATTGCCTATGCGAATCGCCTACATATTCCGCTGATTTTCGACCGCGTGGCGACGGAGGCGCAGTTCGATGCGCTCCAGCAGTTCGGCGCGCGTTTCGTTCAAGGACCGCTCTTCGAGCCGCACGGCCCGGCCCAGCCTCGCGACCGGGTCAGCTGACGAGCGCGTGGCCCGTAGGCCGTGGGATTTGTACGGACGTTGTAATTTCGTCCGAGGCGAGCGAAAGCTCCCCTCGGTTTGAAGTTCGTCGCACCCGCTGCGGTGCGGGCGACGCGCTGTGCCCGCGGCACCCCGGGAACGGTTTCTGCATCCGCCATTAACGCGGCCTATGGCGTATGCTCGCCGCCTGTCCTATCTTTGGTAGCATGCTCGCGTGGACGAGAACTAGGGGGCTCTAATGTCAGAAGTCAACAAGGAGAGATTGATGTCCGATATCAGAACCGTCCTCGCCGATGCCGAGGATCTCTTGAAGCAGGCCGCGAGCGCTACGGGCGAACGGGCTTCCGAATTACGCGAGACGGCACTGACCCGGCTCAAACAAGCGAGGGAAAAGGCTGCCGACGTGCAAGTCGTCGTTGTTGAAAAAGGCAAGAAGGCGGCGCGCGCCACAGACGATTACGTCCACGAGCATCCCTGGGCAGCCGTCGGCATCGCCGCAGGCATCGGCCTGTTCGTCGGGCTGCTGATCAATCGCAAGTAAACCCTGCTTGCGAGAGTCGCGAAGGCGAGGCCCGCTGGGCCTTGTTCCCGCATTGCGCGCCGGGTCGTCCCGCCGTGACGTCCGTCGCGCCCGCGGGACGGCTATCGCCGTTCGCTGACCGTCAAGCGCTGATCCGCTATCTCCATGCCAAACGACCATCCATCGCCGCATGCCTCTCACGAGCATGGGCCATTGCGCCGCATGCTGAGCTCGATCGTGTCGCTGATGCACACGAGACTCGAGCTGATCGGGATCGAACTCGCCGAGGAGCGCGGGCGGCTGATCGCCGTGCTCTTTCTCGGCTTGGCCGCAGCCGTCTTCGCGCTGATGGCGCTGATCAGTCTGACCGCTCTGATCGCGGTCGCCTTCTGGGAGACCTATCGTTGGCAGGTGCTCGCCGGCATCACGATCGTGTACGGCATTGGCGCGCTCATCTGCGCGCTCAAAGTGCGCGCCGGACTGCACGCCGCGCCGATCTTCTTCCAAGCCACGCTGAACGAATTCGAAAAGGACCGCGACATGTTCCGCGAGCCTTGACGCGAACGAACGCGCCCGCCCTTGCCCGACACCATTACGGACACCCATGAGCCAACCGACCTCGTCCCATGCTCTGCCCCGCCGGCATTCGCCGGTTCGAGACGCGAGCACGCCGCAGTTGCGTACGGTGCGCAAGGAGTTGCTGCTTTTGCGCGCCGAGGTAGAGCGTAGTGAATTCATGCGCGCTCGCGCCGAGCTACACGCAAAGCTCGAGGGCTTCGGCTGGGTCAAGCTGCTGTTGCCATTCTCGAGCACGAAGCCAAGAGCCCCGGGCAAAGGCTTCAGCGCGAAGCTCACCGAGCTCGTGAATCATCCGCTCGTCGGAACGCTAGTCTCGATGCTGGTGGCTAAGCCCCTTCGATCGAAACTCGCGGCCGGCAGCAAGCCGTTGCTCAAGTGGGGCGCGGTCGGCGCGGCAGCATGGACGGGGTATCGGCTGCTCACTCGGGCCATTCGACATAAAGCCGACATGCCGGAAGCCGAAAGCGAATAGTCCGGCAGACGCCGATTCGGGTTGGGCGATTGGGCGGTTGGGCGGTCGGCGGGCCACGATAGCTGGCGGCTCATTTATCTAGCGGCCCACGTTATCTCGCCGACCAGCAATCGATGTCGCGCGGCATTCGCGCATCCGCCGTGCGATTCGACCGTTTTCCTGTTGCGTCGAGCACGAAGACGCCGCATGAGTCACCGCGCATGGGTCCGGATTCGACCGGCTGCGCTTCTATAACGTAGCCACCGTTTTCGACCGCGCCGGGCACCGCACGCAGACGATAGACCGCAGCGCCGTCTGAAGGCGCTTGATCGAAACCGGCCGGCAGCCATTCGCGTCCTTTGCCGATGCGGGGCTTCGGATTCGCTTCCAGAAACTGCGCGGCTTGGTATAGCGCTGTCACCGCGGACATTCGGTGCCCGCGCGCCATATGGCGCACGTACGCAGGCACCGCATAAGCCGCCATCACCGCCACAATCGAGAGCGCGATCACGAGCTCGAGCAGAGAAAACGCCGCGCTTCTTCTCCGCGTGACAACGCCGACGGCGCCCCTCGAGCGATCTTGCATGTCAGGGCCTCTCTACGATTCGTCGCCAGCGCCGCTCTTCGATGCCGCGCTCACGAACGACGATGAGCTGCAACCACGCCTCGGACGTCTCTTGCGCACCGAATCCCCTCGCGGTGACCCAATGCGCCTGCGCATGCGGCCTACGCGCGACGCGCCCGCCCTCGATCACGCATTGCGGCGGTTTTGCGGAACCTGGCCATTGCGCCACTGGCGCGAACGCGGCGGAGCTCTCGAAAACGCCGCCCTGCCGCCAGCGCGAAGGCTCGCCAGCGACCTGTGGCAGCACCGGCGCCAGACCGGCGTCGAGCGCTTGCAAGCACAACGAGAGTGCAGCGTCGGCGGCATTCGATGCGCGTAGGTGATCTTCGAAGTTGGCCGCGCGCCGCACAGCCGCGATCGATGCGTTGAACGACGCGATCGATAGCGCAAGCATTGCGCAAGCAAGCAAAAGGACGGCCGGCAGCGCTGCGCCACGATGCCCGCGTCGGCTTCCGTGCGCATGCGTCGTCGACCGGCGCTCTCCGAGCAAGCCAGCGTCACTTGCTTTGGTCTTGACCATTGGATACTCCGGGAAGCTTCGCACTTGCGTCGGCGGACGGAACGCGTTCGTTGTTGCGGATAGCCACGCGTCGTGAAAACGCCTGCCGCGCGCGCCCGTCGAGAATCGGCACGGAAGCGCCATCGCAGTCGACGTACTCGCGCCGCGACAGGCTTCGGCCAGTCCGTGCAACCACGCATAGATCGACGGCAACGACATCGGACCATTCGTGCGCCGCAATCGACCGAGCTGTCACCGGCGCGGTCGCACCGCGCAACCAGTACCGCATGCGCAAGCGTTCAATGCCGGCGACGATCGGCTGCTTGCCTCCGTTGCCGCGACAGTAGAGCTGCGGCTCACCACGATCGTCCGGGCCCGCGTGGAACTGGTTGACGATAACAACCTGCTCGCCGGCAGCGCCGATGCCGTTACCCACACAATCGGTTGCGCGCGACGATGCAGTCTTCCAGGTCGAGACGCCATCGTCGACGTACCTGACGACGATCGAATCGGAGGGACGCCGAGCCCGGCGGCAACGAAAAAAAGCAGCGTCGGCTTCGGGAACGCCCGAATCGCATCCGAAGACGCCGAGCCGCAAGCCGCCCCAATGACTGCGATCGCCCGCATCGCCGCTGCTCCGAGCCATGGGTGCGAAACCCGCCATCTCGATTTGCTGACCGATCATAACCAGCGCAGTCATTCCCGCATCGCGCATCGATGCGATCTCGGCCGCGAGCATCGACGTTTCGCGCTGCGACCGATAAAGCAAAGCCGCGGTGCAGACGAGCAGCGTGCCGAGCGCCGTCGCGATCATGAGTTCGAGCAGGCTGTGCCCGTGGCAATGCGTGCGTGACGCGGCTCGCGTCCGCCATCGGCGCATGCTCTGCCTCATTGGACGAACGGGACCGCCGCACAAGCGAAGCCGGCTCGCCGGCGGCCGCCAGGGCTGGAGCAGTCGTTGCCTGCCTGCGGCGACAAAGCTGAAAGCGTGGCCGGCGCTTCGGCCCACTCCACGAGCGCGAGCGCAACACCGGGCGCATGATCCACAATCGAGAGTTTCGCTCGCGGCAAGGCGGACGCGGCCACGGTCTTCCAATGCGCCAATGCGTGTGCGCCTAATGACGGATCGCGCATCGCCGCCGCGATCGACGCTGCAATCATGGTCGCCTGCTCGCGCCGGGCTGCCGAACGCTCCGCGTGACCAACGCGCAATTGGCTCGCCACCGCCCCCGCGAGCGTGACGCTCACCAGTGCCAGCGCAACGAGCACCTCGATCAGCGAGCTGCCTTTTTGCTGCGCCCACTTGTTCACACGCGCTCCTTGCACGCGCCCTCACCCACGCGCGGGCGACCACCCGCCGCGATGGCGACGCAACGGCGTCCGTCGCGGCCGCCCGCAAGCGACGCGGCGCTCGAAGGTCCGACCTCGAAGCTGCGGAACCCGCCGATCACCTGACCGGCAGGCGGAGTGAATCGAATATCGGCCGCCGCACCTCGAATCAGAACCTCGTCCGCCGGCAACTGTCGGCGCGCCAGCGTTGGACCGACAGGTCCATTCACGACGATCGCCCAGCCGCCCGCCCAATCGACCGCGCCTCCTCCGCGCCTGCCGCGCGCCGTGGCGCATCGCCCCCCGGAGTCGATTGGACAAACGGTCACCGGAACACCGCGACGAATCGATTCGCTCCTGGCGTAGGCGAGGCTGGACAGCAACGCTTCGGCCCCCGCGTCAACGCGGTCGCGCACTCGCCACGCGACGAACGACGGCGCCGCCATCGTCGCCAAGACCGCGACGAGTCCGCCGACGATGGCTAATTCAAACAGCGTGAAGCCGCGGCAGCGCCTCGCGCGCCAACCCGGCCCAATGCCCTGCGCTGGTTTGCTCTGCATCCGAATGCCCCTTGATTCAATGAGAGAAATCTAACGGGCAAACGGGCGCTCTCGCCATCGTCCGTTCGGCTAACTGGCGGGCATACAAAACGGTGGCGACAATGCCGCATCAGGTCGGCGTGGCGACGGCAATCAACGGGGAGGAACGAGTCAATGAAAGGATGCGAGTACTCAGCGCTTGCGCGGAGCTTTGGCAGGTGCGGCGCGGCGAAACTCCTCGATCACGTCCTCGAACTCGGACACGTCTTCGAAGCGCCGATAGACGGAAGCAAAGCGCACATAAGCGATCGTATCCAGCTGGCGCAACTCCTCCATCACGAGTTCGCCGAGCCGCTCGCTGCGCACTTCGCGCTCTCCGCTTCCGAGCAACTGATACTCGATGCGAGCCACCGCCGCATCGATCGCCTCAGCGGCAACCGGACGCTTTCGCAGCGCGAGTTGCATGCTCGCGACGATCTTGCGGCGATCGAACTCGGTGCGGCTGCCATCCTTTTTCACCACCGCCGGCAACATGAGCTCCACGCGCTCGTATGTCGTGAAGCGCTTGTCGCAGGCGGGGCAGCGGCGGCGCCGCCGAATCGCGGCGCCGTCTTCGGCCACGCGCGAATCGACGACGTGCGTGTCTTCGTGCCGGCAGAAGGGGCAGCGCATCGGGACTCAGCGGTAGACCGGAAAGCGTTTGGTCAGCTCGGCGACTTGTGCGCGCACGCGCTCGATCGTCGCGGTGTCTTCCGGACTCTCGAGCACATCGGCGATCAGGTTGCCCACTTCGGCAGCCTCGCTCGCGCCGAACCCGCGCGTTGTCATCGCCGGAGAACCGAGGCGAATTCCGCTCGTGACGAACGGCTTTTCCGGATCGTTCGGAATCGCGTTCTTGTTGACGGTGATATGCGCCGCGCCGAGGGCAGCCTCGGCCGCCTTGCCCGTGATTCGCTTCGGGCGCAGATCGACGAGCATCACATGGCTTTCCGTGCGCCCCGAGACGATGCGCAACCCGCGCTTAACGAGCGTTTCCGCCAACACACGCGCATTCTCGACCACTTGCTGCTGATAGGCCTTGAACTCGGGCGACATCGCCTCTTTGAACGCGACAGCCTTCGCCGCGATCACGTGCATGAGCGGGCCGCCCTGAATGCCGGGGAAAATCGCCGAGTTGATTGCCTTTTCATATTCGGCCTTCATCAGGATGACGCCGCCGCGCGGGCCGCGCAGGCTCTTGTGCGTCGTCGTCGTGACGAAGTCGGCATGCGGAACGGGATTCGGATAAACGCCCGCTGCGACCAGCCCCGCGTAGTGCGCCATGTCTACCATCAAGTAAGCGCCGACGGACTTCGCGATCTCGGCGAGCCGTTCGAAGTCGATGCGCAGCGAAA
>CAYPWK010000103.1:0-7783 GCA_964414365.1 uncultured Burkholderia sp.
ATGTGGATACCGACAAGATTTCCAACTCGGTGGAAGCCCCCGATGCCGGACTGCTGCGCCGCATCGTCGCGCAGAGCGGCGAGACGCTGCCGGTCAAGGCGCTGCTTGGCGTGCTGGCGGAGATGGACGTGAGCGATGCCGAGATCGAAGCGTACGTCGCCGCTTTCGAGGTGCCGGCCGTCGACAGCGACGACGAGGACGCCGGCCCGGCGTTCGACTATGCCGAGGTCGACGGCATTCGCGTGCGCTATGCGCGACGCGGGCCGGAGTCGGGCACGCCTGTCCTCTTCATCCACGGATTCGGCGGCGACCTGAACAACTGGCTGTTCAATCTCGATGCGGTGGCGGAGACGCACCCGGTGATCGCGCTCGATCTGCCCGCGCACGGCCAGTCCCAGGTGCGGCTAACGGGCACGACGCTGCGGGAGCTGGCCGCCTTCGTCAGCCGCTTCCTGGAGACCATCGGTGTCCCATCGGCCCATCTGGTGGGCCACTCCATGGGCGGCGGCGTGGTCGCGCAACTGGCGGTGGATGCGCCACAGAAGGCGTGTTCGCTGGCGCTGATCGACAGCGCCGGCCTCGGCGACGAAGTCAACGCCGATTACACCGACGGCTTCGTGCGCGCGCAGTCGCGCCGGGAACTCAAGCCCGTGGCCGAACTGCTGTTCAACGACACGGCGCTCGTGAGCCGCCAGATGCTGGACGATCTGCTCAAGTACAAGCGGCTCGACGGTGTCGCCGAAGCACTCCGCGCGCTGGGCACGGGGTTATTCGGCGGCGGCAGGCAACGCGAGCAGCCCGGCAAGGCGCTGGGCGGCTTTGGCGGGCCGGTGCTGGTGGTGTGGGGCCGCGAGGATCGCGTCATCCCCAGCGCCCATGCCGCCGCCGCGCCCGCCGGCGCCGTTGTGGCGGTGCTCGAGGACGCCGGCCATATGCCGCAGATGGAAAAGGCCAACGAGGTGAACGCGCTGCTGCGCCGGCACCTGAGCCAGTGAGCCAGGCTGGCGGCGCGGGCGAGGGCATTCCGATCGTTGCGCCTCAGGATAAGCCGGTCGATTTCCGACGAAGAAAAAGGTGAGGTGCCGGGGAGCACCTCATTCAAGACAATTCGAGGAGTTAGAACGATGAAGGCAGCACGATGAAAATCACCACCAAGGAGGTGGCGCAGGAGGGCATCACCGTGAACGCCATCTGTCCCGGCATCGTGCGCACTTACATGTGGGACCGCCTGGCCGACGAGTGGAAGAACGACGGGGAATCGGTGGAGGACTCGTGGGCTCGCCATCAGCTCACGCTCATTCCGCAGGGACGCGCGCAGACGCCGCAAGACATGGGGCGAATGGCGCTGTTTTTCGCGACAATGGACAACATCACCGGCCAGTCTGTCAACGTGGACGGCGGATTTACGTTTCACTAAACCACGAAGCACCGCTCCGGTCCGTCGCGCCAGCCCATTTCGTGAGTCTATGCCATTTGACATCGTCGACTTCGATGCCGACACCACCGATCCCCTCGCAGCAGAGGTGGAGCTGCTGTCGCTGGCCGAGATGGGCCGGTGCGTCGCGCATCTGTGGCAGGCGCCGCTGTCGCTCGTGGTGCCGCGCAGCTACCGGCGCTTCGCGGCCCTGGAGAGTGCTCGCGCCGAGTTCGCTCGGCGCGGATGCCCGGTTTTTCTGCGCATGTCGGGTGGTGGGCTCGTGCCGCAGGGGCCGGGAATTCTCAACTTGAGCTTGGCCTATCGCGTACGGGGCACCGTGGGCAAGCACTCCGAAGCCGTCTATCGGCATCTGTGTGAAGTCCTGCGCGAGGCGCTGGGCACATTCGGGCTTCAGACACATTGGCAAGCGGTGGAAGGCTCATTCTGCGACGGACGCTTCAACCTCGCCTGGGGACCGCCGGGCGATGCGCAAAAGCTCGCTGGTACCGCGCAATACTGGCGCGGCGCGCGATCGGACGCGAGTGGATCGCATGCGTCGGTGCATGCAGTACTGGCTCATGCAGTGTTGCTCGTCAGCGCCGATACGGAGGAGATCAACCAGCGCGCCAATGCTTTCGAAGACGCCATCGGAAGCGGAAGGCACTACGAAGCCGGGCGTGTAGTCAGCGTACAGCAGGCGCTTTCCCGAACGGGGCTGGCGCCGTCGGACGGACTCATCGAATCGGTCATCTCGGCGCTGCGTGCGAGCGTGATGGCTACGCTGCCGCCGGTCGATAACGAGGATTGAATGCAGTTGGCGGGAATACCGGAAACGAAGCGGGGATTGTCGATTAGGCGATTCGCTCTTGCGAGCCTCGCCTCCGACTTCCCGTATTCATAAACAAGTGGAGACGAGTGATATGGAACCTGTCAAATCGAGCGTCGATACCTCGTCGAGCTGCGCACCGATATCAATCCGGAAGGACCCGATTCGAATCAGAACGTTGATGTCCGGCACGCCTCGTTCGCCTCATGACAAGCAGCACCGACGCGGTGACAGGGAAAATCAGTATCCCTTCCATGAGATCCTCATGACGGAAACAATGTTTTGGGAAACCTACGGAAAAAGGTCACCAGTCCGCAGTCACGAGGGGGCATGCGGAGCGCAGCTTTCCGATACGTCGCGATACGATGCCCCCTCAACCCTGCTTCTATGAGCATTATGATGTGCTGCGTGAGCCCCACACTAGCGGCACACGCGTCACACAGTTCACCATCCCCCCTTCGAAGCTGATTTGTCCGACCGGATCGAGCGCAAAATCCGGAATGCGCCGGAACCACTCCTCAAGGAAAATGCGAATCTCATTGCGCGCCAGCAGTGCGCCGGCGCAGCGGTGCGGACCGTTGCCGAACGCCGCATGTTGCGAAGCATTGTGGCGCGCGAAGTCGGCATGCATCGGGCACTGGAATTTGCGTTCGTCCATGCCGTGTAGCAAAGGACGGACGTAGACCCGGTCGCCCGCTTTGAAACGAATGCCCTTATATTCAAAATCGCGCGTCATCACACGGCCCGTGCTCGACGGCGCAAACATACGCAGCAGTTCCTCCACCGCGTTGCCTATCAGGTCCGGGTGTTCTGCCAGTTGGCGACGATGGGCTGGATTGCGCGCGAGATAGAGCACGGCAAAGCCCATGGTCGATGCGACCGTGTCGAGTCCGCCAAAGATGACGTTGACCATCATGCCGCGAATTTCCTGCTCCGTAAGCGGTCGGCCGAATACGGTTCCATTCACGATCGCACTGATCAGGTCGGCACCCGGTTCCTTCTGGCGCTCGCGAATGATGCTCTCGAGGTAGCCGAACAGCATGCGCTGCGACCACTCGCGACGCTCGGGATCGTTGGCGCGAACGCTCGCCTCGGTCCACGCGAGCAAATCGTCCAGATCGGCAAGAGGAAGGTTCACGAGCCGCATGAAGATAGTGATTGGAAACTTCATCGCGAAGTCGGCCATGAATTCGCACTGGCCCTTTTCCCGGAAGCTTTCGATCAGCGAGATCGCCAACTCACGAATCTCGCCTTCCATGTCTCGTATCACCTTCGGCGCGAAGAAGCGGTTGATCAGTGCGCGATAGTCGGCGTGCTCGGGAGGATCGGCCGAGAGAGGCAAGATCTGCATCGTCGTGCTCGCGGGCAGCGTGATCTCGTGCATGGAAAACGGATCGTGATTCCGCTGCGCGAATTCGATATCTTCCGCTCGCGTGAGAATCCAGTGACCGCCGTTGTACGGTGTCCAGACTATGTCCGGACCATCGTGCAGACGCTTCCACGCGCCAACGATGTCGGCTTCGCCGCCGGGCGGCTTGCTGAAATCCCAATCCACCACAAGTTCGTGAGGAATATGGTCGGGAAGGGGAACGAGAGGGACCGCAATATGAGACATGTGTGCTCTCCACGAATAGGGTTGTGCCGGCAGCTTCGATCAGGTTTGTGAAACGGGCAGCCGAACAACTAACCCGTCGAGATCATTGGTCAACTGAATCTGGCAACCGAGCCGGCTGTTGCTCTGCGCATCGATGGCGCCGCTCAGCATGTCGAGCTCCGCGCGTTGGGCAGGCGGAATTCTTGCGGCCCATGTATCGTCGACGTAGCAGTGACATGTCGCGCAATTGCAGTAGCCCCCGCAGTCAGCGAGGATTCCAGGCACCGCGTTGTCGATTGCTGCTTGCATCAGAGACTGTCCGGCAAGCGCATCGACGGTATGCTCTGTGTTGTCGTGCTCGATGAAGGTAATTTTTAGCATTTCGGTATCCTAAGGTTTTACAGTCGAGCGAAGGTCGTAGTGGCGTTCGCCTAGCTGACCGTGAAGCCGCCGTCCGCAGCGATGATCTGGCCGGTCACGTAGCTTGCGGCAGGGCTTGCGAGAAAGAACACGCTCTGAGCTACTTCGATCGGGGCGGCCATCCGTCCCATAGGAACCCGGCCTGCGCCTACGATCGGCCCGCGAATTTTGAAGGTAGCGCTGATGTTCTTGCCGCCCTCGCTGGCCATGCCGCCTGGCAGGATCGAATTGACACGGATTCCGTCGGCCGCGAACTCGCTGGCCAGTGATCGCGTAATGCTGTCCACGCCGGCCTTCGCGGCGTCGTAATGGGCGTTGACACCCCAAAGCGTGGGTCGAAGTGCACCAACGGAGGAAATGTTGACGATCGAGCCGCCGCCGCCCTTTGCCTTCATGCGCGTGATGGCCTCGCGGCAACACAGGAACGTGCCCCGCAGCGTGACGTCCTGCATCTGGTCCCATTGCTCGACGGACATTTCAAAAAATTCGGCTTTCGAACGGTGCGCGGCGTTGTTGATCAGAATGTCCACGCCACCGAACTTTGCATCGACAGCTGCGAATAGTGCCTTGACGGATGCTTCATCGGACACGTCCACTTTGCAGGGCATCGCAATGCCGCCGTTGGCTTCGATATGGGCCGCTGTTGTGGATGCGGCATCTGGGTTCAGGTCGGCGATTACAACATTGGCGCCGGCACCGGCAAGCAGTCGCGCGGTCTCGCGACCGAGGCCTTGCGCTGAGCCGGTAACAACGGCCGTCTTGCCCGTGAGATTGAAAATCTGAGCGAGGCACGCGCCGATCTGGATTTCGCTAAACATGTAATGCTCCGTTTTGAGTTGTCGATGATGGTCGCGCTTTGCGGTTCGCATCAATGGTCGTAGTGCCACGGTGAGCCACCGACCCAGGATTCGCTGTAGTCACCGATGATGTCGTCGATTCGCTGGCACACGTCGGGCGTGAGCAGCGGGACCACGTCGAGCGCCGTCACGTTATCCGCGATCTGCTGTGGCCCGAACGCTCCGATGATCAGCGTGCTCACATCGGGATTTCGGGCGCACCACGCGAGCGCTAACTGCGCGATGGGGACGCCAGGCTCCGCAGCGATGGGAGCGAGTTGCGCGACGATTGCGTTTCTGCGCTTGTCGGTGCGCGACTTGCCTAAATCGGGCAGTCCGGCCATGGCCGCGGCCCGCGTTCCGGGCGCGACGCCCTCGACGTACTTACCGCTCAATATGCCGCCTGCAAGCGGACTCCAGACCGCGAGACCGATGCCCGATTCGCGACAGATGCGCGGATACTCGCTTTCCACCTTGCGGCGACTGAGCAGGTTGTACTCTGGTTGCTCGACGACTAGTTCATCGGAAATTTTCAGCCAGGGTGATAGGGTTCGCGCGCGTTCAGCTAATCAGAAACCCGCCGTCGAGCGCAATCGACTGGCCCGTCATATAGCGCCCTGATGGCCCTGCGAGGTACAGCACCGCGGCGGCGATATCGGCCGGGTCACCCCATCCAAGCGGCAGGCGTCGCTCCGCATCCGTACCGGGTCCCGTGAGCTTTCCTGTCTTCAAGCGAGCCTGCATGTCCGGATGAAACTGAACCTTGCCGGGCACTGCCCCGGGAAGCACGCAGTTGACGAGAATCTGGTCGCGGGCGTAGTCGAGCGCCGCAGACCGCACTAGCCCCGTTACGCCCGCGCGCGCGGCGCCATAGGCGCCATTGCCATTGAGTACCGCATGCATGGCTCCCATGGTGGTCACGTTCACGATGCGTCCGCCCCGGCCTGCGGCGAGCATGTGCTTGATCGCTTCTCGCATGCAAAAGAACACCGACTTCAAATCGATCGACATGACTTCGTCCCAGGCGGATTCCGAGAACTCCGTAAGCGGCCCGTTATTGCTCATCGCCGAGCAATTGACCACGATGTCCGGGCTGCCCCAGGCCGCCTTGACCTGATCGAATAACGCAATCACGGAGGCTTCGCGTTCCACGTCTGCCTCGATGGCGATTGCTTCTCCGCCCGCCAAAATGATCTTGTCGACAATCGGCTGCATATGAGCTGCGCTGTGATCCGCGACTACCACCCGTGCGCCGGCCTCGGCCAGCACAGGTGCAATATCGATGCTGGAATTGCGTCCCTTGTCGGTAACGACAGCGATTTTTCCGCTGATGCCAAATAGCCGTTCAAGCACGGTCGTGCTCATCGAGTTGTCTCCTGAGCTAGCTGTAGGTCTTTTTTGCAAATTCTAGCGACAACACCAGACGCACAGTAGTTACCGTAAGGAACGATTAGAGTGACTGAATTTCACTAATCTACGTTCACACGAAATGCAAAGCTGAGGCAGCGACGCCACGCGCGTATGCAAGCTCACTGCGCATCGACTCTGCAAAGCGAATGTTGCGCAACACGCAGCTATCCATCGAGCGGATTGCCGTCATGGTCGGCTATTCAGACGTGCGCGCATTTCGCAACATCTTTCAAAAGTACGTTTCGACGAGTCCTTCGGCGTATCGGCGACACGGCGCGGACCGCGAATGAAGGCGGCCAGCGTTCAGGCCGAATATTTGTCGAGTTCAGCTTTGCCGATATCGGTTGAGCGAAAGCGTTCGAGCAGGTAATCCACGAAGGCCCTGACTTTCGCGGGCAGATACTGGCGGTGGGGATAGTGTACGTAAATGCGTGGCCCCACACCCTCCGTCTCATCGCCGCGCACCCTGTATTCGGGAAGGACTATCTTGAGTGCTCCGGAATGCAGATACGGCAGCACCACAGGCACCGAGGACGGCGTGATGCCGACGCCACTGATCGCTGCGATAAGGCTGGTATCCGGTTGACCCGCTACGGTAAGGCGGCCGCGGGGATGGTGGATGAACGTTTTTTCCCTGCGCGCGGATCCTTTTCGCATACTTCCGGGCAAGCGTTCGAGATGAAGCGCTGCGAGTCCGAAAGGCATCCGGATGCCGACGAAGTCATGTTCGGCCAGTTCATCCGGCGATTGCGGCACGCCCTTGCGTTCGAGATAGTCCCGGCTCGCGACCAGTACGATGGGGTAGTCACACAGCGGACGGGAGACATGATTGGTCCCGCGTCCCCGCGCATGTTGAATACTCACGTCGACACCGTCATTGACGAGGCTTGGCGCAATTTCGTCATAGCTGATGTCGATTTCGACGAGCGGGTAGCGTTGTAGAAACTCGGCGATCACCGGAGTCAGGCAATGCCGCCCGAACGTGGGCGTCACGGAAACCTTGATCAATCCCTCCGGATGCTCCGGACTGCGCCGCACGTCCGCAACGGCTTCGTCGAGTTGACTCAACAACGGCGCCACGCGTTGAAAGAACAGTTGCCCTTCGCTCGTGAGGCTCAGCTTGCGTGTGGTCCGGTTGAAGAGGCGCACGCCCAGTTCGCGCTCCAGCGCGGCAATGCTCTTGCTTACGGCAGGCGGTGTGACTTGGAGCCGGGTTGCCGCCGCAATGAAGCTGCCGCAACGGACGGCCTGAATAAACGGCTGCAGGTTTCTGATTTCGG
>CAYPWK010000103.1:7793-14436 GCA_964414365.1 uncultured Burkholderia sp.
GATTTCGGGCATCGTCAATTAATGAAAAAAACTTACTCTAGATGTTCCGTTCGGTAAGCAGTGTAGACCATAAGCCGCCGCTAGAATCGAATTTATCAGAGGCGGCTCGCATGGCACGCGCCATGCCGACCCAGAAAATGTTCAGGAGACGACACGACTGAGCCGACGGTGCGCGACCGGCGCCTGTTCCTGCACGCGTCTTCTGCCTGTAGATGTCAAACGCTCAATGGAACAGCAAATGGCAGTTTCCCCATCGCACCAACGCACGATCGACGTCCCCGGCCGCCTTTTCATCGGGGGCACGTATATCGAAGGTGACGGCGTGGCGAGCATCGAGCATGTCAACCCTTCGACAGGTCATGCGCAGGCCGCTGTGCGCCTGGGTAGCGCGAGCGACATCGACCACGCCGTCAAGTCGGCCAAGGCGGCGCAGCGCGTCTGGACGCAGATGGGGCCACGCGCGAGGATGCGATGCTTCAGGCGTCTCGGCGAGCTGCTCGAAGCAAACCAGGAGCAGTTGGCCTTTCTCGGGGCGCGGGAGTCCGGCATTCCAGTAGCACTTCCGCTGATGGACATGGCGCTCGGCTGGGTCGATCACTACATGGGGTGGATCGACAAGATCGAGGGTTCGTACGGCGAGTCCTATCCCGCGCCGGGCTTCAACTATACGCGGCGAGAGCCCTATGGCGTGGTGGGCGTCATCATTCCCTGGAATGGTCCGCTCATGGCGACCTGCATGATGGCGCTGCCGGCGATCGCCGCTGGCAATGGTGTCGTTCTGAAGCCGCCAGCGCTTGCACCTTTCGTCGCGTTGCGAATCGCTGAACTCGCTCACGAGGCCTGCCTGCCAGCGGGGCTCTTCAACGTCGTGCCCGGCGAGGCCGAGGCGGGTGACGCGCTCGTGGCCCATCCCGACGTCGGCAAGATAACGTTCACGGGCGGCGAAGGCGTCGCGCGGCGCGTAATGGCGACCGCGGCGGCGTGTCTCAAGCCGGTCGCGTTGGAACTGGGCGGCAAATCCGCCAATCTCGTCTTCGAAGACGCCGATCTCGACGCCGCCGCGGTGCAGGCCGTGTATGGCGCGTTGGGGCTGAGCGGGCAGGGTTGCGTGAACCCGACACGGTTGCTCGTGCACCGAACGCGCTATGACGAAATGGTGGCACGCGCCGCCGCGGTGGCTGCCAGCATGAAAGTTGGCGATCCCTTGGATTCCGATACGGTCGCTGGGCCGGTGATATGCCAGTCGGCTTGCGATCGTATTCTCGGCATCATCGCGCAAGCGCGACGCGAAGCGAAGCTCGTGGCGGGCGGCGCGCGGTTGGGGGGCGAACTGGCCAACGGCTTCTTTATCCAGCCGACCGTATTCGCCGATGTCCAGCCTGGGAGTGCGTTGGAACAGAACGAGGTGTTCGGTCCCGTGCTGTCGATCATCCCCTTCGCCGACGACGAGGAAGCCCTCGCGATTGCCAACGGCACGCGGTATGGCCTCGGTGCGTATCTGCACACCAATGACCTCGACCGCGCGCACGCATTCGCCGAGCGTCTCGATGCGGGCTACGTGAACATCAACGGTTTCGCTTCCATGGCACCGGGCGCGCCGTTCGGCGGATACCGGCAAAGCGGCTTCGGCAGGGTGGGTGGCTGGGCGGGGATGGAGGAGTATCTGCAGCTCAAGAACGTCTTCGTTGCGCGCAGGGAAGGCAAGCGATGAGCGGGAACGTCTTCGACTATATCGTTATCGGCGGCGGCTCGGCTGGGTGTGTGATCGCGGCGAGGTTGACCGAGAATCCTTCGACACGCGTGTTGCTGCTGGAAGCGGGCAAGGAGGGAAAGGGTTTTCTCTTCGATATGCCAGCCGGCAGTTTCGCGCTGATGGGCAATCCCAAGGCAGACTGGATCTATCCGACCGAACCGGATCCCTCCGCTGGTGCGCGCGTGACGACATGGGCCGCGGGAAAGGCTTTGGGCGGTAGCAGCAGCATCAACGGGATGGTTTATATCCGCGGCCAGCGCGGAGATTACGATGCGTGGCGTGACAGCGGGTGCCCGGGCTGGGGATTCGACGATCTGCTTCCGTATTTTCGGAAGTCCGAAAGTTTCGCCGGACCTGTATCCTCCGTGCATGGATCGGACGGTCCGTTGACAGTATCGCCGCCGCGTGTGTTGCATCCTTTGGCACACACGTTCCTCGAGGCAGCCGGGCATTGCGGCATGCCAGCGCGCGAAGAGTATTGTGCGGGCGACGTGCATGGATCGTTCATCGTCTACGGCACCACCCGAAAGGGCAAGCGTTGCAGCGCACGCAAGGCCTATCTCGAACCCGCGTTAGCTCGCCCAAACCTCACTGTCGAGACAGACGCGCTGGTGGACCACGTGCTGTTCGAAGACCGGCGGGCGATCGGTGTAAAGGTGGTTGTCGAAGGCGAGAGACGGACATATACGGCACGACGCGAGGTTGTGCTGAGTGCGGGAACGATTGCGTCACCTGGCGTGTTGCTGCGATCTGGCATCGGCGACGGCGCGGATCTGTCCGCGATGGGGATCGGAATCGTTGCCGACCTGCCCGGCGTCGGCCGCAATGTGCAGGAGCACTGCGGTGTTTCACAGAGCCGCTTGATCGACGTGCCGACGTACAACACGATGGTGGGCCCGCTGCGTCTCGCGGGACATCTGCTGCAGTACGCGACTGTCAAGAAGGGGATTCTGACTTCGATCGCCGTCCACGCGATGGCCTACGCGCGCAGTGCGCCCCAATTGAACGAGCCGGACATTGCCATAAGCTTCTTGCCACTGGCGATTGGATTCGTCGGGGGGCATCCCGCCCTGGCGAAGCAGGCGGGCGTCACGATTGGATCACAGGTACTACGGCCGCACGGACGCGGACGCATCCGTCTGAAGGACCGCGATCCACGCTCCAAGCCGCTCATCGAGCACGCGTTGCTGGGTGATCCGCGCGATCTTGCGCTGACCATCAAGGGCAGCCGTCTCGTGACCAAGGTGTTCGCCGCGCCCCCGCTGGCGAGACACGTCATCGGTGATCACGAGCCCGCGTCGTTGCCTGAGAGCGATAGTGCGTGGGAGTCATACGTGCGCCAACGTGTGGGCATCGGCTACCACCCCGTGGGCAGTTGCCGGATGGGAACGGACGACATGGCTGTTGTCGACCCTTACCTGCGCGTCCGCGGTGTCGAGCGGCTTCGCGTGGTCGACGCTTCTGTCATGCCGAACATCATTTCGGGCAACACGAACGCTGCAACGATTGCCGTGGCTGAGAAGGCTGCGGAGATGATCATCGCGGGGCGATCGACGCAACGCTAACGAACGAGCCTTACCGAAGCGGGTCGGCTACCGTTCGATCGCCGAAATGTTGGAATGTTGCCGAATCTCGTCTAGCGCGACGGTTTCACACGCCCGTTCCGGTCAGCAGCGCGTTCCGTTCATTACAGGAAAGCGTGAAAACGCAAAGCATCTCGGCGAGTCGCTCGGTCTGCTGCTTCATGCTATCGGCTGCGGCCGTGTGGTGTTGAACGAGCGTTGCATTCACTTGCAGTCAGGAAGTCGTCTGTGCATGGGAGAGGTGTGTTCGCCCTTCAAGCATTGACCACGGGCGAGCGGATCCTCGAGTACAAGGGCGAAGTGATTGGGTGGAGAAAAGCCGCGCGTCGTTACCGGAAGCTCAGCCAGAGAGGACATACCTTCCTCTTCGGTCTGTCTGATGGTCGGGTCATTGACGGCGGTCGTGGAGGAAATAGCGCCCGGTGGCTCAATCACGCGTGCGATGCAAACTGCGAGGCCATCGAATTCGGCGAGAAGGTCTACATCGAGGTCACAAGGGAAATTGCGGCCGGCGAAGAGCTCTTTATTGCCTACGACCTGACGGTGGACGAGGCGGTGACTGAAGACGTGCGGCAACTGTTTGCGTGCCGATGCGGGTCCGCGCGCTGCCGGGGAACGATGCTCACGGTCACCTAGATTTTTGGGCAGTGCTACTGCGATCCCGCTCATTATCGTCAATCGCGCTGCCCGCTCGCGAGCGGGCAGCTAAGCTATAAGCCCTCAACGCCGAAATTGGCGCTGCAGGTACTGCAGAACCGCGCCTTCGAGTTTTCGGCTGACGGTGGGCTCCGCGTTTCACTGCACCGAAACGGGCCTTTTTGGTGATCGTAGGTCTTTGCCACCTATTAGTGTCCGTCCAACTGTCAAAACCACCACCGCCCAGGTCGAACCCACCACCGCCGCTGTCCCAGCTGTCGCCACAACTGCCGACGTCGATATGTCGAGGCGTCGTCCCGCCGCGTGGGTCACTCACTGGCTCGGTGCGAGTCAGGGGCAACGTCGTTCGTCCGCTGCGGTTCGTAGACCGGTGTTGGCGCGGCCCGTTCGACGCAGACGTCGCGTTCGATCACGCGCTCACGCTCAGGGCGAAGTGCATCGGCGATGATCATCGTGTGCAGCAAGCCGGGGCCGTTGTCTCGCTCGATGATCACGGTTTGTTGCGCCGGACATCCGCCGGTCGGGTAAGAAGCAGGGGCCTGTGTCTGCGGTGATGCATAGCTACCGCCGTAGCGGATGTCGTTCGACGTTGTCGACGTCGCCCCCGAAGTCGAGATCTGCGCCGGCCTCTTGCCGTTGGCGCGGTCACGAAGCCGTGCCGCTTCGTTGACCAGAGATGCTGCATTGCTCGCCGGCAGCGCCACTCCTGACTGGAGGGACGAAAGCCAAGCCGCGTCCCTTTGATGCGAAATCTGGCGCTTTTACCCGGTGGCACCCGCGAGGTCCAATCGCAGCCGGTAGTCGGTCAACAGTTTGTTGGGGTGGCTTCAGAATTCGCAAAAAATCGTAACACGCGATCTTCAGATCGCGCATTGAGCGCGCCGCGCAACCGAGGCGCGCGACGTGCGGGTGCAGCTCAGACCACCGCTGCGCCAACGTAATTTTCCGCCATCGCGGTCGCTGCCGCGCGCGAGGTCGTCACGTGCTCGAGCTCCGCGACCTGCAAACGCTGCTCGAACGGCGACGCATCATCGAGGCGATGCATCATCCGCGTCATCCAGTAAGAGAAGTGCTCGGCGCGCCAGATGCGTTTCAACGCCGTCTCGCTGTAAGCGTCGAGGAGATCCGTGCGGTCTTCCCGGTAAAAAGCCCGCAGCGCAGCCGCGAGGATGCGCACGTCGGAGACGGCCAGGTTGAGCCCCTTCGCACCGGTCGGCGGGACAATGTGCGCGGCATCCCCCGCGAGGAACAGCCGCCGGTGCTGCATCGTCGTCGATACGAAGCTGCGCATGCCCACGATATTCTTCTGGAAGATTCGGCCTTCGATCAGTCGCTGGCCGTCCGCCGAGTCGACGCGCGCATGCATCTCCGCCCAGATCCGGTCGTCCGACCAGTTATCGACCGAGTCCTGCGGATCGCACTGGAAATACATCCGCTGCACGTTTGGCGAGCGCGTGCTGACCAGCGCGAAGCCGCGTTCATGGCGGGCATAGATCAATTCGTCCGACGAGGGCGGCGCCTCGACGAGAATGCCGAACCAGCCGAACGGGAACACGCGCTCATAGTCGTTGCGCCGCGCGGCAGGAATCGTTGCGCGCGACACGCCTTGTGAGCCGTCGCAACCAATCACGAAGTCGCACATCAGCGTCTGTTCGACGCCGTCGTGAACGAAGCGGATCGACGGCGCATCGGTATCGATATCCGCAATCGACACGTCCGACACGTTGAAGTAAAGCGAACCGCCTGCGGCGACGCGGGCGGCAACGAGATCTTTGAGGACTTCGTGCTGCGCGTAGACGGTGATTGACTTGCCGGTCAGTGCGGTGAGATCGATGCGGTGGCGCTTTCCTTCGAATGCCAGCTCGAAGCCGTGGTGCTGCGCGCCTTCCGCTTTCATCCGATCCCCGACGCCCGTTTCGGTCAACAGGTCCATCGTGCCTTGCTCGAGCACTCCCGCGCGAATCGTCGATTCGATCTGTTCGCGGCTACGCGCTTCGAGCACGACCGACTCGATGCCTTGAAGATGGAGAAGATGGGAAAGCAGCAGGCCCGCGGGCCCTGCGCCGATGATGCCGACTTGCGTACGCATGAAATGTCTCCTGAGGGGTTGATTTCACGCAAGTGTGCCGGTCACAACATCTATTTCACAACCGATGACATGGATAAGGACTATCTCGGACGGAGATAGTGGAGCAATGACGCGTAGCAAGCGAGCAGTAGCCCGACTCGGCCGATAGGTACGGGCAGCTAACCGAACAGTGCCGATCAATCCGCTCCGAAGCGCGGGGGATTAAGTGTGGTCAATGTGTATTTTTCTGGACACGAAAGGCAGGTGAGGTCCGGATTACTACGGTCATCCGGCATCCATCACAATGCACGTTTTGTCCGGGTTAACGTCGTCTCTGTCCATTGAGGGGAACGCGGTCCAGGCTCTAAATTGGCGTCACTAAACCCACCTGGCGCTTGCGAGAAACAAGGCTACCTCGCGCGCCGCCCCGCCCGAACATACCGCCAGCGGACCGGTATGTTCGGGCGGCTCAAGAGGAGACACCGCCATGGCCCATCAGATAACCCTCCGTTTTGAGGACGGCGTGAGCCGCTTCATCGAGTGCGAGGAACTCGAGGTTCGCGAGATCCAGCGTTCCGCGGT
>CAYPWK010000104.1:0-3260 GCA_964414365.1 uncultured Burkholderia sp.
TGCTCCTCGACCTCGGACTACCGGACTCGCAGGGCCTCGACACATCCAGGGCCTTCCGCCGGCAGGCGCCCGAACTGCCCGTGCTGGTTCTCACCGGCCTCGATGACATGGCCGTGGGCCTGCTTTCAATCCAGGAGGGTGCGCAGGATTACTTGCCGAAACGGGATATGCGCCCGTCGGAGCTAAGCCGTGCGATACGTTACGCGATCGAACGTCATCGAGTAGCCATGGCACTGAAGGAAAGTGAAGAACGTTTTCAACTCGCTGTGGCTGGCGCCACTGCGGGCCTGTGGGATTGGAGGCCGCAATCCGGCACCATGTATCTGTCGCCCCACTTCAAGGAAATCCTCGGGTACCAAGATGACGAGTTGCCAAGTCAGCCGCAATCCTTCTTCGGAGTCATTCATCCTGACGACTTCGATCGGGTCTCGGCCTGCTTGGCTGAGCACCTTGGCCGCAACCGGCCCTACGACGTCGAGTATCGCGTGCGCACCCGATCCGGCGAATTCCGGTGGATCCACTCTCGCGGGCAGGCCTTATGGCACGTAACGGGTGAGCCCTATCGAATGGTGGGCTGGATCATCGATGTGACGGATCGCAAGCTGGCGGATGAAGCCCTGCGGACGTCGCGCGCGGAACTGCAGCGCCTTTCCGCAAATATCCAACAGGTGCGCGAAGACGACAAAATCCGTATCGCGCGCGAATTGCACGACGATCTCGGGCAGCAATTGGCTGCGCTGAAAATCGAGGTCGGCGGAATCGAGAACCGCGCAGAAGGCCTGAAGCGGGCGCGGGCCGGCGCGGATCTGCGCAGAATCTTTACATCGATCGATCATCTCGTCGTTTCAGTGAGGCGGATCGCTGCGGACTTGCGCCCTGCCCTCCTAGACGATCTCGGCCTCGTTCCGGCGATTGAATGGTTCACCGAAGAGTTTTCGGCGCGGTATGGTATCTCTGTCATCCGCCACATCGAGGCGGACAAGATCGACTTCAACCGCGAAAGCGCGACCGCGGCGTTCCGGATCGTGCAGGAAGCGATGACCAACGTGGCGCGCCATTCCGGCGCAACGAGGGTGACGCTTACAATCGAGCGCGACGAGACCCGTTGCATCGTCAGCATCATTGACAACGGCCGCGGCTGCTCGAGCGATGAACGCCCCGGGCGCAATTCGTTCGGGCTGCTGGGCATGCGCGAGCGCGCCGCACAGATGGGCGGGGATCTTTGGATTCAGACCGCTCCGGGCAAGGGCTTCGCGCTGTTCGTCGCGCTGCCGCTTGCATCAGTTGAACGCAAAGAGGCGTTACCATGACAAGAGTGCTATTGGCGGACGACCACACGTTATTACGGGAAGCACTGCGGCACATTCTAGACAGCACGCCTGGATTCGAAGTCGCAGGGGAAGCCGCAGATGGACCCGGCACGGTTGAACTTGTGCGCAGAACGCCGGCCGACGTGCTCGTGCTGGATCTCAAGATGCCAGGACCACGCCAGGGAGTCGAACTCGTCAAGCAAATCAAGGACGAAGCCCCGATGCTGCATGTTCTCATTCTGACGATGCACAGCGAACGGCAGTATGCCGTTCGCGCGTTTAAAGCCGGGGCCTCGGGCTATCTGACTAAGGAAAGTGCGAGCGACGAGCTTGTCACGGCAGTCAAAAAAGTGGCATCTGGAGGTGCCTACGTCAGCCTCTCGATGGCTGAAAGTCTCGCGCAGAGTCTTAACGAGCCTACCGATAAGCTTGCGCATCAGCGGCTCTCCGATCGCGAATTCGAAGTTTTCAGGCGCATCGCCGCTGGGCAGACATTTAGTGAAATCGCGCATGAGCTTTGCGTGAGCACCAAGACAGTCAGCACTTACAAAACGCGCATTCTGGAAAAGATGCAGATCCCTCACGAGGCCGGGCTCGTGCGTTATGCGATCGAGCACAAGCTCTTCGACGACGACGAAACCCTGTGATCCGGAATTGCAGCGACGCCGCGACGACGCATTAGCGGCGGCCATCGATCGGAGGGACATCGAACGACTGCCCCGCCGTCAGAACTATTGCCTTTTGACGGGCGTCAAGCATCCAAAACTCACTCGACATTCAAATCATCGACGACGGCGCGCACACCCGGCGCGGACCATGCCGCGCCTCGTGCGGCCGATCGCTCAGCATACGAGCCAACTTTGCCAGTCAGCGTCACTGTTCCTCCGCGAACCTCGATATGGATATGCTTCGCTTCGCGCGCGGCGTGGCGCTCCAGCGCACGTCCGATATTGCGGGCTATGTCATCGGCGGCTGCGTCGCCGCCGACGACATCGATCATGTTTGATACCCCCGTTACCCCGCGCAGATGGCGCACGGCGCGGGTCGCAAGATGCGCAAAATGCGCGTTTGGCACCTCACCGTGCAGTGTCACCCAACCCTTTTCGACCTGCACCTTGACCGCGTCCAGTGAAAGGCCCACTGTCCAGCGCAGCACCGATCGCACAATATTGGCGGTTTCCTCATCGGGCCACTTGTCGTTGCTTGCTAGCCTGACCTCCAATTTGACGATAACCGCCCTCACGCCCGCCACGCGCTGCGCAGCTTTTTCGGCTGCGATTTTCTCGGCATAGCTTGCCGGAGATCCGAATAACGTGACGATGCTGTCCTTCACCTCAACGCCGATATTGGCTACGTTAATCGCCGGATCGAAATCAAGTTCCTCTTCCACTTCCTGCTTCAACTGCCTGTCCGTCTTCATCATATCCTCCTCGCTGAGCGATTGTCATAACGATCGTCACGCCGGTTCAGGTGGGCGAGCGCATCCACCGCACTGTCGAAGACGGCGTCTATCGCCTGCCCTGGGTCCGAATCGGAGCACCGCGGCATGGACGCAAGCCAGTTGTTCCGCAGAAGCAGGTCGAGTTGGGCGTCGTAAGTAAAGCCAGTTGGGCTCTTGCGCACCTCAATAGTGAGATGACAATCGTGAAGGTGCGGCGAGAACTTCTCGAGACGCACTAACTGCACCCTGGCTTCAACGTCGATCGAAGCAGCTTTGGGAAATCCAACATAGGTAATTTGCATGCCGATTCCCACTGATATGTCTCCCCGCTCTGACGGCCGAAACGACGGCAAGCTACACTTGGACACCGAACAGTTGGGAAAGTACGAACAAAGCGACGCAAGTGGATTTGCACGATTCCCCATGTCTTCACTTTAAGAACGGTGGCGACGACGTGGTTGACGCCGGTCAACGAATGTGCATGCTCGCGTGTCTGCCGGACGCGTATC
>CAYPWK010000104.1:3270-14379 GCA_964414365.1 uncultured Burkholderia sp.
GGGCGGGCGGAGTTCGCCTGTTACTGCCTCGTGATCACCGGAGCGTACCGCCGTCACATCGCAACCTCACCCCGATCGCCTCGATGGCTCATCCGGACAACCTACGGAATGTGGTGGGCTTCCGGCGCTCGCCGACTCGCGCAGCCCCTGAAGCTCCTTGCGGATCACGACCATCTCCTCATGAAGCCGTTTTATATCGCGATGCATCTCATGCCGCAGCAGCCGTTCTTCCTGTCCGATAAACATCGCGGCAATACTCGCAAATACAAGAGACAACATGCCATAGCCAAACAGCACGACAAAGACAGCGAATACCCGCGAAGCGGGCGTCGTCGGCGCTATGTCCCCGTACCCGACTGTGGCGCTGCTCTCAAACGCGAGCCAAAGCCCGTCAGCGTATGAGTGCACTCGCGGCTCGAGCCAATAAAACCCCGCACCTGCCAGCGCCAGCAATGCGGCACCCGTGATCAACAAAGCAAGCAGCCGATTGGGTGAAAAAAACCGGCGAAGGGCCAATACGATACGCAGCGCCACCATGCACATGAACGCCATGCGTAATAACCATTCCAATGTTGACCACGGGGTGCCGCCCCATGCAACGCTTGCTGCCGCACCCACCAACACGAGAACGTCGAAGCGGTTGCGCCCAACCAAAAGCACGCGCCTTCGGCTCAGGCACACCATCCATCCCAACGACAACGCGAAGCCTACAGCCATGCACAGATAAAGAATCCGGCCTGCAGTCAGCGCAAGTCGCGAACTGGCCGTTAGTTCCACGTAAAAGGCCGGAATCGCAAACAGGCTACAAACCAAAAGAACCCAACGTATCCAGCGGTACGCTCGGGTGGCTCTAGGATCGTCATGCGGGTCCGGACCACTTTGCTCGAAGCTGTCGAGAAATCCGCTCATCTTTCGGCCACACACATGGTTTCGATCATCAGCACGGCCATGCGAGGACGTTGGCACATTGACTACACCGCTTTGCCGACACGTGCGCCGTTTGCCATCGCAGTTTTTCCACCTTGGGGCAGCAACAGGAGCTAGACGCTGATCGTCTTCGACAACTTGCGCTCGACCCAGATCATTCCCTCGCGCAATCCGTCGAGGACAGCCTCTCGTTCGGTATTGAACCACTTACAGTGCTCGAAGTCGCGCTCGAAAGCGCCGTTCTCGCCATCGTGCGAGACACGGATGTGACAGCTGAAACCGCCTGCTACAGGCGAAGTCTCGACGGCTACTTGCCAATGCTTCTCAGTGATGCTTCCAGATAAGGTCATGGCGTAAGACTCCTTTGGCGGAAAGAGCGGGCGGCGCCCTGCTTAGGGCACGTGGAGCACAGGTAAGCGTCGGGGCAGGGTAGGTCGTCACTCCACTGGCCTCACTCTAGGCATCGTCCGCTAACCGGTGGTTGACGCCAATCAACCGACCCGCACGCAAGGGGCATTTGTCGAAGGCAACGCCGCTATCCCTTTTTGCCAAAACAACGCAGAAGGCGCGAATAGCGTCTCGTCCGCGTTCGATTGACTTCCGTCAAGCCTCGCCCATGCGCATTCCCTAAAGTGTGAATGAACCCCCTCGGCGCTTCACTTCTTCTCTTGGGAGTCTTTGCGATGAGCTACAAAAACATCCTTGTTCACCTCGATGCGAGCGAACGGGCACTTCCGCGACTGAGACTCGCGTTGGAGCTCGCCAAGCGATTCGAAGCGCACCTCACGGGTCTCTTCGTCGTCTTCAGGCCTGACGCGCATTCCTTTTACGTGATGGCCGGCAGCGCCGAATACTTCATCAATCAGGAAACGTCCCGCAAACAGCGGCAAGCGGAACTCGAGCGGCTCTTCCGCGACGAAATCACACACGCCAAAATCCATGGCGAATGGCGCTCTTCCACTGAACATGCCAATCGGGTAGTCGCTGAGGCCGCACGGCTCGTGGACCTCACGATCGTCGGCCAATTCAACCCCGATGATCCAGAGTCGTTCATCGCCGAGCAATTCACCGAGAATGTCGCGCTGTCCGCCGGGCGGCCCGTACTGGTCGTGCCCTACGCCGGCCACTTTTCTACCATTGGCTCACGCGTGCTCTTCGCTTGGGATGGCAGCCGTGAGGCCACGCGTGCCCTTCACGACGCCTTGCCATTTCTGATACGCGCGAAAGAGACCATTGTCCTGACCATCAACGCGCTGGGGGGCGAAGGCGAGCCTCCCGCCAGCCGCATACCTGGCGCCGATATCGCCGCGGTGATTGCTCGCCACGGCGCGAACGTCGTTACAGAGCAGATGGAAGGTGTGCACGGCATCCCCGTTGGACAAATGCTGCTCTCGCGCGCGTCCGACCTCAGTGTCGACTTGATGGTGATGGGTTGTTATGGGCATTCGCGCTGGCGCGAATTGGCGCTTGGCGGGGCCACGCGCTCGGTTCTGCAATCGATGACGGTGCCCGTTTTAATGTCGCATTGATCGTGCTCGCCGTGGGCGCGGCAACACGAATCGATCGAGCGTCGCCTGGAGCGATATGGAGGTACGCGCATGTACAAACGAATTCTGGCGCCGATAGACGGCAGCCCAACGTCGCAACGCGCGTTCGATTTTGCGTTGAAGGCCGCGCATCACGACGACGCAGAGCTCATACCCGTTTTCGTCGTCGATGTGCCGATCATTGCATATCAGGCGCCGGGCTTCGATCCGTCGGTCGTCCGGGATGCGCTGTTGCACGAAGGCGATGAGATTCGATCGGAAACGCTTGCGGCGATGCTCCAGGAGGGCGTCAAGGGCGCGCCGCGCGTCGTTGAAATCGACGCGCCGGGAATTGACGTGGCCCAGCGCATCTTGCAGGAAGCGCAGTCAACGAAAGCGGAACTCATCGTCATCGGCACGAGCGGCCGGCGCGGCATCCGCCGCCTCGTGCTCGGCAGTGTCGCGGAGCGCGTCGCTCGGATGTCGTCCTGCCCGGTGCTGATGGTTCCCGGCCGCGTCGAGAGCGATGAAGCGGCGCGCGCGACGGAAGTGGCGGAAACAGAGAAGGTGTCGTGATGACCTATCACCGGCGCAACGCTGCTCGGGCAATCGAGCACGCTGCGCCCGGACCTTCTCGTGATGGGCGCCTACGCTCACGCGCGCGCTTTGGAACGAGTGGTCGGCGGCGTGACGCGCACGGTTCTCGAAACGGAAATAGCCGATGAAAGTTGCGTCCGGACCTAGCCGCGCGGCGGCTCAGTGCCAACCGTGCTACGATGGCTCGCAATTGATCGCTGAGCGACCAAATCAGCATGCCCATCCAGTATCTCCGCGGTTTCACCCACCCTGAGCGCACCGACGAAGCCAATCGGCGTCTCGGCCGCTCGCTTGCGTTTATTGCCGGAGCCGCCAATGCCGGCGGTTTTCTGGCGGTCGGCCAATACACGTTCATATGTCGGGGATCGTATCGTCGCTCGCCGATAATCTTGCTCTCGGTAGCATCGATTTGTTCGCCAGCGGTCTAGCCTCGCTCGCCTCGTTCATCTTCGGGGCGGCTTTGTCGGCCGTCTTGATCAATTGGGGACGGCGGCGAGCGCTACGCAGCCAATATGCATTGCCGCTATTGCTAGAGGCCGCGCTGCTGCTGTGCTTTGGCTTCCTCGGCTCAAACCTCGAGGCTCACCGGATCCTCTTCGTACCGGCAACGGTAGCGCTGCTCTGCTCCGTGATGGGATTGCAGAATGCGATGATCACGAAGATTTCAAACGCCGAGATCCGCACTACACATGTGACGGGTTTGGTGACCGATATAGGCATCGAGCTCGGGCGCCTCGTCTACTGGAATGGGCCGCGCAACGGCGCCAAGAAGCAGGCGGGCTTCGTACGTTGTGACCGGCAGCGCCTCGCGCTGCTCTCTTCGCTGCTGGGCTCGTTTTTTCTTGGTGGAATCGCCGGAGCAATCGGGTTTAAGCATATGGGGTTTTCCGCAACCGTGCCGTTGGCTGCGCTGCTCGTCGCGCTCGCTGCAGTACCGTTGGTGGATGATGTCGTTGGACAAAACACATAGTACCGCCCGCTGACATTGGCGGCATCCCCCCTGTATGCACCCTGAACGCCGACAATGATTCCAGTCGATTGGCCATTCTTTGACGCTATCCAGGCGTCAGCGATCGTTAATTGGCATCTAGCGCGATGCGCCGACACACCCCCCGCTTTAAGTTTGGCTTAATTCTCGGCTGCCACCATAGCAGCCATACCACCCCTGTTGAGCCGCCGGAGCATCGGCGGCTTCTTTTTGCCTATAGTTCTCTCTTTCTCCGGCGTGCTCATCGTGTAGCGGCGCGGGAAACGGAAAGGCGATGATCGAAGATACCGTCTTCAAGCATCTGCAAAGCATACTCAAGCGCGACCACGCGCTGCCCGTGCAGAGCTGCCGCGTATCGGCGCCGGTGCAGCGCCCGTGGGGCAGAACGTATCGGCTCGTCGAATGGACGATGGCGACCAATGCCCCCTCGCACCGTTGCGTGGTGCCGGCGGAGATGAGCGACACGGAAATCGCACGCCACGTTGCCTCGCACATACCCGGTCGCATCTACTTCGACGAAGTACGCTGAAGCAAGCCACCGCGGCTGAGCTCCTCCATCCGATTATCCGGTCAAAGCCATCCCGCGACGCGGCATTTCTCTCGCCCGATTTCCGCTTCGCGCGTTGTCTGCTACGCTTGCGAACCTTCATCGCGCACCCAGCGCCGAATCTTTTTCGATGGAAAACACGTTCAACGAGCGCGGCGTCATGATTACGCGCAATACGCTCAGCGCGGGCGGTCAGGTGTTTTCGCTGCGCGACATCGAGGACGTGCGCGTCGTGGCGACGCGAAAGAACAAGGTACTCCCGCTTACGATCTCGATGGTCGGCATCGTTGTCGCCGCCGCAGGCACCGCTTTCTATGGCTCGGGAGCGGCGCTCTCGCTCGGTGTGATGCTCGTCGTCGTGGGCGCGCTCGCCTGGTCGGCACAAGACGTCATCCACCGGCTCGTCGTCAAGACGGCCGAAGGCGAGCGCGAAGCGGTGTCGAGCCCGGACCTCGAATTTCTCGCGCGCGTGGAGCAAGCCTTGCGCGCCGCATTGGCAAGCGTACGCGGCGCGTCGCCCCCGAGCTAGCCGCGCCGCGCCACCCTCCAGGTCCGCGTCAACGAATCATTCGGTTTGCAGCGGCTTCACGCGCCAGATGTCGCGCGCGTATTCGGCGATGGTCCGATCCGACGAAAACTGCCCCATCCCCGCCACGTTCTCTATCGCACTCGCCGTCCATGCGCGCGGATCGCGGAAGCGCGCATCCACGGCATCTTGCGCCGCCGCGAATGCCGCGAAGTCGGCAAGCACCATATAGTGATCGCCCCAGTCGACCAGCGTGTGAAAGATATCGGAAAAGCGATGCGAGTCGCCGTCGGAGAAGAAGCCCGTGCGGATCTGGTCGAGCGCCTGCCGCAACTCCGGGTTCTCTTCGTACACCTGCCGAGGCCGGTAGCCCGACGAGCGCAAGTCCGTCACTTCGCTCGCCGTGAGACCGAAAATGAACATGTTTTCGCGGCCCACTGCCTCGCAAATCTCGATGTTGGCCCCGTCCATCGTCCCGATCGTCAGCGCACCGTTGAGCGCGAGCTTCATGTTGCCGGTGCCCGACGCTTCGGTTCCCGCCATCGAAATCTGCTCGGAAAGATCAGCCGCCGGAATCATCAGCTCGGCCACGCTCACCCCATAGTTCGGCACGAACACCACCTTGAGCCGGTCGCCGACGAGCGGATCGTTGTTGACCATCGCGGCCACATCGCCGATCAGCTTGATGATCGTCTTCGCCATCTTGTACGCCGATGCTGCTTTCCCCGCGAAAATGACGGCACGCGGCACCCAATCTTGATCGGGATTCGCGCGAATCCGGTTATAGCGGACGATCACATGCAGCACGTTGAGCAATTGTCGCTTGTACTCATGGATGCGCTTCACCTGCATGTCGAAGAGCGCATCCGGGTGAATTGACGCACCCATGTCATGCAAGAGCCGGTTCGCGAGCCGGATCTTGCTGCGCCGCTTCGCTGCACGAAACTCGGCCGCGAACGTTGGGTCGTCCTTGAGGCCGCGCAGCTTGGCGAGCTCGAACAGATCGTTGCGCCAACGCTTGCCGATGTGTGCATCGATCAGCGAGGACAAAGGCTGGCTCGCCTGAGCCAGCCAGCGCCGCGGCGTAATGCCGTTCGTCACGTTCGTGAATCGCTCGGGAAACATACGCGCGAAGTCGCCGAAGAACTCGCGTTCCATCAACTGGGAGTGGAGCTTCGAGACGCCGTTGACTTTCTGGCTCGTCACGATCGCGAGATGCGCCATCCGCACACGGCGCTGGCCGTACTCGTCGACAAGCGAGATCCGTCGAATGATGTCGATGTCGTGTCCGAAATGCTCGCTTGCCTCCTTGAGGAAATTCGCGTTGATCTCGAAGATGATCTCGAGGTGCCGCGGGAGCAGGCGCGCCAGCATGTCCACATCCCACGTTTCGAGCGCCTCGGGCATCAGCGTGTGATTCGTGTACGAGAACACTTGCTGGACCATCTTCCACGCGCGGTCCCACGGAACGTCATGAACGTCGACGAGCAGCCGCATCAGTTCGGGGATGGCGAGCACGGGGTGCGTGTCGTTGAGATGGATCGCAACCTTCTCGGCGAATCGGCCAAACGTGCTGTGCGTGCGCTGATAGCGGCGAATCAGGTCCTGCATCGTCGCCGAAATGAAGAAGTACTCCTGGCGCAAGCGCAATTCGCGGCCCGCCAACGTGGAATCGTCGGGGTATAGCAGACGCGAAACGTTTTCCGAATGCTCCTTCGCTTCCACGGCGCGACGATAGTCGCCTTGATTGAAGGCCGACAAGTCGAGCTCTTCCGTCGCGCGCGCCGACCATAGCCGCAGCGTGTTCGTCGCGCTCGTGCCGTATCCTGGGATGACCGTGTCATACGCCATCGCGTTGACGTGCTCGGTCTCGACCCATTCGACCCTGCTATCGCGCTGTATGGTCCGGCCTCCGAAATGGACGATGTACTGGACTTCCGGACGCGGGAACTCCCACGGGTTGCCGGCACGCAGCCAATAGTCGGGCGTCTCGATCTGCGCGCCGTCGACGATCTGCTGCCGGAACATGCCGTAGTCGTAGCGAATGCCATAGCCGAAGCCGGGAATCGCGAGCGTCGCCATGGAGTCGAGAAAACAGGCTGCGAGCCGGCCCAAGCCACCGTTGCCGAGCGCGGCGTCGGGCTCGAACTCGGCGATGGACGCCATGTCCACGCCGAGACTGGAAAGGGCCTCGTTCATCTGGTCATAGATGCCGAGCGCGAGCAGCGCGTTCGTGAATGTGCGGCCGATGAGGAATTCCATCGAGAGGTAGTAGACGCGCTTCACGTCCTGCTCGTACTGCTGACGTGTGGTCTTCATCCAGCGCGCGACGAGTCTGTCGCGCACGGCAAGCGCCGCGGCATGGAGCCAGTCCTGAGGGCGCGCGGCGACGGCATCCTTGCCGACGCCGTAGATCAGACGGTTGGAGATGGAGCGCCGAAGCGCATCGGCAGTACTGTTCAGCTGATCGAACTCGAGATCGACGGCTGTCATCGAATCCTCCTCGTTTACGCAGCGGCACGTGCTTTGCTGGGGGCCCGGGGGATCGCGAGAAACGCGCGTGCCGCAAAGCGCACAGGTTACGCCTTTTTGCCGGGCCGCGTGACCGCTACCTCCGATGTAACCGCATGCTTACATTGATGTCCGCATCGACACCGGGATTGGCCGATGAATGCGCCCCGCCTACTATGAGAAGAGTCCGCGGTCCTAATGGAGTTCGACATGGCCTCGCATGTGACGATGCACGCGGTTCTCGGGATGATCCACGCCCAGGAACTGTTGATGATTTCGCTGATACGCGCGCTTCCGCCTGAAACGCGGCGGAAAATCGTGGACGAGTTTCAGGCTCAGGCGGAGCTCGCGGAGCTGAAGCATTTGAGTGCGGACAGCGAACACGACGCCATCGAGGCGTTCAAGACGCATATTCGAAAGTTGTCGATCTTGCTAGCCTCGCTCTGCTAGCAAGACGTTGCGGGAAGCGCTAACGCGGCAAATAGGCGAGCGGATCGATCGGAGCGCCTTCGCGCCGAATCTCGAACCCGAGCGTGCTGCGCCCGGTTTTGTCGATCCCCATCGTCGCGAGCGGCTGGCCTTTCCTGACGACGTCGCCTTCCTTGACGGCCACGGGCCCGTTGACGGAATAGCCGGTCACAAGCGCGTCGCTGTGCTTGACGACGATAAGCGATGCGTACTGCTCGGCCGCGGTGCCGACGAAGATGACCTGGCCGTCGGCCGCAGCCTTCACGGGTTCGTCGGCTTGCCCGGCGATCGTGATTCCTTTTGAAGTTGCCGTTGTCTGCGACCGGAGCACTTGCCCATAAGCGGGCCATGCGAAGTGAATCGCCGGTGCGCCGGCCACGTTCGCGTTTGCCGCTATGGGCGGAACGACACGCAGCACCTCTCCCGGTGCCAGCGCAGCGTTGATCGGCAGCCGGTTCCACTCGGCGATGTCTTTCGGCCGTTGCCCAAAACCGGCCGCCACGCTGGCGAGCGTATCGCCGACGTTCACGCGATAGTAGCCGGGCTGAACCCCCGGCTGTTGCCCGTACGAGTGCAATGCCGTCGGCCCGTTGAACCATCGGTCCGTGGTCTCGCAACCTGTCGCCAGCAAAGCGCATGCGACGTACAGCGCGGCGTGCGAGAGCACGCGGTATCGATAAGCAGGAGTCGATGTGGTTGTCGTCAAGATCACCTCGATCGGATGCAATGCAACAGGTTTCGCGACGCGTCTTGCCTGGCGCGCCGCGACGCTAAGCGACGAGACGCGGGCGCGTGCCGCAATCGTCAGACGCTGCCTTCTGTCTCGACGACTAGAATCCGCGCTTCTCCGATTGGATGCGCGACATGCTCCGTGCCCGCGGACGCGTAGAACACATCCCCTGTTTCGAGTACCGTCGAGCGTTCCTCGTTCCCTTCGCGATAGCGCATCTCCACTCGGCCGTCGAGCACGGCGAACACTTCCGCGCCGTCGTTGACGTGCCATTTATAAGGCTGATCCGTCCAGTGCAGCCGCGTCGTAATCCCGTTCATGTTGGCGATGTCGAGCGCCCCCCAGGCGCGCGTCGCCGTGAATGTCTTGCTGCGAATGATCTTCACGTTCACTTCTCGAAGTGTGGGCCAGCGCGTCGAAGCGTCCTGAGCAATAACAACGAACGAACGGCGCACTGCGCGAATCATATGCCAGAGAATCCCAGTTCCGTGGCAAGAGGATCGCACATCTTGCAGTTTGGGGGCAAAAACAAAACCGGCCCGCGCCCCGTTTGTCACGGTGGCAGCGAGCCAGTCTAATACCTTCGAATTGCTTACTTCCGCGCGAGCTTTCTTTCGATTTTCTTACTTGAAATTAGACTCGTGCGTGACTTCGTTTAGCGACCGAAGTAAAGCGGATGTACGCCGTCGACGTTCGTTGGCTGAGTTTGCACGGGCGCGCCCGATTGGACCGTACCGCCTGCGGCGCCGCCGACGCCGCTATTGTCGACGGCGGCCGTGCCCGGTTGCTGGGCGACGCGCGCTTCGGCAGCCTGGATGTCCGCCGGGTAGTACGGGTCGGTGCCGGTGGCCGGGTTGTACCCTGCCTGCTCGACGCGCACCAGGTCGGCCTTCACCTGAGCACGCGTCAGCGGCTGATTCGATTGGACTTGGGCGAACGAAGCGAGCGGCATGGCCAGAACGGAAGCTGCGGCAACTGCGTAGATAAGCGATTTCATGACTTAACCTCCGGTTTTGTGTTTCGCTTCAAACACCTCCTGTCTGAAGCGTTAAGCACAGTGTAGCGACCGGATCACCTAGGGAAAACCACTAAATTGATGAAAGCGTGTTTCCCGAACTGCAACAATCCGGTCGCTCTGTGCGACCGTTTGCTGTCAAATTGATTACAATCATCGACGCCGGCATTCCTCGATTTAAGCCCAATGCGCGTGGAAGGTCCCATCGCGATCGATGCGCTCGAACGTATGCGCGCCGAAAAAGTCGCGTTGCGCTTGTATGAGGTTCGCGGGGAGGCGCTCCGAGCGGTAGCCGTCGAAATACGCGATCGCCGAGGCGAACGCAGGCACGGGCACACCTGCGGCGACCGCAGCTGTCACGACCTCGCGCAACGCCGATTGATAGTTCTCCGAAATATCGCGGAAGTACGGATCCAGCAGCAGATTCGCCAGACCCGGCTCCCTGCCGTAGGCATCGGTGATCTTCTGCAGGAAGCGCGCGCGAATGATGCACCCGGCGCGGAAGATTTTGGCGATCGTCCCGAACTGCAGATTCCAGTCGTACTCCTTCGAAGCGGCGCGCAGTTGCGCAAAGCCTTGTGCATACGAAATCACCTTGCTCAGATAAAGCGCGCGCCGCACGGCTTCGACGAACGCGCCGCGATTGCCGGTGAATGCCTTCGGCTGCGGCCCCGCGAGCACCTTGCTCGCCGCGATGCGCTCGGTCTTGAGCGATGAAAGCACGCGAGCGAACACCGATTCCGTAATGAGCGGCAGCGGAACGCCAAGATCGAGCGCATTCTGGCTCGTCCATTTGCCCGTGCCTTTCTGCGCCGCTCGATCGAGGATCACATCGACGAGATCGCTGCCCGTCTCTTCGTCGCGCTTGCGGAATATCTTCGTCGTGATGTCGATCAGATAGCTGTCGAGCTCGCCCTCGTTCCACTCCTCATAGACTTGCGCGAGCTCTGCGTTCGACAAGCCGGCCACCTGCTTCAGGACGGCATAGCTCTCGGCGATCAGCTGCATATCGCCGTACTCGATGCCGTTGTGAACCATCTTGACGAAGTGCCCCGCGCCACCCGGCCCCATGTAGGCAACGCAAGCCTCGCCGTCGGGCGCCTTGGCCGCAATCTCCGTAAGAATCGGCGCAACCAAATCGTAGGCATCGCGCGGCCCGCCGGGCATGATCGAGGGGCCCTTCAGGGCACCCTCCTCGCCACCGGAAACGCCCGTGCCGATGAAATGGAGGCCTGACTTCGCAAGCTCCTCGTTGCGCCTGACCGTATCGGTGA
>CAYPWK010000105.1:0-14349 GCA_964414365.1 uncultured Burkholderia sp.
GTGAATTTCAATCGACTGCGTCGTGATCAAAAAGCATGCGCCGCGCGCCAGAAACATCCCGGCCAGCGTCACGATAAAAGGTTGCAGCCGGAAGAAATGGATGATGGCGCCCATCGCCGCGCCGTACGCCGCGCCGATCACAAGTACCAGCGGCGCGATAACCCAAATGGGCCAATGCAGGCGCTCGGCGCAGATCGCGCAGACGATCGTCGTGAATGCGACGACCGAGCCGACCGACAGGTCGATGCCTCCGGAGATAATGACGAACGTCGTCCCGATCGCGACGATGAGCAGGAACGCGTTGTCTTCGAGGAGGCCGAGGAGCACGCGAAGCGACCCAAAGCCCGTGTACATGGCCGAGCCGAAGCCGAACAGCGCGGCGAATAGGACGATCGTTACCGCGATCGGCAAGATGCGGGGATCGACGAACCGCTGGACGAATGCTTTCATTTCGCTGCCTCGCCGACGGATTCGATCGATTTGACGCGCCCGGACGCCATTCCGCGCCGGATCAGATGGACGAGCATGTCTCTCGCGGCCGAGGACTGGATGACGGTGACGAGCAGCACGACGACGGCTTTGACAACGAGGGTCGCCTCGGGCGGCACGCCGATCGAGTAGGTGGTGTAGGTGAGCGTCTGAATGATGAGCGCGCCGAGGATCGTGCCGCCGAGCGAGAAGCGCCCGCCCGCGAGCGAGGTCCCCCCGAGCGTCACCGCGAGGATGGCGTCGAGCTCGAGCAGCAGGCCCGCATTGTTGCCATCGGCGCTACGCACGTTAGAGCTGACCAGCACACCCGCGAGCGCAGCGCAGACGCCGCAGAAGACATAGACGCCGAAGACGATCGCACTGGAGCGCAAGCCGACGAGGCGCGTCGTGACAGGATTGATGCCGATCGAGCGGATGAAGAGGCCGAGCGCCGTTCCGTTGACGAGCGCGGCCGTGATCGCCGTCGCCCCGATCGCGATCCAGACAGAGCAGGGCACCATCGCAAGGAAGCCGTCGCCGAGACGCAGATATCCGGCCGCCGAAATCGGGATGATCTGCCCGTCGGTCAGCAACTGTGCCACGCCGCGCCCGGCCACCATCAAGATCAGCGTCGCGATGATCGGCTGCATCCCGACGAACGCGACGAGCAGCCCGTTCCAGGCGCCGGCAAGGAGCCCGACGGCCAGGCAGGCGGCGAGCGCGGTCGGAACGCTCGAAGCGTTGTCGGCGAGCAGCATCGCCGCCGACGCGCCGGCAATCGCGACCACGGTCCCGACGGAAATGTCGACACCGCGCGTGGCAATGACGAGCGTCATGCCGAGCGAAGCGATGATGAGCGGGGACGCGTGAATAAGAATGTCGATGGGCGCGCCGAACAGATGGCCGTTCATCACGGTCACCTGGAGAAAATCCGAGCGATGCGCGACGTCGAGCGCCAACAACAGCACGAGTGTGAGCGCGGGCCAGAACAACGCATGACGCGCCACTGCACGTACGAAACGAAACGGATCCCCGATGCCTTCCGTCATGGAGCGTTGCCTCCGGCTATCAACCGATATACCTGGTCTTCGTCCAGCGCGTCGTCATGGAGCTCCGCAATCTTGCGACGGTCGCGCAAAACGGCGACGCGATGGCTGATTCGCAGGACTTCACTGAGCTCCGACGAAATCAGCAAAATGCCGAGTCCTTTTGCGCAGAGCGCCAGCACGCGGTCCATGATTTCGAATTTAGCCGCGACGTCGATGCCGCGCGTCGGCTCGTCGAGAATCAACATGCGCGGTTCGGTCGCGAGCCACCGTGCGAGCAGCGCTTTTTGCTGATTGCCGCCGGAAAGCAGCTCGATCGGTTGCTCCGCGTCGCGCGCCTTGATGCCTAGTGTGGCGATGTATTCGTCGGCGATGCGCCGCTCGCGCTTGCGCCCGAGCGGCCGCCACCAGCCACGCCGGGCTTGCAATGCAAGAATGATGTTCTCGCGAAGAGAAAGCGATGCAATGATCCCTTCCTTCTTGCGATCTTCGGCACAGTAGCCGATGCCTTGCCGCACGGCATGCCGAGGCGAACCCATCTTCACAGGCTGGCCGTCGACGGTGACCGTCCCCGTATCGGCCCGCTCGGCGCCGAACAGCAACTGGGCCGTTTCGGTGCGGCCGGAGCCGAGCAAGCCCGCGAGGCCGACGATGCGCCCCGGCTCGATCGAAAGGTCCACGGGGTAGAGCACGCCGCGGCGGCCCACACCGCTCATCCGGAAGCCCGCCGCCGTTTCGCCGAAAGGCGTCGGCGCTTTCGCCTGGCGCGCGGCCACGTTGGCCTGGCGCTCGGCCACTCGTGCATCGCCGACCATCTTCTCCACGAGCATCGCGACAGGCAAATCCTTCGCGAGATATTCGCCCTCGCGTTCTCCATTGCGCATGACGGTGATGCGATCGGAAATCGCGTAGGTCTGCTCGAGAAAATGCGTGACGAACAGAATGGCGATTCCGTTGCGCTTCAATCGCCTCAGCACTTCGAAGAGCCGCGCCACTTCATTGTCGTCGAGGCTCGACGTCGGTTCGTCGAGGATGAGCACGCGGGCATCGACCGACACGGCGCGCGCGATGGCGACCATCTGCTGCACGGCAATCGGATAGGTGTCGAGCGACTTCGTCACATCGAGCGATACGTCGAGCTGTGCGAGTGCCGCTTCGGCGCCGACGCGTATGGCTTTCCAGTCGATGGCGCCGCCGCGCGTCGGCTGGCGGCCCGCGAAGATGTTCTCCGCCACCGAGAGGTTGGGGCAGAGGTTGACTTCCTGATAGAGCGTCCGGATCCCGGCCGCTTCGGCTTCCAGCGGAGCAGCGAAGGCGACCGATTTCCCGTCGATTCGGATTTCGCCGGCGTCGTGGGAGTGGACGCCGGTCAGAACATTGATCAACGTCGACTTGCCCGCGCCGTTCTGTCCCATCAGCGTGTGAACTTCGCCGGGAAAGAGGCGGAAGTCGACGTTGCTAAGCGCCTGCACGCCGGGAAACGACTTCGTGAGGCCGATCGTCTCCAGCACGGGGGCATCCGTCGTAGGAGCTCGTTCGTCGCGGCTTGCGGTCGTCTCGTCGGCGCGCATGGATCGCTTTCGCTTATCGATTGTTAGTGGCTTGCTTCAGTACTTGCGCTGAGGCAGAACCTGCGCGGCGACTTCCATCGGGAAGACGGTTTCGTTCGTCACGATTCGTTTCGGCACCGATTCATGCGCAACGACCTTCTTTACCGTATCCATCAACTGAGGCCCGAGCAGCGGGCTGCACTCGACGTCGACATTGATCTTGCCGGCCGCTGCCGCTTGCAATCCGCCCTTCGTCGCGTCGAACGATACGACGGTCACGTCCTTGCCGGGCTTCATGCCGGCTTCCTCCATCGCCTGGATTGCACCGAGCGCCATATCGTCGTTATGGGCATAGACGACGTTGATCTGCTTGCCGTACGTCTTCGCGAACGCTTCCATCACCTGCTTGCCGCCCGCGAGCGTGAAATCGCCGCTTTGCGAGGCGATCACCTTGAATTTCGGATCGTTCTTGATGATCTCGAGCAAGCCGGCGCGGCGGTCGTTGGCAGGCGCCGATCCGACCGTGCCTTGCAACTCCACGATATTGATCGGGCCTTTATCGTCCTTGTAATGCTCTTCGAGCCACCGGCCCGCGCGACGCCCTTCTTCGAGGAAGTCGGAGCCGATCATCGTCACGTAAAGCGACGGATCCTTCGCGTCGATCATGCGGTCGGTCAACACGACGGGGATGCCCGCGCGCTTCGCTTCCTGAAGCACCGGCTCCCAGCCGGACTCCACGACGGGCGAGAACGCGATGACGTCGACCTTTTGCGCGATGAACGAGCGGATCGCCTTGATCTGGTTTTCCTGCTTCTGCTGCGCATCCGAGAACTTCAGTGTGATGCCGGCATCTTTCGCCGACTGTTTGACGGAGACCGTGTTGGCGGTGCGCCACGCGCTCTCGGCGCCCACTTGAGCAAAACCGAGCACGATCTTCTTGTCCTCGGCGTGGCCGACGGCGGCCGCTCCGACAAGGGTCAATGCGAGCAATGCGTGAAGCGCCTGGCGTACGGTGCGTCTCATTTCAGTCTCCGGTCTCTGTAGGTGTCTTTGTTGCTTGTTGCTTGTTGCTACTTGCTCCGTGCTGCGTGCTGCGTGCTGCGTGCTGCGTGCTGCGTGCTGCGTCCGTCCGAGCGCCCCCGACGAGGGGACTCGGAAATAGCCAAACTATAGGCATGCAACAGCGCGGCGGCGATTAGCGTTTTCCCCAGATCACGCGGGCAAATAGTCATGCTATTTCTGGAGGGTCGAAGCGCGCGGAACGCCCGCGATTAAGGCATTTTCCGTGCCGACGCGAACCTGGCCGCCACGATGGCACTACGAAAAGTTTGCTTTTCTCAAATAGTGGTCAGGTGACGCTAGCCGCGATATAGTATTACTACTTTACGTCATTACCCGACACGAACATGGCTGACAAACCCGCTAAGCTTCGCTCCGCCGAATGGTTCGGCCGAGCCGACAAAAACGGCTTCATGTACCGAAGCTGGATGAAGAACCAAGGGATCCCCGATCACGAGTTCCAGGGCAAGCCAATCATCGGCATCTGCAACACGTGGTCTGAGCTGACGCCTTGCAATTCGCACTTCCGCAAGCTGGCCGAGCACGTCAAGCGCGGCGTGTTCGAAGCGGGCGGCTTTCCTGTGGAATTCCCGGTCTTCTCGAACGGCGAGTCGAACCTGCGCCCGACGGCGATGTTCACGCGCAACCTCGCGAGCATGGATGTCGAGGAGGCCATCCGCGGCAATCCGATCGATGCCGTGGTCCTGCTCGCCGGATGCGACAAGACCACGCCGGCGCTCTTGATGGGCGCGGCGAGCTGCGACGTACCGTCCCTTGTCGTCAGCGGCGGTCCGATGCTGAACGGCAAGCACGAGGGACGCGACATCGGTTCGGGCACGATCGTCTGGCAACTGCATGAGCAAGTCAAGGCGGGCAAGATCTCGCTGCACGAGTTCATGTCGGCCGAAGCCGGCATGTCTCGCTCGGTGGGCACCTGCAATACGATGGGCACCGCATCGACGATGGCCAGCATGGCCGAGGCGCTCGGCGTCACCTTGCCGCACAACGCCGCGATCCCGGCCGTCGACGCGCGCCGCTATGTGCTCGCGCATCTGTCGGGCATGCGGATCGTCGAGATGGCGCTCGAGGACCTGCGTCTTTCGAAACTGTTGACGCGTGAGGCGTTCGAGAATGCCATTCGCGTGAATGCGGCGATCGGGGGCTCGACGAATGCGGCCATCCATCTGAAGGCCATCGCGGGCCGCATCGGCGTGCCGCTCGAGCTCGACGACTGGACGCGCATCGGCCGCGGCACGCCGACGATCGTCGACTTGCAGCCGTCGGGTCGCTTCCTCATGGAAGAGTTTTATTACGCGGGCGGCTTGCCTGCCGTCGTGCGCCGGCTCGGCGAAAAGGGACTCCTGCCTCACCCCGATGCGCTGACGGCCAACGGGCACTCGCTATGGGAGAACTGCAAAGGGGCGCCCATTTATAACGACGAGGTGATTCGGCCGCTCGACAAGCCGCTCGTCGCCGATGGCGGACTCTGCGTGCTGCGCGGCAATCTCGCGCCCCGCGGCGCCGTGCTGAAGCCGTCGGCCGCGACGCAATCGCTCTTGCGTCATCGCGGCCGCGCGGTCGTCTTCGAGAACTTCGACGATTACAAGGCGCGCATTGCCGATCCCGCGCTCGACGTAACGGCCGATTCGGTGCTCGTGATGAAAAATTGTGGTCCGAAGGGTTACCCGGGTATGGCCGAGGTGGGCAACATGGGGCTGCCGCCCAAGCTGCTCGCCGAGGGCGTGACCGATATGGTGCGGATCTCCGATGCGCGGATGAGCGGCACGGCCTACGGTACCGTCGTGCTTCATGTGGCGCCGGAAGCACGCGCGGGCGGGCCGCTCGCCGTGGTTCGCAACGGAGACTGGATCGAGCTCGATTGCGAAAACGGGCGGCTTCATCTGGAGATCGACGATCGCGAGCTCGAGGCGCGGCTCGCCGACTGGAAAGAAAGGCAGCGGCCGGCCGCGGCCGATGCGAGCGGCTACCGGAACCTTTATGTCGATCACGTCTTGCAGGCCGACGAAGGATGTGACTTCGATTTCCTGGTCGGCTGCCGAGGCGCCGAGGTCCCGCCGCATTCTCACTAGGCGGCGAGCCGGTCTTGCCTGAGCCGGCCTGGCCGGCCGGGCTCGGTGAATTCGGCTCAGCGAACGCTGCGTGTCGCGACTTCGAGAATCGTCTCGGCGTCGGCGCGCGCATTCTCGAGCTGCACGAGGCTCGCCTGGCGTGCGCCGAGCGGGTCGTGGTTCTCGATCGCCGTGAGAATGGCCTTGTGCCGCGGCAGCGAAAGCGCGTGTGTATCGGGGTGGCGGCTCGTCAGTTTGATCGATTCCGAGAGCGCGAGCGACATCATGTTGCCGATGAAGGCGAGCATGTCGTTGTGCGTCGCAGCCATGATCGCCCGGTGAAACTCGAGGTCGGGGTCCAGCAGCTCGGCCGCCGTCTGCGCCCGCTCCATACGGGCGAATGCGCTGCGAAGGCGCGCCAAATCCTCTTCCGTGCTTTCGGTTGCGGCGAGCGCCGCCGCCGCCGGCTCGATGATGCGCCGGACCGTCAGCAGCGAGCGGAAGAAGTCGCCTTCGGGCGTGCTGCTGATCGTCCAAAAGAGCACGTCGGGATCGAGCATGTGCCATTCTTCACGCGGCTTGACGACGCTGCCGACGCGCGGCTTCGATGTGACGAGGCCCTTCGCGACGAGGACGCGCGTGGCTTCGCGCAGAACCGGCCGGCTCACGCCATACAATTCGCAAAGACTGGGCTCAGGCGGCAGGCGTTCGCCCGGCGCGAATTTGCCGCTGACGATCTCGATACCCAGTTCCTGCACGATCCGCGCGTGCATGCTCTTGCGATTCTTGAGATGCCGATAGTCCATAGTAGTTAGATTGCGGTTCGCTCTACCGCATGGTGCGAACCTTGCGGCGCTCATGCCGGCGAGGTGTTCGCAGCATAGCACAGGGGTCCGAACGCGAGGACGCGCCAAAACCCGAAGTGCCGCGTTCGCCCTTCGCCGAATACACGCCGTTCCCGTCCCCGCGGGCCTTTCCAGAAAAGTCGAACGAAATTTTCAAGGCGAGGAATAAACGGCGGCTTGTCGTCGTTAAGGCGAGAGGGAGACTATCGTGAAGTAGCGTTCAACCCTTGAAGTTCAATCCGTTCAACCTTGAGCCTTCAACCGCTGGCAGGCCCCTATTCAGATTTCGGGGATCGGCCGGCAAGGAGATCCAAATGAAGTCGCAGAGATTCGTTCCGGCCATATTTGTCGCGCTGCTGCTGGCCGTGTCGACGTTGTCGGCAACCGCCTGCTCATCGACGGACGGCAATATGTCGCAGCAAGGCAACTCCGGCAGGTCGGGCAGCAGTGGCGGGTACTGAGGGCGCGTACCTAGGCCGGCAGCGACTGAGTGAGTTTCGAAACAGACGTGGTATCGGGGCTTCCGCGATTGCGCCGTTACGCGCGTGCGCTGACGGGAGACCCCGCATGGGCCGACGATCTCGTACAGGATACGGCGGAGCGGGCGCTCGCCCGTCATCGGGCGTTCCGGCCCGGCAGCAACCTGCGCGCGTGGCTCTACACCATTTTGAGGAACATCTATATCGATCAATTGCGTGCGCGGCGCGAGATCGCCGTGGATGACGAGACCGCGCCTTGGCGAAGCCTGGAGGCGCCGCGCACGGAAGTCGACGGTCTCGTGTTGCGCGACGTGCAGCATGCGCTTTATCACCTGCCGGTCGAGCAACGAGAAGTGCTCTTGCTGGTGGGCGTGGAGGAGCTGACCTATCAGGAAGCGGCGACCGTGCTCGCGGTGCCGATCGGCACGGTGATGTCGCGGCTCTCGCGGGCTCGCGAGCATATGCGGACGTTGTTGGCGGGGGAAGCGGCCCCGAAGCCGGCAACGCTTAAAGTAGTGAGAAATAAGCCATGACGAGCGACCATCGCGATCCCGAGTCTCCGGAGCGTCTCGACTTGCAGACGCTGTCCGCGTTCGTTGATGGCGAGCTGCCCGATGCGGCGCATGCGGCCGTCCAAAGGGAGCTGGAGCGCAATCCTGAGTCGAAGGCGCGCGTCGCGGCGTGGCGGGCCCAGAACGCGGCGCTGAAGGCATTGTTCAACGGTGTCGAGAGCGACGCCGATCGGGTCGTCGTCCTTCGCCGCCCCGTTTCGCCGATGAAGCGCATGGCTGTGGCGGCGGGCTGGCTCGTCGTCGGCATAGCGCTCGGCGCGACGGCCGGCAACCTACTGCCGCGCGCTTTCAGAGGCGGGCACGAACCGCCGACTTTCGCTCGGCGCGCCGATATCGCCTACGCGGTCTATGCGCCCGAGGTGCGGCATCCGGTCGAAGTCGGTGCGCAGGAGGAGGCGCATCTTGCAAGCTGGCTCTCGAAACGGCTGGGAAGGCATCTATCGATCCCGTCGTTGCAGGAGTATGGCTATACGCTCGTCGGCGGCCGCTTGCTGCCCGGCGATACGGGGCCTGCCGCCCAGTTTATGTACGAGAGCCGGCAAGGGGCGCGGCTCACGCTCTATGTCGCGTCGATCCCGACGGACGAAACGGCGTTCCGCCTGTTGCGCGACGGCGACCGGCGAACGTTCTACTGGGTCAACGATCATCTGGGCTATGCGCTCTCGGGGCCGATCTCGGAGGAAAAACTGCGCTCCATCGCGATCGACGTCTGCAGCGAACTTGGCGGGCGTCCCGAATCGTGGTCGGAGTCGTCGTCGGACTCGCGGCAGTAGCTATCCGACGTTCAGCGTTCCTTAAGCAGTCCCAAACAATTCGTGAATTCACGAGCGGTGGCGGGCCGCCTATGCTGACGACTCCGAACGCGTTTGACCGGCAAGTCCTGCTTTGTGGCCATCGATGGCGATCGGCGCGCGCAGGACTTCCGAAACGCACAATGGAGGAGCGCATGGAAGCCCTGATTTTCGACGTCGATGGAACGCTCGCCGATACCGAATCGGCCCACCGCCAGGCGTTCAACGCCGCCTTTGCCGAAGTGGGGCTGGACTGGGAATGGGACGAAGCGCTCTACACTCGGCTGCTGGACGTCGCGGGCGGCAAAGAGCGCATCCTCCGGTACTGGCGTTGCATCGAGCCCGAGGAAGCAAGCGGCGCGAAGGCGGCGGAGACGATAGAAGCGCTGCACGCGATCAAAACTCGGCACTATACGCAACGCGTGCGCGGGGGCGCATTGCCGCTGCGCCCTGGCGTCAGGCGCCTGATCGCGGAAGCCAGTGAGGCCGGTATGCCGGTCGCGATTGCGACGACGACGACGCCGGCCAACCTCGATGCCTTGCTGAGTGCGCCGCTCGGCAACGATTGGCGCAAAAGGTTCGCCGCCGTTTGCGATGCCTCGACAACGCCGGTCAAGAAGCCGGCCCCCGATGTCTATTTGGCGGTGCTCGACAAACTGAAAATCGACGGCTCGCGCTGCATCGCATTTGAAGATTCGGAAAACGGCTTGCGCGCGGCCGCGGCTGCCGGTGTGCCGGCGATCGTGACGCCGACGGCCTATACACGCCATCATCATTTCGAGGAAGCGCTTGCCGTTGTGCCGCATCTCGGCGACCCCGATACGCCACTGCCACAATACGGGCAACGCCTGGAACGCGGATGCATCGATCTTGCGACGTTGCGGCGTTGGCATGCCGACGCGGCAGCGGCCCAAACGCGGTGATGCCAACGACTTCTCGAAGTGCGTGGCGAGGTCGACTCACGCAGGCATCGAACTCAGATCAGCTTTTGCGCGAGCGCACGAGCGGCCGCAACGTGCCGGCTCGTGCAATCGAACTTGCGCATGACGTTGCGGATGTGATGCGTGACGCCGTGCTCGGAAATGTTGAGGATGCAGCCGATCTCCCACGTGCTCTTTCCGGCCGCGATCCAGCGCAGGCATTCGCGTTCCCGCTTCGTCAGATAGACGGTCGGCGTAGGCGGCGTCCTGAGCTTGCCGGTGACGAGCTTATGCAACTGCACCGAGAGCAGGCATAGGTGCGGCAGCATGAGCAAAAGGTGTTGGCGCGCGGCCGGGGCCGGCATGCGGCGCGTGTCGACGAACGCGTTGAAGCTGCCGAGCCCGCCGTCCGGCGCATGAATGGGAATCGTCACTCCGCAGTCCATCCCGTGCAAGCGGGCCGCCTCACGCAACGCCCGCGGCCCGTCGCCGACATAGAGTGCGTCTTCCCATAGGAGCGGTGCAACGCCAGTAATCGCGTGAGCGACAGCCGGGTCGACCGCCTTGTAATTGCGCTCCTCATAAGTTCGGCGCCAGCTCTCGTCGAAGTTCGAAATCACGAACTCGCCCGGCAGTTCGCCCGCTTTTGCCATGTCGTCGGCGGCGCCGGTCCAGTACAAAAAGCCGCCGAGGTTCAGCAACTGGCAGATTTCATCGAGCCGTGCCCTTGCATCGACCTCGTTCCCGCATGCTTCGAACGCCGTTAGGCATCTAATGCTGAAGGTTTCGGCATTCATGGATCAGGCCTAATCACCGCCAGCCGTGAGGCAAAGAAATAATCGAAAGCCTGGCCGAAAGGAAGCGAAGGAACTTTGACAGAAATCAAAAGAAGGCAATAGAAAAAGCAAATTCCGGAACGCGCGATTATAACGCGCCGCATCAGTCCTGCGTATGACGGCAGATTTCGGAAATACTTGGTGCTCCCGGAGCTGTTTTCAGGTAAACCGCGAGGACCGTCAAACGCTGGTTCGCCCCGCCAGGCGGGCGCCAGCGTTTCGTCCCCATTCTCCAGTCCGGTTAGTTTGTCCACTACTACATGAATATGTAGGTATGCGCACTAAAGTTGTTCAGCGAAATTACCGATATGCATGCAGAAGTCCGATAGGGTCGATCGGACCAAGCCAATAGGACGGGTAGCATGAAGCACGAAGTGAAGCAAGGGATCTCGATGAGAGCCCAACTTACCGCGGCTATCGGGGTGGCATGCGGAGTCGCGTTCGTCATCGCGATCATCGCGTTCGTCGGTATGCGCCTCGCCAACGAGCGGCTGCGGTCGGTCTATGAAAATGACACGATGGCATTACAAAACCTTTCGAAACTCGAATATCGCCTTTTCGAGGCGGCTGCCGTCGCAACCAACGTTTCTATCGATTCCGATCGTTCGCGCGTCGGCGAAGGCCTCAAGCTCATCGATAAAGATTTGACCGAGTTCGAGCCGTATTGGCAGAGCTACCAGGCCACCACCGCGGACGCGCACGAACGCGAGGTCGCGCAGACGTTTCGTAGCGCGTACGACGCGATGGTCGCGCAAGGCATCGGTCCGATCGTTTCCGCGCTGCAAGCGGGCGACGCGGCCAAGGCTGCCGATCTCGCGCATGGCACGCTGCCGCCGCTCGTGCTGAAAACGAAGCTGGCTTTGCGCGCGCTGAAGGTGCTGCAGCTCGATGGCGCCAAGACCGAGTACGAGACCGCTCGCGCTCAGGCGTCGACGCTCATGGAGCTGCTCTCGATCGTGGCCGTGCTTGGAATCGGATTTGCCATCGGCTGCGGCGTATGGATTCGCCGCAGGCTTTACGCCCAACTGGGAGGCGAGCCGGCCTATGCCCGGCACGTCGTGGCAACCATTGCGCAAGGCGATCTCAGCGTTCGCCTCGAGACCGCCGATGGCGACTCGCGCAGCGTCATCGCCGCGATGGCGCAGATGCGCGATGCGCTGCGTGACATGATCGTTCGCATCAAGGAGTCCGCAGATAGCATTTCCTCGGCGACCGAGCAGATCGCAAGCGGCAATGCCGACCTGTCCGCGCGCACCGAGCAGCAGGCGGCCTCGCTGGAGCAGACGGCCGCGAGCATGGAACAGTTCTCGGCGGCCGTGAAGCAGAACGCCGACAATGCGCAGCAGGCGATGCAACTTGCGGTGGCCGCTTCGGACGTCACGAAGGAAGGGGGCAGTGTGGTCGCGCAGGCGGTCCAGACGATGCAGGAGATATCGAACGGATCGCAGCAGATGGTCGACATCATCACTGTGATCGAAGGCATCGCGTTCCAGACCAACATCCTGGCGCTCAATGCAGCCGTCGAAGCGGCGCGAGCGGGGGAGCTCGGCCGCGGGTTTGCCGTCGTCGCGGGAGAGGTGCGCTCGCTCGCGCAGCGCAGCGCGATGGCCGCCAAGGAGATTCGCGACCTCATCCAGGGGTCGGTCGAAAAGATCGGGGCGGGCACACGGCTCGTCGACCGTGCCGGCGAGCTGATGCACGACGTGGAGCGCTCGAACGCGCGAGTCGTCTCGATCATGAGCGAGATCTCGACCGCCTCGAATCAGCAGAGCACGGGGGTCGAGCAGATCGGCCGTGCGGTCGCACAGCTCGATGAAGTGACGCAGCACAACGCGGCGCTCGTCGAAGAGGCCGCCAGCGCCGCGCAAGCGCTCGAACAGCAGGCTCAAGGGTTGACCGTGGCGGTTGGCAGCTTCCGGATCGAGCACGGCTCGACGGTAGCCCGCGGCAGAGACGTGCCGCATGGCGTTCCCTCGGCCGCGTGGATGGCCAAGCCCAAGGCCTCCGCAAAGCTGTCGCTTCTGGCGAAGTAACTCTTGTAATTCGTCTTCCATACGAGCGCCGTCGGTCGCCGGCCGTCGGCTGGCGGCGCTCGCGTGTTCCCGCGTCATCGATCGCATCCCTGAACCGTAACCTCACGGAGGAACCTATGCACGCATCGAATCTCCCTTGCGAACTAAAATCGCCTGCAGCTTGGAAAGGAACTGAGCTCGTCGGCCGCGAGGATTGGCAATATCGGCTTACCGATGCCGAAGCGAACGAAGTCGAAGCGGCATTTCAACGTTTTGCCGATCGTCGCGTCAGCCTTCTCGAGGCGGCGCAAAACGATTTTCCGCTGCCCACGCTCGGGCCGAAGCTCGCCACGCTGCTCGACAAGCTCGAGCGCGGCTACGGCTTCCTCGTCGTCCGCGGACTCCCGGTCGCGAACAAGTCGCCCGACGAGGCGCGCTTGATCGCCTGGGGCATCGGCATGTATCTTGGCGTCGCACTTCCTCAGAACGACAACGTCGAGATGATCGTCGACGTGCGCGACAAGGGATACGACAGCGCCGTCACGTTGCGTGGCAACAGCTCCAAGGATGCGATCCGCTATCACGTCGATCCATGCGACGTTGTCGGCTTGCTATGCCGCCGCGGCGCGAGGGAGGGCGGGCTGAGCCTCGTCACGAGTTCGCTCACTGTGCACAACGAAATCGCTCGCCGCCGTCCCGATCTTCTGCAGGTTCTTTATCGGCCGTTTCCCTTCATCAAGCTGGCGAAGAGCGAAGCGGTGCCCTATTACCTGTCGCCGATCTATGGCTTTCGCGAGGGGCATTTCACGAGCCAGTTCTACGCGAAGCGGATCTACGCGGCTTCGGAGCTGCCGAATGCGCCTCGGCTCACCGACGCGCAGCGGGAAGCGATTGAGCTCATCGAGACGATCGCCGGTGAGCCCGAGCTGACGTTGCCGATGACCCTCGAGGCAGGCGACCTGCAATTGCTGTCGAACCACGTCATCTATCACTCGCGCACGGAGTTTCACGACTACGAGGAAACGGACCGCAAGCGCCACCTCTACCGTTTGTGGTTCGCGACGCCCAACAGCCGTCCGTTGCCGGCCGACTTCATCGATGCCTACAACGGTTCGACGGAGCCTGGAACCGTGCGTGGCGGATATATCGGCTGGAAGTTTCCGGATAAGGTAGGACCGTATCAGCGGCGTCTGTCGGACGAGTTGGGGCTTGCCGCCTAGCGCTCGAATGCGCGCAAGGGCGCAAACGATTGCGAGCTTGTCACAAACGTTTTTGACGGTTCAATTCTCGCTCGCGCCCTTCGCGTTTTTTGCCACGAACCTGATCGGAGATAGACAATGAAGACGATCAAGACATTCGATACGACGCTGCGCGACGGCGAGCAGGGCATCGGATTTCTGCTCGATCACGAAGAGAAATGGCGTGTCTTCGAAGCCGTGGCTTCCGTCGCGCCAGACTTTGTCGAGCTCGGGTACCCCGCTTCGTCGGACGAGGGGTATGCGTTCGTCGCGCGAGCTGCCGCGCATTTGCGCCGTCACACGCGCTCGGCGCCCGTGGCCTTTGCGCGACTGACCACCCGCGACGTCGATCTCGCCGCCGACAGTCTCCAGGCGAGCGGCGGGATCGTGCAATTGCTCGGTGTGGGCTCGGAGATCCATTTACAGCGCAAGCGGCGCATCGATGAAGCGGCCGCGCAAATCGA
>CAYPWK010000106.1:0-14182 GCA_964414365.1 uncultured Burkholderia sp.
ACCGTCAAAGAAAAGCGAGCCGCTTTCAGGGCCCTGCACGAGTCTGGATGCTTCATCCTGCCGAATCCGTGGGATGCCGGCAGCGCACGATACCTGCAGACGCTCGGATTCAAGGCCCTTGCCACGACTAGTTCCGGCTTCGCATGGTCGATCGGTCATGCCGATAACACTTTGTCGCGCGAGTCAGTGCTCACTCACTTACGCGAGATGGCCGAAGCGACAGATCTGCCCGTGAACGCCGACTTCGAGAGCGGTTTCGGGTCCAGTCCCGCTGAGGTCGCAGAAAGCGTGAAACTCGCCGTCGATACCGGCGTTGCGGGCTTATCGATCGAGGATTCGACGGGCGACGCAGCGGCCCCCCTCTTTCCGATCGATGTTGCAGTCGAACGTATCAAGGCAGCGCGGCGTGCGATTGACGAAAACGGCGGCGATACCCTGCTGGTTGGACGTGCCGAAAACTTCTTCGTCGGCGTATCCGATATCTCCGATGCGATTACGCGGCTAAAGGCGTACGCCACGGCCGGAGCCGATTGTCTATACGCACCCGGTATCAAAACGCGCGAAGAAATCACGGCGGTGGTCGCCGCGATTGCCCCTAAACCGGTGAACGTATTAGTTGGCTCGACTTCGGAATTCACGCTGCAAGATCTCGCGTCGCTAGGCGTGAGGCGCGTCAGTGTCGGCGGAGCGCTCGCGCGTGCGGCGTGGGGCGGCTTCATGCGCGCGGCGCAGTCGCTGGCTGATGGCCGATTCGATGGGTTTGCCGGGGCGGCGTCGGGCGCTGAACTTAACGACTTGTTCAAGAGTATCGCGGGACGATAACTGCAAAGTCGTCTGCGGCGGGACGGCAGAGGACGATCACGCGCTGGAAGTGCTCATGAGTCATGTCGGCAATGTGCCACGAGCTTGCCGGCGCGAAAACATTGTCGCAAAGTAGCGATGCGTCGATGTTCTGGAGCGCTGCGTCATGTCCGAGATTGCATCCGCATCGCTCGTGTTCGTCCTGATGCTCGCGGCCGCGGGCATCGGCGTGGCGGTGCGTCCGCTTCTGCCGGAGGAGCACAAGGCGCACGAGACAGTGCAGCTCGTGACCTTGGTCATCGGCATGCTGGTCACGTTCGCCTCGCTGGTCCTCGGCCTGCTGACAGCGTCGGCAAAAGGTAGCTTCGACACAGTAACGAGCGACGTGCGCGATTACGCGGCCGAGCCGAGTTGATTCAGCTCGATCAAAAGCTGCGCGACTATGGCCACGATGGCGACGAGACGCGCGCGGTCTTGCGCTCGTATACGGCCGCTGCTATCGCATCGACATGGCCCGCGGAGCCGCGTCCCCCCGGCAATTACTATCCCGTCGAGCAGGCGAGCAATCAACCGGAAAGCCGGCCCCTCGGCGAAATGCTCGACTCGGCCGAACGTGAAGTTAGGCAACTCGCCCCGCAGGACGGCTATCACCGCCGGCTCGTCGACGATATTCTGGCGTCGTTCGCGCGTCTTAACCGTCAACGCTGGAAGGTGATAGAGGAAGCGAGCGGCGCGATTTCGCGTCCGTTCTTCGCGATGCTCACGTTTTGGCTCGCCGTGATCTTCCTCAGTTTTGGCCTGGTTGCGCCTCGCAATGCGCTGGCGCTCGTCACAATCATTCTCGGCGCATTGTCGATCGCATCGGCCGTCTACGTGATCGTCGACCTCGAAACGCCGCTCACCGGCTCGCTTATCGTTTCAAGCTATCCCATGCGGGATGCGCTTGCGCATTTGAGCCGATAAGCGCGCCGGCGGCGCGGCCTAATGCACATGCCGCAGCTTGCCCGGATTGCGCATGATATAGATAGCCACTACCTTACCGTCCTCGATTTCGAGCGCCGTTGTCGGCCCAGTAAAAACGCATGGATCTGGGCTTCTCCTACAAAATTGCTAGAAGGCTCCCCAACTGGGAGAGCATCCCCGCAAGGGTTGAAAAAGCCGCCAGCAACCCCCGAAGGTTCGTCGGCGGTAGGCTAGAACTCACTTATTAGGCGTGCGGGCCGCGACTTCCGGCGAGGCTATTCCCCGTTTTCCTTCGTCAGCCGGCTGTTCCTAGATCTTGTAGGGGACGCGGACGCCCGGTTCGTCCGCGGGAAAATCCTTCGTGTTTCGCGAAACGAGCAGTAGCGAGTGCACCTGCGCCGTCGCCCACACTATTGCATCAGGTAGTCGGACCCGCGTCGTCTTGCGAATCTCCACCGCGCGATTCGCGATTGCATTGTCGAGGGCAATTACGTCGAACGAGCCAAGCCATGTGCGGATCGGTCTCTCTTCCTCTGCGGTGGCACCAACAAGAACTTCCATCCAGGTAATCGTGCTGATCGCACGAGATTCGTAGCGCGCCAGCTCTGTCTTTGCCGCGCTTACTCCCCCGAGGTAGTCGATCAGGATATTTGTGTCGAAGAGCGCCTTTACCATTCGGAGCGAAGCTCCTGCTGGTAGGCAAGTCCGTCGATCTTCTTGCTCTTCCACAACCCGAAGACATCCGCCCCGAGTGCGCGCTTTCGCTGGGAGATATACGCCTCGATCGCGTCACGAATGACGGCAGCGCGTGGACGGTGCTCGGCCTCTACAATGGCCGCCAACTCCTCGACCTGCGCATCAGGCAGATCTATCAAGATACGACTCATAACTATGCCCATTATTGCATGATATACATATCGTATATCATTGCAACCGACATTGCAAGGCTTGTAGCTCTTTTCCTCGTTAGTCGGGCAACGCGCGCCCGCCAACGCGTGTGACACGGGCGCAAAATTTTTTACTTGACGCGCAACGCTTGGCGAATGGCGCCTTGGCGACTTACTCCGCAGGCTGAACGACCGGAACCCGCATGCGGTATAGCGAGACGGCTTGTATGGCGAGAGCGCAGGCGATGGCGCTGCCGTATGCGGCAAGCAAGCCGAATCTCGTCAACATCAGGCTCAGCACGTAGAAGAATGCCGCAAAACCCAGGAGCCCCGCCAACATGCCCCGCATCACTTGCTGCGCAGCCCCATCGCCGATCATGCGATGAGAGAAAACCGCGACAATAATCGCCATAAATGGGAACGACGCGAGCACGCCGCTTACGCTCGGCCCAACATAAGGCGCGATCAGCGTCACACCCACTACGAGCGCGGCGATGAGTGCCATACGCGCGGGCAAGTCCCACCACGGCGGATCGAGCCCCCCGTTCTTAGCCATGCGTTTGGGAATGAGATAAAGCGCGAACGCTATGGCCAGAATGGCGATGAAAAACAGTCCCGTTTGCGGTAGCGTGCTCACCTGCAGCAGGCCAGCCGCAATGGAAAACGTCGCGCAAGCGCCCGCCAGAGCCAAGGCCCACCCCAACCCCGCCAGCTTCCAATAGACAAAGCAAAAGCCTGCTTGTGCAGCCGTAGCGACGAGCGATCCGGATGTTGCCTGCTTCGCAAAGGCAGGCCCATGCTCGAGTGCCAAGAACACCGAGATCGGCCCTGACGTAAGCGGCAGACCCACCAGCAACCCGCCGACCGATTCACCCCAGCGGCGAATGGCGACAGTCGCGACCAGCAGCAAAAGCGGCGTAACGACGAGCTTGAAGACGAGGAGATCCATGACGAGCGATGCAGCGCTCGAGGCGCTGCTGCTTCGATCTTGCAGCACCGGGCGCAGTTCGAACTACAGCGGTCATGCTACCGCAGCTTCGGTTTCGGCGCCGGCCGGCTCAGCCCCGGTGCAGTTGCGGCGCAGCTCTCCATTTCAATTAGTCGATGCCGCAACACCGTCGAGTTCGCGCATTGCATCGTCCGGTAGGTTGACGGCCGCCGCAGCAAGGTTTTCATGCAGGTGCGCGGGAGACGACGTGCCGGGAATCAAAAGGATGTTGGGTGCTCGACGCAGCAGCCACGCGAGCGCGACTTGCATCGGCGTGGCCTCGAGCCGGGCGGCGACATCGCTCAGGATCGAGGACTGCAACGGATTGAAGCCGCCGAGTGGAAAGTACGGTACGTAGGCGATTCCATCGCGGGCGAGCGCGTCGATGAGGTCGTCATCGGCCCGGTGCGCCAGGTTGTAATGGTTCTGCACGCAGACGATGTCACAGATCCGGCGGGCCTCGGTGAGTTGCGCCGGCGTGACGTTGCTGAGACCGACATGACGTACGAGACCCTGCCGCTGCAGTTCGGCGAGCGCGGTGAGCGGCGCCTCGATCGATCCTTCAGCAGGCCCATGCGAGTCGAACATGACCCGCAGATTGACGACATCAAGCACATCGAGGCCGAGGTTGCGAAGATTGTCATGCACGGCCTGTGTGAGCGCCTCAGCGGAGAATGCCGGCAGCCACGACGCATCGTCGCCGCGCCGCGCGCCGATCTTCGTGACGATGACGAGGTCGTCGCGATACGGATGCAACGCCTCGCGGATCAATTGATTCGTGACATGAGGGCCGTAGAAATCACTGGTGTCGATGTGATTGACCCCCGATGCCACCGCTTCGCGCAGCACGGTCAGTGCAGCATGGCGATCCTTCGGCGGACCGAAAACCCCTGGCCCCGCAAGCCGCATCGCGCCGTAGCCGAGCCGGTAAACGGTATGGTCGCCGAGGGAGAATGTGCCGGATTGACGAACGCTGGACATCGTTGCTGACTCCTTTATCGAAGAAGACACAAGACTAAGCCCGGCATCGTCGAGCGAAAATGGGCCATAATCCGCACGGGCTGTTCGGGGAAGCGAACAATGCAAGTCGATCTTGGCGATCTAAGCGCGTTCGTCGCGGTGGTGCGCGCGAAAGGCTTCCGCGAGGGTGCTCGCGCCAGCGGCGCTAGCGCGTCGGGGCTAAGCGAAGCAATACGCCGGCTTGAAACGCAACTTGGCGTCAGACTGCTTCATCGTACGACACGCAGCGTCGTGCCGACGGAGGCCGGCGAGCGCCTGCTCGCGCGACTGGCGCCCGCACTGACCGAAGTCGAGGCCGCGCTCGATGTCGTCAATCATTTCCGGGACCGGCCGGCCGGAACGCTCAAGCTTAACGTCCCGGTCAGCGCTGCTCGGCTCGTGCTGCCTTCGATCGTGCCCGCGTTTCTCGCTACCTATCCCGAGATACGGCTGGAAGTGATCGCGGAGGAAAGCTTCGTCGACATACTAGCGGCCGGATGCGACGCAGGCATCCGCTACGAAGAGCGTTTGGAACAGGACATGATCGCGGTGCCGATCGGGCCTCGGCGCCAACGCTTCGCAACCGCCGCGGCCCCGGAATACCTCGATCGCCGCGGCCGGCCCACGCATCCGGGAGAACTGCTCGATCACGCCTGTCTGCGCGGGCGCTTTGCGAGTGGCGCGATGCCGCTCTGGGAATTCGAGCGCGATGGCGAAGTGGTGCGTGTCGATCCGTCTGGCCCCCTCCTTGTCCAGGTCGGCGGCGGCGTCGATCTGCTGGTGGACGCGGCAATCGGCGGCGCCGGCATGGTGCATCTCTTTGAGGCCTGGTTACACCCGCATTTGGAAAGCGGGGCCCTCCAGCCCGTGCTCGAGCCTTGGTGGCGCCCGTTTTCCGGGCCGTATCTTTACTACTCGGGCCGGCGCCTTGTGCCCGCGCCACTGCGCGCGTTCATCGATTTCGTGAAGGCCATGTAATCGTCAGCGGCGTCGAGAGGCCGGGCATGTCGTTCCTTCGGCAAATGCCGATTCGAAGGCCTGGAACGAAGGCCCGAGACGGTGTTTCAGTCCGCTTCTTTGGACGTGCGCAAATGGTCGCTGAGGAAATCGACGAAGGTCCTCAGTTTCACCGAGAGCTGGTTTCGCTCGAGATAAACCGCGTGGATGTTTGCGTTCGGCAACGCCCAATCCTCGAGCAAAGGCACGAGGTTTCCGCGGGCGAGATGGTCATGGATCTCCCACTGCGAGCGCACGACGATGCCGCGGCCTTCGAGCGCCCACTGCAGGACCACGCTGCCGTCATTGCTCGATAACACTCCATCGACCTTGACGGTCTCCGCCCGTTTGCCGCGGGAAAAATGCCAGGTGCCGTAAGCCGAATCGTTCTCGCGAAGCACGATGCACGCGTGGCGCGTCAGATCATGCGGCACAGAGGGCTTTCCATGCCGCGACACATAAGCCGGCGACGCGCATACAATGCGCCGGTTTTCCAGCAGCAACCGCGCGTTGATGCGCGCATCGGGCACCTCGCCGAAGCGAATGCCGACATCGAAGCCTTCTTCCTGAAGGCTCATCGGGCGATCGGTCAGATGCAACAAGATCTTCATCGCGGGAAAACGCGCGACGAAATCTGACACAGCCGGTGCGACGCGCGCCCGCCCGAATCCGAACGAGGCATTCACGCGCAGCAGGCCGGTCGGTTCGCCACGGCTGCGCGCGACGAGCTGCTCCAACTCCAACAGTTCGTCGAGGATGCGGGCGCCGTTCGACAAGTAAAGTTCGCCTTCGGGCGTGAGGCTCAGACGCCGCGTCGTGCGGTTCATCAAGCGCACACCGAGGCGCCGCTCCAATTGCGCGAGCCGCTTGCTGACGGCCGGAGGTGTCACGCCCAATTCGCGCGCGGCGGCGGCCAGGTTGCGGTGCCGCGCCACCAGCGCGAACAAGTTCAGATCGGAGAAGCCATCCATGTATTGTTTCCCTGAAGTTACGACCGGATTGCTTTTCTGGAAACCCAATCGCAGGCGTCATCAATTAGACTCGAATCAACGTTGGGAGACAACTAATGTTTGAAGGCTTCAGCGATGCCTCGGCGCAGATCGATGGCATCAGGATTCACGCGATCAAAGGCGGACAGGGCCCGGCGCTGCTGCTGCTGCACGGGCATCCGCAGACGCACGCGATTTGGCACAAGGTCGCACCCGCGCTCGCGGAACATTTCACCGTGGTGGCAGCCGATCTGCGCGGCTACGGCGACAGCGGCAAGCCCTCGGGCGCCCCCGACCACTCGAACTACTCGAAGCGACGCATGGCGCAAGACCAGGTGGAACTCATGCGTAGCCTCGGCTATGCGTCGTTCGCCGTGATCGGTCACGACCGTGGGGGGCGCGTCGCCGTGCGGATGGCCCTCGATCATCCCGCCGCTGTGACGCGGCTCGTCACGCTCGATGTCGCGCCGACACTCGCGATGTACGAGCAGACCTCCTTTGCCTTCGCGCGCGCCTACTGGCACTGGTTCATGCTCGTGCGGCCCGCGCCTTTTCCGGAGACGTTGATTCGCGCCGACCCGGACCTCTATCTCAAGCAGACCATCGGCGCGCGCAGCGCGGGCCTCGCGCCTTTTACGGCGGAAGCTTACGCGGAATATCTGCGTTGCCTGTCCGACCCCGCAACGGCGCACGGCATCTGCGAAGACTACCGGGCGAGCATGACGATCGACCTGGAACACGACCGCGCGACGCTCGATGCAAAGCAGCAGATCACCTGTCCCTTCATGGCGCTATGGGGCGCGCAAGGCGTCATTGAGCAATGCTTCAATCCGATCGCCGAATGGCGAGCGTATGCGCCGGACGTCCAGGGCGAAGCGCTGCCTTGCGGTCACTACATTCCGGAAGAAGCGCCGCAAGTGCTGCTCGAACATGTGCTGCCCTTTCTAGACCAATGACTTCATGACTAACCGAAGCCTCTATCAAAAACTCGTTGATTCGCACTTGGTGTCGCGCATCGATGACCAGAACGTTCTGCTGTACGTCGATCTGCATCTGATGAACGAATACACCAGCCCGCAAGCGTTCAGCGCGCTCGATGCGCGCGGCCGCACAGTGCGTCGTCCGCGTCAGCAGCTTGCGGTCGTGAGCCATATCATTCCCACGCACGCCGAGTCGCCGCGCGTCATTCGTGATGCGGCGTCGTTACTGCAGGCGCGCAACCTCGCGCGCAACTGCGAGCGCGCCGGCATCCGGCTCCTTGCCGCGAACGATCCGTTGCAAGGCATCGAGCACATCGTCGCGCCGGAACTCGGTCTCATCCGTCCCGGCATGGTTGTGCTGTGCGGCGACAGCCATACGACGACATACGGCGCGCTCGGCGCGCTAGGCTTTGGCATCGGCACGTCGGAGGTCGAGCATGTGCTGGCGACGCAAACGCTTCTCTATCGACTCGCGCAGACCATGCGCATCACGATCGATGGCGCGCTTCCTTACGGCACGTCGGCGAAGGATCTCGTCATCTGGTTGATCAGCCGGATCGGCGCGCAAGGCGCACGTGGCTATGCGGTGGAGTATTGCGGATCGACGATCGCTTCGCTCTCCGCCGAGGCACGCATGACGTTGTGCAACATGACAGTCGAAGCGGGCGCGCGGGCCGCGCTGATTGCCCCCGACGAGACCACGTTCGAATACGTGCGCACTCACGCGCCTTCGCTCGATGAAGCCGCTTGGGAAGCCGCGCTCAACGACTGGTGCGAGCTTTACTCCGACGCGGGTGCGCATTTCGACGCCGAACACCGGTTCGATGCGCGCGACGTCGCGCCTTTCGTCACTTGGGGGACGAGTCCGGACCAGTCCATTGCGATTGACGAGCCGATACCCGATGAAGCGGCGCAGGCGAGCCCCGAAGCGGCCGCGTCGCTGCGGCGCGCGCTCGATTACATGGGACTTGCGGCCAAACGGCCGCTGGCGGGTACGCCCATCGATCGAGTATTCATCGGTTCTTGCACGAACGGGCGCATCGAGGATTTGCGCACCGTCGCCACCATCGTACGCGGCAAACGTGTGGCGCATGGCGTGCGCGCGATGGTCGTGCCGGGTTCCGGTAGCGTGCGCCGTGCTGCCGAACAGGAAGGGATTGCGCGGACGCTGATCGATGCCGGGTTCGAGTGGCGCGAGCCCGGCTGTTCGATGTGCCTTGCGATGAACGACGACGTGCTGGAAGCCGGTGAGCGCTGCGCGTCGACGACCAATCGGAATTTTGAAGGCCGCCAGGGGCGTGGTGGCCGCACGCATCTGATGAGTCCGGCGATGGCGGCGGCCGCCGCGATAACCGGCTGCATTAGCGATGTCCGCACGCTGGAGACCGATAAATCATGACGCGACTGACGACCATCGACGGCAGCGCGGTGCCGCTGCCTATCGACAACCTCGACACCGACCAAATCATGCCGAAGCAGTTCCTGCGCATCATCGACAAGGCCGGTCTTGCTGACGGTTTGCTCTATGACTTGCGCTTCGACGAACGTGCCGCGCCGCGCGCAGACTGCGTGCTGAATCAGCCGGCGTACGCCAACGCACGCATTTTGCTCGGCGGCGCGAATTTCGGCTGTGGATCGAGCCGTGAGCATGCGGTGTGGGGCTTGCAGCAATATGGCTTCGACGCGGTAATCGCGCCGAGCTTCGCCGAGATTTTCTATTCGAACGCAATGAACAACCGTCTGCTGCTCGTGCAGCTCGAACGCGATATCGTGAACGTCCTGGTGCGTGAGGCTATGCAGAAGCCTGGTACTCGTTTGCATATCGATCTCGAGCGACAAACGGTGACGTCCGCATCGGGCGAGGTCTACGCCTATCCCATCGGGACGCGTCACAAGCGGATGGTGATCGACGGGATGGATACCGTCGATCTGACGCTCGCTTCTATCGCCGAAATCGAATCTTTCGAACGCGCGCACTTCGCGCGGCATCCCTGGGCACAAGTGATGTAAGCGTCACTTCGCCGCTTTTGTTGCATTCCATAATGCAGATCCCCTTCCAAAGCAGAAGGGAAGGCATCCCTTTGCCTCTAAAAAATGGAGGAGACATGAAACGCAAACCGTTCTACACCGTTCTCTATATTCAGGTGCTGGCAGCCATCGTCGCCGGCGTGGTGCTCGGCCACTTCGCGCCTCAGGTCGCCGTTGCATTGAAGCCGCTCGGCGATTTGTTCATCAAGCTCGTGCGAATGATCATTGGACCGGTGATCTTCTGCACAGTCGTCACCGGTATCGCGGGCATGCAGGACATCAAGAAAGTCGGGCGTGTCGGCGGCAAAGCGCTGCTCTACTTTGAATTTGCGTCGACGCTCGCATTGATGATCGGCTTGCTTGCCGGGCATGTGCTGGCGCCCGGGGCGGGGTTCAACGTCGATCTGGCCACACTCGACGCGAGTGCAGTCAAAGGCTACGCGGCGCAGGCGGCGCATGGCGACGGTATCGTCGGCTTCATCGCGCACGCGATACCTGAGACGTTTTTCGGCGCGCTGGTTCAAGGCGACATCCTGCCTGTCCTGCTGATCGCGATGTTGTTTGGCACCGCGCTCGCGTTGATTGGCGAGCGGGCCGCGCCATTGACGGACACGATCGAGACTTTGTCAAAGGTGTTCTTTCGCATCGTGCGGATGATCACGAGTCTCGCGCCCATCGGTGCCTTCGGAGCGATGGCGTTCACGATCGGCCGCTACGGTATCGTCTCGCTCTTGCCCATGCTCAAGCTGATCGGCGCGTTTTATCTCACCGCGTTTTTATTCGTCGCAATCGTGCTGGGCCTCGTCGCGCGTCTGTGTGGTTTTAGCCTGTGGCGCTTTGTGATCTACATCCGCGACGAACTGCTGATTGTGCTCGGTACATCGACGTCCGAAGCGGCGTTGCCGCAACTGATGGACAAGCTCGAGCGGCTCGGATGTCCGAAGGGCGTCGTCGGACTCGTCGTGCCGACGGGGTATTCGTTCAACCTGGACGGCACGAACATCTATATGACGCTCGCCGTGCTTTTTTTGGCCCAGGCGACGAATACACACCTGACGCTTACACAGGAAGTGACTCTTTTACTCACGACGATGCTGACGTCAAAAGGCTCGACGGGTGTGACGGGCGCGGGTTTTATCACGCTCGCCGCGAGTCTGTCCGTCGTTCCGACCGTGCCCGTCAGCGCGATGGTGTTGATTCTCGGCATCGACCGTTTCATGTCCGAGTGCCGCTCGTTGACTAATTTCGTTGGCAATGGGGTTGCCTCGATCGTCGTGTCGGCATGCGAAGGCGGCCTGGATCGGAAGAAGCTCGCTACGGCGTTGCGCCTGGCCGGCACTGAGCGAGAGCGGCCGGTACAGCCGGTAGACCAGTTCAACCCGCCGGCCCGTCCCTGAGCGGCGCAGGCGCGATACTCCGGTTCAGGCAGTTCGGCGGATTTAGCTGTCCGATAACTGCGCCCAAATGTGTTCCTCATGGCGTCGACATCGGCAATATCCGCCACAAATTTGCATCTCTCTGAAGTTTTCCTATGCTGAATGCGGCTTTCCGTGGGTTCGACTCTACCGGTGACGAGCGGCACCCTTCCAACGGAGAACACGATGGGAAACGCGACAAAGTGGGCTGCGCTCTTGCACCGCTATCTTGCCGGTTCAAGTCGAAAGTCAGTATTTCGACCTTTCGGCTTAGGCAATTGAAAAGCCGTCTAGCCTTTCCTGTCGGCAGTGCTCGGCAGAATAGCAGCGCGCTCCTCCAACAGCCTGCTCAGGGTGCAACATGAAGATGACTTACGCCATATTGGCTGCCGCATTGTTGACCGCGGCGAGCGCGTCGCCTTGCCTGGCGCAAGCGCAATACACGACCGACTGGATCGCCAACACCTTCGCGACCGACGCCACGCACGTCGGCAACACCGCCCGGTCTATGTGGGTGGCACCGGATGGAACGATATATACGGCGTCGATGTGGGACGAGCGCGAAGGCGGCGTCGCCATATACCAGGACGGGGAAAGCAAAGGCTCGATCGGGCATCACAACGAGTTTCAGGGCAGCGCTATTACAGGCAATGCGACATTTGTTTTTGCCGCGTTGCAATTCAACACCGCGATCGGCGGTAGCGGATTCGTGGGCCGCTTCAATCGCAGCACGCAAACTCGCGACTTGGTCATTCCGGTGAGCGCCGATACATCCGAAAAGTGGGCGGATGTTGTCACCGGACTTGCGACGTCCGGCTCACTCCTCTACGCGAGCGATTTTCCCGGAAACCGCGTTCGGGTCTTCACCCTCGATGGCTCACCGCAGTTCGATATCCCTGTTTCTGGCCCCGGTGCGCTGGCCGTGGATGGCGCAGGCAACCTCTGGGTCGCGCAGAAGAACAAGGGCATGGTCAGCAAATTCAGCCCGACCGGCGCGCAAATGGACACCATACGGATGGGATCTACGTCCCTGCCATCGGCGCTCTACTACGACGCACCGACTCAAAATCTGTGGGTCGGCGACGAAGGGCCCGACATGAATATCAAGTACTACCACATCACGCGCAGGCCGGCTTTGGCGGGCACATTTGGTGTTCGAGGCGGCTATCTGGATACGAGGTACGGCGTCAAAGGCCAGGTTGGCGACAAGCGCTTCACGCGTGTAGTCGGCATCGGCAAAGATTCCGCGGGGAATCTATACGTGCTGAATAACCCATGGGGCGGAACCTGGGACCTCGCACGCGACGGAGGCACCGACATTCACGCATTCGATAAATCCGGCAACCCAATATGGAAGCTTCAATCGCTCGGGTTTGAAGTGAATGGCGTTCCCGGGCCGAGCCCGGATCCTGTCCCGGACGCGATTACCTACGGCCAATATTTCTACTCGAGCAGCAACATCTACACCGGCACTGCCGGAGGAACATTTGTAGCAAATACAGTCGACCCAATTGCTTATCCATCGGATCCCCGCCTCACCAGCAAGACCGGCGATCGCGACGAGCACTTTGCTCAAATGGCATTTATCGGCAGCCCTGGCAAACACCTCAATCGCATCCTCGTGGCATCCGGTCAAAGCCCAGACCACTTCTTCTTCTATCACTTCAACAAGGCGAATGGTTATATCGCAATACCGGATGGCGCACTCCCGGATGCAGGAACTTTAACAACCTTTCATACCACCGCGCTGGTCACGGGCGGATTCTGCCTGGACTCCAACGGAGACGTTTGGGCGGGCTTGGAGGGCACGAATCAGATCTGGCATTACCCGCTGACCGGCTTTAAGGCTGACGGCACGCCGACTTGGGGACCCGGGGTTGCGACAGCGGTTCCGACGTCCGTCCAACCGTTGACCCGGATCATTTACCTGCCTGAAAGCGATACGATGATCCTGGCGCAAGGCGTTGCCGGGAGTTTCGACTGGTCGCAGATGGGAACGAGAATCGAGGTGTATCACGGCTGGCGAGCAGGCAACACCTCTGTGCCCAATCCAGTGATCAATGTCACTCGTGCGGCCCCCAGGTCGATCACCGCATCGGCCAACTATCTCTTCGTCGGATACGTGTACTCGGGGCAACCCGTCTCGAGCCGCGACGTCCTCAAGGACATTGACGCCTTCAATCTAACCACGGGCACACTCGACGCCACGCTCAATAACTCAAATCCGACCGTCGTAAGCGTTGGGGATGAAGTGGATTCGGTGTATAGCCTCAGGTCCTACTTCAACGAAGGAACCGGCGAGTACGTGGTGACGAAGGACAACTTCAACGACTCGAGCATCATCGTTTATCGTTTTCATCTGTGAAACATTAATGATGAATCGGGGGGCCGACATCACGGTCGATCTCACGAGCACACCGTGGTTCTCGCCGGCGTCCCACTTGTACGTCTTGCAGTCGCCCTGTTAGTCGCACGCCATCGCTGGCTTTGGCGTATTAGCGCGTCAACGCTGAGCGGGTTCACACGTAGCTCATTCCCGTCCATCTTTTCCCAGCTCGATCCGCGCCTCGCTTGGCGCGGATCCTGTCGGATGTGTCGGTGCGATACCACGATCTCACGATTCAATTGGGGTCCGGTCTAGCAGGCACAGCGAATGCTGCTTGCATCGTGTTGTCGCCAACTGGGGAGCATCGCGGAAACGCACGCCGGACGGCGACTCCGGCCACCCGTCCAGATCGGCCACGAAGATGGCGAGCGTTTTCATAGCTCGAAGCCCTACGATAGAGACCTCGTACACCGCCCTCATTGCCGCGGCGGAACCAGGGGTCGACGCAAAATGGTCCCGCGGCTCATTTCGATGAGCACTCCGCAAGGAGACGGCAGATGAACGTAGTGAATGAAAGGATCCGACGAAACGATCCCAAGCGCGTTGCAATGTTCAGCCAGGCCGAGCCTTCGTATTCGGGTGCGAATAACCCGGATGGAGAGTTCAAGGCCGTACCGCCTGCGCGGGGCAGACGCCTCGCGCTTTGGATTGCGTCGGCGAGCGCATTGGCTGTCGTGCTTATTGGTCTCGTCGTGTACGGCGGTCGCTATGATCAGGCGCTCGGGATCATCCGAGCCGCGTCGCGAGCGC
>CAYPWK010000107.1:0-14122 GCA_964414365.1 uncultured Burkholderia sp.
CTCAAGACCTGGCAGGGCGATCAGTGGAAGCTCGGCGGCGGAACGACATGGGGCTGGTACTCGTACGATCCGAAGCTGAACCTCGTCTACTACGGGTCGGGTAATCCAGGGACCTGGAATCCGACGCAGCGGCCCGGCGACAACAAGTGGTCGATGACGATCTTCGCTCGCGATCTGAATACGGGCATGGCGAAGTGGGTCTATCAGATGACGCCCCACGACGAGTGGGACTACGACGGTGTCAACGAAGTGATCCTGGCCGACCTCACGATCGACGGCAAGAAAGTGCCGTCGCTCGTGCACTTCGACCGCAACGGCTTCGGCTACACGTTGAATCGCGAAACCGGCCAGCTGCTTGTCGCGCAGAAGTACGACCCGGCCGTCAACTGGGCCTCGAGCATCGACATGAAGAGCGGTCTTCCGGTGCGTGTTGCCGAGTATTCGACGCAGGCTGCCGGCCCCGACCACAACGTCAAGAACATCTGCCCGTCGGCGCTCGGTTCGAAAGACGAGCAACCGGCTTCGTTCGATCCGCAGACGAACCTCTTCCTCGTGCCGACGAACCACGTCTGCATGAACTATGAGCCGTTCGAGGTGGACTACGTGGCGGGGCAGCCGTATGTCGGCGCGACGCTCGAGATGTTCCCGGGGCCGAGCGACCCGGGCAAAGGCGGGCCGAACCAAGGCAAGACGGTTGAGAACTCGATGGGCAATTTCATCGCCTGGGACGCAGCCAAGGGCAAGATCGTCTGGTCCAAGCCCGAGAAGTTCTCGGTCTGGTCCGGTGCGTTGACGACGGCGGGCGGCGTGGCGTTCTACGGCACGCTCGAAGGCTACCTCAAGGCTGTCGACGTCAAGACCGGCAAGGAGCTTTGGAAGTTCAAGACGCCTTCCGGGATCATCGGCAACGTCTTTACCTATGAGTACGACGGCAAGCAGTACGTCGGCGTGTACTCCGGCATCGGCGGCTGGGCCGGCATCGGTCTCGCGGCGGGTCTGAAGAAGTCGACGGAAGGCCTGGGCGCCGTGGGCGGCTATCGCGAGCTCGCGAAGTACACGGCTCTCGGCGGCACGCTCTTCATCTTCGCGCTGCCTACGTCCGAAAAGAGCTGAAACCTGCTGCAGTAACCGGCAACAGTTGGAAATCGTTGGACGCCGCGCGTCGCCGGCCGCCTAGAAGCGGCCGGCCGCGCGCGGCGGCCGGTGTCCTGATGGCGAGCTCGCGGCTCGCGACACTGGCATCGTTTTTTCTCGCGCCCGCTCAAAGCCAAATGTGTCAGGGCATCACAATGAAGGAGACGTTTGTATGAAAGGCCGATCAATCTTGTTGCTGACGACAATGACCGCCGCCGTCGTCGCATTGCCGGTTGTCTATGCGCAGTCCCAACCGGCGATGGCCGAGCAGGTGGTGTACAAGGTCCAAGGCAACGGGGTCGACAAGAACACACTGGATGGCTGGAGGACTTGGCGCGCGCTCGATTGCGAGCGCTGTCACGGTGCGCAGCAGCAGGGGATGGTTGGGCCGTCGCTCATCGACGCCCTCAAGCAGATCGATAAGAACGAATTCCACCGCACGGTTTTCGGCGGCCGTGTCGACAAGGGTATGCCCGACTTCAGCTCGAGCGAAAGAATGCAAAAGAATTGGGAGAATCTCTACGCCTATCTGAAAGGGCGCTCGGACGGCAAGATTCCTCCCGGCGATCTGAAACTAATCGACGGAAATTAAACCCGGGTCGCGTACCCTCCGCCCCCGTTGCGGACGTTCCGTAAGCGGGCGGCGTACGGATGCCGCCGTAGGGCTGTCCATCTTTCCGGAGGTGATCGATGCGTCACAGCAAAAGAATGTCCGCGCACGCCACGCTCATGGCCGTCGCGCTCGGCGCCGCCGCGCTCGCGAGCGCGGCCGTGCGCGCGGACGGCCCTTCGTTGCCGAACAACGACGGCGCGGACGGCGTGTTGAGAGTCTGCGCCGACCCGAACAACATGCCGCTTTCGAACGACAAGGGCGAAGGCTACGAGAACAAGATTGCGGCCGAGATGGCACACGATTTCGGCTACAAGATCGAGTACACGTACTTCCCGCAGCGCATGGGCTTCGTCCGCCACACGCTGCGCGAGAAGCTGCCGAACACCGAGCGCTTCAAGTGCGACCTCATCATCGGCGTACCGAAAGGCTATGACCTGACGGCGACTACGCAGCCCTACCTGCATTCGACGTATGTCATGGTGATGCGCAACAAGCCCGAGTACGCGAGCATCAAGACGCCGGAGGATCTGTTGCAATTGCCGCCCGATCAGCTGCGCCAGATGCATTTCGGCATCTTCTCGCAGACGCCGGCCGTAGACTGGCTGCTAGCGCATAATCTGATCGACCAGGCCTACTCGTACCAGGTGCAAAGCGGTGATCCGGCCGCTTATCCGGGCGAGCTGATCGAGCGTGACCTCGCGGCGGGCAAGATCGATGTCGCATTCATCTGGGGGCCGATCGGCAGCTACTACGCGAAGCGTGTCGGCGATTCGGTCAGGGTCGTGCCGTTCCCGCCGCAAAAGGACATCCACTTCGACTATCGAATCTCGATGGGCGTGCGCCACGGCGAGAAGGCGTGGCACGACAAGGTCGATCAATGGATCGGCGCGCACCAGGACAAGATCGACCGCATCCTCACGAGCTACAACGTGCCGCTGTTGAAGCCGATCGATGCGCCTGATACGAAACAGGCGGGCGATTGACGATGAAACGTGAACCGCGGCCGTTGCGCCGCATGTCCCGCGCGGCCGCGTTCGCGTCGCTGCTCGCGCTCGCCGTTGCTGGGGCATTGGGTCCGCTCGGTGCGCGCGGCGCGACGGATCAGAACGCCGCCTCGCCTTCCTCGTCCGAGCCGAAGCCCTCGAGCGAAATCACGCCGGCCGAGAAGCTGATCTTCACGACCGATCACATGCATGACGTCGCGCCGCAGACGGAGCTCGACTATGCGATGGTGGCGTCGGGCAAGGACGCGGGGGCGGCCGATGTCGTGCGCGTGCTCGTCACGAGCCAGGGCAACGCGAAAGGCGATGCGAAAGTCTCCGATCACAGCGGCGCAGTGCCGCTGCCGACGAGTGGACTGCCGTGCAACCCCGTCATCATCTATTTTCTCGAGCACGATATCGCCGAGATGCAAACACTGACAGGAGGCCAGCGGCGCTATTTCCAGCGGCGGCTGCGGCTTGCGCTTGCGCAGGGGCCGAAGATTGCGTCCGCGACGAGCCACATCGGCGGCAAGCCCGTGACGGTGCGGCAGATCGTCGTTCAACCGTACCTGAACGATCCGAACGCCGATCGATTCCCTCAGTACACCGGCAAGCGCTACACGTTCGAGCTGGCCGACGGATTGCCGGGCCAGGTCGCGCGGATTCATACGGAAGTGCCGGGTGCGAACAACGACTTCGCGCACCCGATCAGCACTGAAACGCTGACGTTCCAGGCTGCCGTGCGCAAGCTGCCGGAGTCCGGCAAGACACCACCACCCGAGAAGCCTGCCGGCGCGCAGCGGGCGAGCCGATAGTGTCCGCACGCGGGCGTCCGTCATGGACGCTCGCGGTTCGCCCCGCGCGCCGTCGCTCTCGAGAAGGGCCCGACCGTGAACTTCATTCGCTCGCTGACCTTGCGGCAGCTACAAATCTTTATCGTCGCGAGCCGGCACGCGAGTTTCGCGCGTGCGGCCGAGGAGTTGCATCTGACGCAGCCGGCGATCTCCATGCAAATCCGGCAACTCGAGGAGGCAATCGGGCTCGCCTTGTTCGAGCGCGTCGCGCGCCGGCTTACGCTGACCGAGGCCGGCGAGCGCCTCACGCACCACGCAAGCCGCATTCTCGGCGAGATCAAGGATGCCGAAGACGCGATGATGTCTCTTCAGCTTGCCGACAGCGGCTCGATCGCGGTCGGCATTGTCAGCTCGGCGACGTACTTCGCGCCTAAACTGCTCGCGCTTTACTCGAAGCAGTATCCGAAGGTCGACGTGCACTTTTCCGTCGGCAACCGAGAGATGCTGCTCCGCCTCCTTCAGGACAACGCGATCGACCTCGCGTTGATGGGGCGGCCGCCCGCGGAGCTCGATACGGTCACGGAACCGCTCGCCCGGCATCCGCAGGTCGTCATCGCGCCGCTCGAGCATCCGCTCGCGGGCGCCCGGCGCTTCGATCTACAGGAACTGCGCGGTGACACGTTCTTGCTGCGCGAGCCGGGCTCCGGCACACGGATCGCGGCCGAAGAAATGTTCCGCCAGCACCTTTTCACGCCGGCGAAGATCGTCACGCTCGGCAGCAACGAGACGATCAAGCAGGCGGTCATCGCGGGCATGGGGGTGAGCCTTATTTCGCTCCACACGCTTTTGCTCGAGCTCCGCTCGGGGGAACTCGCACTGCTCGACGTCAACGGCACGCCGATCGAGCGGACCTGGCAGATCGTGCACATGCGCACCAAGCAGCTTTCGCCGACCTGCATGCTGTTCAGACGGTTCCTGCTCGAGCACGCCGCGCCGTCTCTCGAGCATGAATATGGCGGCTACGTCAGGCATAAGGCGCCGCGCGGCGCCGCTCAGGAGGCCCCCATGGCGGGAGGCGCCGAGCAGCTCTGAATCCCGCCGCGCGGCGGCTTATTGCTTTGCACGTTTAAGGGCAATCTCCCACTGGAAAAGTCCGTTCGCAGACGCTGCGCTAGACTGTGGCCTGCGTACGCTTCGAACCGCCTTCCTCATGGATAAGCCCGTCTTGCCGTTCACCTACGATGAAATCGATCGATGGGTCGCTTCGCTTCAGCCTGCCCTGGTGGGCGAGGCGTTTGCCTGCGCGATCGGCGTGTTGCGCGGCGGCGCGCCGCTCGCGCTGATGGTCTCTCACGCCACGGGCGCACCGCATGCGTTCCTGCGATATGAGAGAGCGACGCGGAGCGTCTCATGGGATTCGTCGATTCCGATGCCACCCCCGGGCAGCAAGGTGCTGGTTTGCGAGGACATCGCCGGCGCGGGTCACACGCTGGCCGACTGCATCGATTACTTGCGTGCGCAGGGCCTCGTCGTCAAGACGATGACAGTCGTCTTCGACGATCTAAGCCGCATCCGGCCTGACTACAGCATCGACGGCCGCGGCTATTTCCCGTTGATGCCGTGGGAGCGGCACGCGTACACCGATGCTTATCGCGCGAGCTGGCGGCGCACTAAGGCCGGCACGGTGGGCCTCATCGGCGACGATCACGAGTTTGCCGTCTACGGAATCGATCTCGACGGTGTTTTGCTGCCCGACGTGCCGCCGCACCGTTACGAGGCCGATCTGGTAGCCGCGCTCGCCGAGCGCGACGAGCTCGCGCCGTATTCACACCTTCCCGATATCGACCTCGGGCGCACGAAGGCGATCGTAACGGGGCGGCCCGAGATGGACCGCGCGCGCACGGTCCGATGGCTCGCGCGCCATGGATATGACGGTCCGCGTCTCATCATGCGTGACCCCTCGACACATGGCGACAGCCCCGAGCAGGTCGCCGCCTATAAGGCGCAGGCAGCAGTGAGCCTCGCTTGCACGCATTTCATCGAGAGCGATCCCGTCCAGGCGATTTTCATCGCGCGATGCGCGCCGCTTCTGCGCGTCATCTGGTGGGACGCCGAGCGCCGGATGGCCCAATTGGTCGCTGCGCAGCCCTGGCGTATCGCCGCCAGCGACCCCGCCGCCGACACGGCAATCGATGCAGCGCCCGATGCGGCACCCGATGCCGCATGAGCGCGGCGCGGTCGTCGCCGCGGGATGCGAGGTGGACGGATCGCGTATTCGCGGCCTCGCTACAGCAGACCGAGTCGCCTCGCAGTCGCATCGATAGCGGCCTTCGCCTTCGCCACGATCTCGTCGATCTCTGCGTGCGTGACGACGAGCGGCGGCGAGAGCAGCATGCGGTCGCCGGTGGCACGCATGATCAAGTTTCCGCTGAAGCAAAAGTCGCGGCAGAGCGCGCCGACTTCGGCGCCATCGGCAAAGCGTATGCGTGCGCGAGGATCGCGAGCGAGCTGCAGACCCGCGACGAGCCCCGTGCCGGCCACTTCGCCGACGATCGGGTGATGATCGAACGTTTCACGCAAGCATCGATGGAAGTACGGCCCTGTCTCCTGCTTGACCCGCTCGACGATCCCTTCATCGCGCAGCAGCTTGAGGTTCGCAATCGCGACCGCCGCCGCCACGGGATGCCCCGAGTACGTGAGGCCGTGATTGAACTCGCCGTTGTCGATAAGGGCCTGCGCGATCCGATCGTGAATCGCCACGGCGCCCATCGGCACATACCCGCTCGTCAGCCCCTTCGCGAGCGTCATCAGGTCCGGTGAGATGCCGAAGTAGGATTGAGCGAACCATTCGCCCGTGCGGCCGAATCCACCGATGACCTCGTCAGCGACGAGCAGCACGTCATGCTTGCGGCATATGCGCTCGATTTCCGGCCAGTAGCTGGACGGCGGAAAGATTACGCCGCCCGCGCCCTGAAACGGCTCGCCGATGAAGGCGGCGACGTTCTCGGCCCCGAGCTCGAGGATTTTCGTTTCGAGCTCGCGCGCCCGCGCGAGACCGAACGCTTCCGGCGTCATCTCGGCCGGCGCTTCGCCGTAGAAATAGGGCTGACCAATATGTGCCACATGCTCGATCTTCGAGGGCATCTGCGCGTGCATGTAGTCCATGCCGCCGAGCGTCGCGCCGGCGATTGTCGAGCCGTGATAGGCATTTCTGCGCGAGATCACGTACTTCTTTTCGGGCCGGCCCTGCGTCGCCCAGTAGCGATGCACGATGCGCAGCACCGTGTCGTTGCCCTCCGATCCGCTGCTGCAATAGAAGAAGTGGTTGAACGGCGCCGGCGTGAGCTCGGCAAGCAGCGCCGAGAGTTCGATGACGGGGGGGTGCGTCGTCTTGAAGACCGTGTTGTAGTAGGGGAGCTCGAGCATTTGCCGATAGGCGGCGTCAGCGAGCTCGCGGCGTCCGTAGCCCACGTTCACGCACCAGAGGCCCGCCATACCGTCGATGATGCGATTGCCGTCCGAGTCCCACAGGTAGACGCCGTTCGCCTTCACGATGACGCGGCTGCCGATCTGGTTCAGCGTTCCCATATCGGAGAACGGATGCAGATGATGCGCGGCATCGAGCGCTCGATATTCGGCCGTAGCGCGTGCGGGCGCGGCTGCTTGCCGATCATCGACCGCCGCGTCCGCTGCGTCCGCTGCGTCCGCCCCGTTTGCGGCATTGGCCATATGGGCCGCATCGGTTACTGTCATAGCCGCAGGCGCATGCGGTGCCTGGAACGATGCTTCGAGTTCGTGGCTCATTTTGATCACCTTTTTTCAGACACTGAGCAGCAGATGCTTGCGTTCCCACGAGCTGATGACGCGAAAGAACGCGTCGTACTCCGTCTCCTTCAGGACCAGATAGGCTTTGACGAACTGCTCGCCGAGAATGCCGTTGAGCGGCTCGCACGAGGCCATCAGCGTCAACCCTTCTTCGAGATTGCGCGGCAGTTGATAGGGCATCCGATAACCGTTGCTCGTGAGCGGCTCCGTCGGCGTCAGGCGCTGGGTGATGCCGAGATAGCCGGCCGCCAGCGTGGCCGCGATCACCAGATAGGGATTGCAGTCCACGCCCGGTATTCGATTTTCGATGCGGCGCGCCGCGGGCGCCGAGTGCGGAATGCGGAAACCGACGGTTCGATTGTCGTAGCCCCATTGCACATTGATCGGTGCGGCCATGAACCGCGACAGGCGCCGATAGGAGTTGATGTAGGGCGCAAAAATCGGCATGAGCGCGGGTGTGTACTTCTGCAGACCGGCGAGGTAGCTGTAGAAGATCTCGGTCGGTTCGCCGTTGCTGCCCGTGAACAGGTTGTGCCCGCTCTGCTTGTCGACGAGGCTTTGATGAACATGCATCGCGGAACCGGGCTCGCCTTCCATCGGCTTGGCCATGAACGTCGCATACATGTGATGACGTAGCGCCGCTTCGCGCACGGTGCGCTTAAAGAGGAAGACGCGGTCGGCGAGGTGGAGCGGATCGCCGTGGAGAAAGTTGATTTCCATCTGAGCCGCGCCGACTTCGTGAATCAGCGTGTCGACCTCGAGCTCCTGAATCTCGCAATACTCGTAGATGTCTTCAAAGAGCGGATCAAACTCGTTGACGGCTTCGATCGAGTACGCCTGGCGCCCCGTTTCGGCGCGCCCCGTGCGGCCGACCGGGGGACGCAGCGGCAAGTCCGGGTCCTTGTTCATGTCGACGAGATAAAACTCGAGCTCCGGCGCGACGACGGGCTTCCAGCCCTTCGCTTCATATTGCTCGAGCACGCGCCGCAGGACGTGGCGCGGCGAGATCGCGACGGGCGTGCCGTCGAAATGGACGCAGTCATGGATGACCTGCGCCGTCGGATCGACGGCCCACGGGATGATGCGAATCGTCGACGGATCGGGCACACAGACCATGTCGGGATCCGTCACGCCGGTGAGGCTGCTGTCGTCGGGGTAATCGCCCGTCACCGTCTGAATCATCACGGCTTGCGGCAGCCGCATCGCTTCGCCCGACTCGAACTTGCTGCGCGGGATGATCTTGCCGCGTGCGATGCCGGCCATGTCGGGGATGATCGCCTCGATCTCGGTGATGTGGTGCTTTCTCAGGAATTCATCGATGTCGTACATGATGGTTCTCGTTGGGTTTGCATATGGACGACGCGGTCCATCGACAATGCGCGAAACACGCATTGCCGAGCGCGCAAGCATGCACGCGGCGTCAGCGAACGGCGCCGCGCGTGGCGAAAAGCCAGACGCGCGGCACGGATCGGCTCGGCCGGCTTGCGCTCGAACGATGTGCGCGGCGCTGCGAAGGCGCGCCGCATGCCGCGAAAGAAGCGGATCGGGTGAAAAAGACGCTACGGCAGCAGCGAAGCGACGCCGTCCGTATCGACGGCGATGAATGCGCGGGACGAAGTGATGTTGTGACGCCGCACCGAGCGGCACGACACGATAGTGAAGACGGACAGACACCGGCGAAACTCAAGTCTGCCGCTGCTGCCATCGGCTGCGGCGCAATCGCCGCGAAGATACCTCGCGGGCTGAATGCGATTCCATCTAACCAAAGGGCCTCGGACGCTCACGATGACCTCGAGTAGGGCAACGTATTAACGAGGATATACGAGGCGTAAAAATCTCGTCAAACGCGCTTTAAGCGAAAACATTGCGAAGCGGCTGCTGAAGCCGCTATACGCTGCTCGCGGCTACGCTTGCCGAGAAAGATATCCGCAATAAAAATCGGGGAGTCGATAGAAAGTAACGCGTCGTGCAGAGCGATATTTCGACTTTTCGCATCGTGGCGGCGATTATCGCGCTTCTCGTGCCTCTCGCACCTCGTCCGCTGCGCAAGCCGCGAACAACCATCGCCGGAAAGCGGGTGCCGCGGGAGCTTCGGGACGGGCAGGGGGGCAGACGAGAAAATAGCCGCGTGATGTCGTCACCGGCGTATCGAAGAGCGCCACGAGCTGGCCGCTCGCCACGAGCTCGTCGACGAGCGGTGACCACCCGAGCGCCACGCCTTGATGCGTGAGCGCAGCATGCATGACTAGCGCGTAGCTGTTAAACGTCAGGCCATGTCCGTCCGGCGGCGCGGCAAGCCCGTGCGTCGCGAACCAGCCGTTCCAGTTGAGCCAGCGCTCGGGTTCGGCAGGTTGCACATGCAGCAACGGCAGCGTGCGCAAATCCGCCGGCCCTCTGATCGGCGAATGAGCCGCTACAAACGCGGGCGAGCAGACGGGAATCACTTCTTCGGGGAAAAGACGCGTCGCGGTGCAGGGCGACCAATCGCCGTCCCCAAACGCAATTGCGATATCGGCACGATCTCGGCGAGGATCGAACGCCTGCTGGGATGTGACCACTTTTACGTCGACGTCCGGCATCGAGCGCGTGAGCCCGGCGAGGCGGGGCATGAGCCAGTAAGTGGCGAAGCCGGCGTCGGTGAGGATTGTCAGCGCCCCCTTGGCACGCCGCCCACGGATCTCGGCGGCGGCGTCGCGAATCGTTGCAAAACTTTGGCGGACTGCTTCATAGAGGCGCTCGCCGTCGGGCGTCAGCGTGACGCCGCGGTGGCCGCGTTCGAAGAGCGGCACGCCCAAGTCCGCCTCGAGTTGAACGATGCGCTGGCTGACGGCGGGCTGCGTCGAGTCGAGCTCGCGCGCGGCGGCGGTGAAGCTTGCCAGTCGCGCCGCGGACTCGAATACCGAGAGCGCTTGCATAGGCGGCAAACGATCATGTTCAGACATAAGCCTACCTAATGGGGCCATAAGTTGGGGGCGTCTTCACAGGCGATTAATGAGCCAACATATTGAGGTCACCCGCTCGGGACGCAACGCGATGGAGCGCTGCCACATTCGGTTGGCGAAGCCGCGATTGCCTCACGAAGGGGATGCGTAGCTTTCGGCATCTGATTCTAATCGGCCCCGCTCATGAATCCCAGCACTGGAAAAAATATCCTCATCCTGATGGCGGACCAGATGACGCCATCTTCGTTGCGTGCCTACGGCAATACGGTATCGAAGACGCCGCGCATCGATGAACTCGCGCGCGAGAGCGTCGTATTCGACTCGGCCTATTGCGCAAGCCCGCTCTGCGCGCCGTCGCGCTTTGCGCTGATGGCGGGCAAGCTGCCGTCGAAGATCGGCGCCTATGACAACGCCGCCGAATTACCGGCCCAAACGTTGACGTTCGCGCATTACCTGCGCGCGGCCGGCTATCGCACGGTGCTGTCCGGCAAGATGCATTTCTGCGGTCCCGATCAGCTGCACGGTTTCGAGGAGCGCCTGACCACCGACATCTATCCCGCGGATTTCGGCTGGGTGCCCGATTGGGACCAACCCGACGTGCGGCCGAGCTGGTACCACAACATGAGCTCGGTGCTCGAGGCGGGGCCGTGCGTGCGCACCAATCAGCTGGACTTCGACGACGAAGTCACGTTCACCGTGCGACAGAAGCTCTTCGACATTGCACGTGAACGCCAAGCCGGGACCGATCAGCGGCCGTTCTGCGTGGTCGCTTCGCTGACTCACCCTCACGATCCGTACGCTATCCCGTCCGAGTTCTGGAACCTCTATCGCGACGAGGACATCGATTCGCCGCGCACGACGCTTAGCTACGAGGAGAGTGACGCGCACTCGAAGCGGCTGCGCCACGTGTGCGAGAACGACCGTACCCCGCCCACGGAAGCGCAAGTCCGTCATGCGCGCCGTGCGTACTATGGCGCGCTTTCATACGTGGATGCGCAATTCGGCGCGATGCTCGACGCCCTCGAAGCCACGGGACTTGCCGACGACACGATCGTCATCGTCACCTCCGATCACGGCGATATGCTCGGCGAGCGCGGCCTCTGGTACAAGATGACCTTCTTCGAAAATGCAGCGCGCGTGCCGCTGATCGTGCACGCGCCGAAGCAGTTTGTGGTGCACCGAGTGAGCGCGTCTGTCTCGACGATCGATCTGCTGCCGACGCTTGTCGAGCTTGCGACGGGCGTGCGCGAGACCGCATGGCCCGATCCGGTGGACGGCCGCAGCCTCGTGCCGCACCTGCAAAACGACGGCGGCCATGACGAGATGTTCGGCGAATATCTCGCGGAAGGTGCGATTGCACCAATCGTGATGATCCGCCGCGGGCCGTACAAGTTCATTCATACCCCTGTCGATCCCGATCAGTTGTTCGACCTCGAGGCCGATTCACAGGAACTCGTCAATCTGGCCGACAGTCCGGCGCATGCGCAGCGGGTTGCGGCGTTTCGCGCGGAAGTCGGGCAGCGCTGGAATCTCGGCGCATTGCATCGCGACGTGATCGCCAGCCAGCGCCGGCGGCGTTTCCACTATGCCGCGACGACGCAAGGACGAATTCAGTCATGGGACTGGCAGCCGTTCAGCGAAGCAAGTCAGCGCTACATGCGCAACCACATCGAACTCGACACGCTAGAAGCGATGGCGCGTTTCCCGCGCGTTGTGCGCGAATGAACCGATCATCGACAGTCGAATTGGATGCACGGCCACATTAACCATACGCAGGAGGGGCAATCGCAATGAAACGTAACAAGCCGCATCGGTTCAGGCGCATTGTATCCACGGTCTCGTTCGTGGCCGCGGCAATGCCTTCACTCATGGCGCATGCGGGGGAGCCGCACAGTTGCACGGAGGTTCGCATGGCCGATCCGGGCTGGACGGATATCGATGCGACCAATGCCGTAACGGGGGTTCTTTTGAAGGCGCTCGGATATCACCAGACCGTCGCGAACCTGTCGGTGCCGATCACCTACGAAGGCCTGAGGAAGGGGCAGGTCGACGTATTCCTCGGCAACTGGATGCCGGCGCAGGCGCCGCTCGTCAAGCCGTTCATCGCTGAGCGCTCGATCGACGTGCTCCACGCCAATCTGACCGGCGCGAAGTTTACGCTCGCCGTACCCGATTACGTCGCGGCGGCCGGCGTCCATTCGTTTGCCGATCTCGCGAAGCATAGTGAGAACTTTCAAGACAAGATCTACGGCATCGAACCGGGCGCGCCGGCAAACCAGAACATCACGAAGATGATCGGCGACAAGGCGTTTGACCTCGGCCATTGGTCGCTCGTTGCATCGAGCGAGACGGCGATGCTGACGCAGGTCGAGCGCGCGGTTCGGGACAAGAAGTGGATCGTGTTTCTCGCGTGGGAGCCTCATGTGATGAACACGAAATTCCATATCACCTATCTTTCCGGTGGTGATGCCTATTTCGGACCGAATTATGGCGGTGCGACGGTGAACACGGTGACGCGCGCGGGCTTCGCGGGCGAGTGCACGAATCTTGGCCGGTTGTTCAAGCAGCTGACGTTCAATGTCGACCTCGAGAATCAGATCATCGCGGACGTGCTCGTGAATAAGGTCAGCCTCAATACCGCAGCCGTGAACGCGCTCAAGGGTCACGCCGATCTGCTCGGGCCCTGGCTCGACGGCGTGACGACGACCGCCGGCGCGGACGGATTGCAGGCAGTCAAGGCGGCGCTGGGAGAAAACACAAAATGAAACAACGACATGCCCCGATAGTGTCGGGCCTCGCGTTCGCGTTGGCTACCGCACCGGCCATCGGCCACGCGCAAAGCAGTGTCACGCTGTACGGCATTCTCGATGCCGGCATAACGTACGTGAACAACACGGGCGGTTCTCACGTGGTCAAGTTCGACGACGGCGTTTCGTATGGAAACCGCTGGGGTCTCTCGGGCAGGGAAGATCTTGGCGGCGGGCTCTCCGCGGTGTTCGCGCTCGAAAGCGGCTTCAAGCTCGGTACCGGCAAGCTTGCTTTCGGCGGTGCCGAGTTCGGGCGTCAAGCCTACCTGGGGCTGTCGAATCAATGGGGGACGCTGTCGCTCGGCAATCAGCTCGATATGACCGAGGAGATGGTGTTCCTTTACAACGTCTCGGCATGGGCCAGCGGTTATGCGATCCATCAAGGTGACTTCGACCGCTTCAATGGCGACCGGCTGCCGAATTCGATCAAGTTTCTCTCGAAGGAGATCGACGGCTTCAAATTCGGAGGCATGTGGTCTTTCGGCAATGCCGCCGGCAACTTTCATCAGGACAGCGCATATAGTGTCGGCGCGCACTATGCCCATGGAGGATTTACGATCGGCGCGGCGTATACCCAGCTGAACAACCCGCATGGGATCTATGCGTTCGATCCTTATGCGATGATTGGTACGCACACGTTCCTCGGCAGACCGACGGTCACTGTCGATCCGGCGACGGGTGCGATCACCGATCTCTACTCGAGCACGTCGTTCCCCGTTGATAAGCAGGGCACGTTCGGTATCGGCTCGAGCTATGCGATCGGTGACGTGACGTTGATGGGCAACTTTTCGTACACGACGATCAAGGCGTTTGGCGAGTCATCTCACATGCAAGTGCTCGAGGGCGGCGCATCGTGGCGAGTCACGCCCGCTTTCAGCGCGATCGGCGGCTACCAGTATACGCATTTTGAAGGTCATCACTGGAATCAGGCGTCGGCAGGGCTGCACTATTTGTTATCGAAGCGTACCGACGTCTATATCTCGGGAGACTACCTGAGGGCGTCGAGCGGCGTCGACGCGGTAAT
>CAYPWK010000108.1:0-14100 GCA_964414365.1 uncultured Burkholderia sp.
TAATCGTCGACCCAGCCGATCACGCCGAAGCCGAACGTGACGAGTATGACGATCCAGATGAAGCGATTGGTGAGATCGGCCCACAGCAACGTCGAAACGGCGATGCCGAGCAGGATCAGCACGCCGCCCATCGTCGGCGTGCCGGATTTCACGAGATGCGTTTGCGGGCCGTTTGTCCGCACGGCCTGGCCTACTTTCATGGCGGTCAGCTTGCGGATCACCCACGGGCCGCAGACGAGCCCGATCAGCAGCGCGGTGATCGTCGCCGCCACCGCTCGAAACGTCAGATAGTTGAACACGCGCAAAAAGCTTGCGTCGTTCTGCAGCCATTGCGCCAACACCAGCAGCATGCTCGTCCTTCTCTCAGTGCGTGCCGGGCTCCGTGCCCGGCACATTCGGTTGTAATTGGGTCAGCGCATCGACGACGCGCTCCATGCGCATGAAGCGCGATCCTTTCACGAGCAACGTCGCGCTCCCGTCGAAGCCGGCCTGCTGCAACGCGTCGATCAATGACGCCGCATCGTCGAAATGGCGAGCCCGATGAATGGAGGCCGAGGGAAGCGCCGACGTCGTTGCCGGCGCTTGCGTGCTGGTAGCGATATCGAACGCCGCGCAGGCGTCGCGTGTCGCGTCGCCAAGTCCGAACAGCGCATCGATGCCACGCTCGCGCGCGTAGGCGCCGATTTCGCGATGGAAGGCCGGCCCGTGATCACCGACTTCACCCATATCGCCCATCACGAGCACACGCGGCACCGGCATCGCACTCAGCACGTCGATCGCCGCGCGCATGGAGTCCGGGTTGGCGTTGTAGGTGTCGTCGATAACCGTCGCGCCAGTGAGCGAGCCTACGACGGCGCGTTTCGCCTGCAGCCGGCCTTTCACGGGAGAGAACGCTTCGAGGCCTCGACGGATCGCATCGAGCGACACACCCGCCGCGTGCGCCGCCGCCGTCGCGGCGAGCGCGTTGCGAGCGTTGTGCGCACCCAGCACCTGCAGCGTCGCTTCGAAGTCGCCAGCTGGAGTGCGGGCGCGCAGACGGTTGCCCGTGAAGTCGCCGGTGACCGCGGCGAAGTTCGCGGCTTGCGCTTCGCGGACCGGCGACGGATCCCCCGCCGGCAGCAGCGCGAAATCGACGACGCGATTGCCGGTCGCGGCGGCCCGCCATATACCTGCGTAGGCGTCGTCGGCCGGGAAGACGGCAACGCCGTCTGGGCCAAGCGCGTGAATCACGCTTGCATGCTCGAGCGCGACGGCCTCGACCGTCTCCATGAACTCCTGGTGCTCGCGCTGCGCGTTGTTGACGAGCGCAATCGTCGGCTCGGCGATTTTCGCGAGCGTATCGGTTTCGCCCGGATGGTTCATCCCGAGTTCGACGACGGCAAGCTTGTGGGAGGCGTTCAATCGAAAGAGCGTGAGCGGAAGCCCGATCTCGTTGTTGAGGTTGCCGGCCGTCGCAAGGCGCCCGTCGGCGCCGGCCGCCGCCGCGAAAATCGACGCGATCATCTCTTTGACCGTCGTCTTGCCGTTGCTGCCCGTCACCGCAACGAGCGGAATCTGGAAGCGCCGGCGCCAGCCTCGCGCAAGTGCGCCGAGCGCCGCCCGCGTCTCGTCGACGACGACTGTCGGCAGATTCCAGCTCGATGCGGGCACGCGCGCGGCTAGAACAGCCGATACGCCCCGCACGGCCACATCGGCGAGAAAGTCGTGAGCGTCGAAGCGCTCGCCCTTCAACGCAACGAACAAGTCGCCGGGACCGGCCGTACGGCTATCTGTAGAAACACGCTCGAATGTGACGGTGCCATCGCCCACGACTGTTGCGCCATGGATGAGACGGGCCGCTTCTGCCAGCGTCAGCATGGTCATTCGCCGCCTCCGCGCGTATGTGTCGCGCGCGCCGCGAGTGCGAGGCGTGCATGGTCCTGATCCGAGAAAACGCGCTTCTTGCCCATGATTTCCTGTGTTGCTTCGTGCCCCTTTCCCGCGAGCACGACGACGTCCTCGCGCGCCGCGCTGCGCACCGCTTGCAAGATCGCGTTCGCGCGATCCACGATGGCCCGTGCGTGACTCGGATCGGCCATGCCGGCAACGATCTGCTCGATGATCGATTGTGGATTTTCGCTACGCGGGTTGTCGCTGGTCACGACGACAACGTCCGCAAGCCGCTCCGCGATCGCGCCCATCAGGGGTCGCTTCGTCGCGTCGCGATCGCCTCCGCAGCCAAACATGCAGACGAGCTTGCCGCCGCGCGCTTCGGCAATCGGGCGCAGCGCCTCGAGCGTTTTCTCGAGCGCGTCGGGCGTATGCGCATAGTCGACGACGACGAGCGGCTCATCGTTCGCAAGCCGGCCGCCGAGCCGCTGCATGCGTCCGTTGACGGGCTCGAGCTTTGCCAGTTGTCCAAGCGCATCCGCAAACGGCACGTCCGCGGCAAGCAGCGCGCCGAGTACGGCGAGCAGATTGCTGACGTTGAATACGCCGAGCGTGCCGACTTCGACATCGGCGTCGCCCCAATCCGAAGAGAGATGAAACGCAGTTCCCGTCGCCGTGGCGCGGACGTTCGTGGCGACGAGCCGCGCCTCACAACCCGGCGCCTCATCACCGATTGCCGCGCGCTCGCCGCCTATGCCATAAGCGATCGTACGCACGCGCCCTTGCACGCGGCCGAGCAAGCGCCGCCCTGCCGCGTCGTCACGGTTGATGACGGCCGCGCGCAACGTGGGCCAATCGAAAAGCCGAGCCTTGGCGGCTTCGTACGCCTCGAAAGTCCGGTGATAGTCGAGGTGGTCCTGCGTGAGATTCGTAAACACGGCAATATCGAAAGCCGTTCCATTCACGCGCCCCTGATGAAGTGCGTGCGACGACACCTCCATCGCGACGGCGCGCGCGCCGTCGGCTGCGAGCTGTGCGAGGCTGCGCTGCAGTTGCGGCGCATCGGGCGTCGTGAATCCCGTCTGCACGAGATGGCCCGGCATGCCGCTTCCGAGCGTGCCGATGACGGCGCACGGCGTACCGAGCGCCGTCAGTGCCGCCGCGATCCATTGCGAGCACGACGTCTTGCCGTTCGTCCCCGTTATGCCGACGGCGAGCATCCGCTCGCTCGGCTCGCCGTACCATCGGCTCGCGATCTCGCCCACCCGGTCGTTCAACGCGGGCACCGCCAACATGCGCGCCGCGTCCACGCAGCCCGCGAAACCTTCCGGCTGATAGAGAACGGCTGCCGCGCCGGTCACAAGCGCGCGCTCGATATGCGAACGATTGTCGGCACCGTCGACCGCGTAAGCGAGAAACACATCGCCGGCCGCGATTGTGCGGGTGTCGGAATGCAAATGCGCCCGCTGCGCGACGTGCGCGCGCAGCCAGCCGAGTGCCTCGGCGACGTGCCGATCGGCCGGCGCGCTCATCGCACGACTCCCGCGTTGTTGCGCGAATCAGTCGATACGGCGATCGCGCGCGCTGTCGTCGGCGCGGCCGCTCCCGCTGTCTTAGCCGCGTCGTCCGATACGACGAGCTGCTTCACCGGCATATCGGGCGGCACGTTCAACGAGCGCAGCGTGTCACCGACAATCGACGCAAAGACGGGCCCCGACACATAGCCGCCGAAATGGCTACCGGACGTCGGCTCATCGATCGAGACGGCAACGACGATACGCGGATTGGGCATCGGCGCCATGCCGACGAACGAGGCGCGATATTTCGACCGATCGTAACCGCGGCCGACATGCTTGTAGGCCGTGCCGCTCTTGCCGCCGACGCGATAGCCGGGCACCGCTGCCTCAGGCGACGTACCCTGCGAGGACACGACCGACTCGAGCATCGCACGCACTGCTCGGGCCGTCGTCGGTGAAAAGATCTGTGTCCCGGTGACGGCCTGCGTGGGGTCGACCTTGAAAATCGAGACCGGCATCAGCACGCCGTCGTGCGCGATCGCCGTATAGGCGCGCGCGAGCTGGAAGAGCGACGCCGAAAGCCCGTACCCGTACGACATCGATGCCTGCTCGATGCGGCGCCAACTCTTCCAGGGCCGCAGCCGCCCTGCCGCGGCGCCGGGAAAGCCGACCTTCGGCGGCTGGCCGAGACCGATGCTCGTATACATATCCCACATTTCTTCGGGCTTGAGCGTCATGGCGATCTTCGTCGCGCCGATGTTGCTCGATTTCTGGATCACGCCGCCCACCGTCAGCACGCCGAAGCCGGAATCGTCGGTAATGGTGGCGCCGTCGAGCGTGAAATGGCCATTGCCCGTGTCGACGAGCGTTGTCGGCGTGACACGGTGCAAGTCGAGCGCGAGCGAGACGGTGAACGGCTTCATGATCGAGCCGGGCTCGAAGACGTCGGTGAGGATCCGATTGCGCAGTTGCTCGCCCGTTAAATGCGAGCGATCGTTCGGGTTATAGGTCGGATAGTTGACGAGCGCGAGCACTTCACCGGTGCGCACATCGACGACCACCGCCGCGCCCGCTTTCGCTTTGGATTTCTCGACGGCGGCCTTCAGATTGGTGTAGGCAATGTACTGGATCTTGCTGTCGATGGACAGATCGACGTCCTTGCCGTTGCGCGGCGGCACCTGCTGATCGACGTCCTCGACGATGCGCCCGATGCGATCCTTGATGACATGACGCATCCCGGGCATCCCCGCGAGGATCTTCTGATCGCCAAGCTCGATTCCCTCCTGACCCTCGTCCTCGACGTTCGTGAAGCCGACGAGGTGCGCCGTAATCTCGCCCTCCGGGTAAAAGCGCTTGTACTCGTCGCGCTGATAGAGGCCGGGAATGTCGAGCCCCACGACCTTTTCGGCCACGTCGACGGGGACTTGCCTTTTCACGTAGACGAATGTCTTGTCGCCGGAGAGCTTCGCGCGCAGCTCTTTCTGGCTCATGCCGAGCAGCGATCCGAGGGCGGCGAGCTTGCTTGGATCGAGATCTTCCGGGACCGATTCGGGAATGGCCCAAATTGCGCGCACGGGCAGGCTCGTCGCGAGCACGAGCCCATTACGATCGAGAATCTTGCCGCGCGTGGCTGCCAACTCGATGGTGCGCCGATATCGGCTTTCGCCCTGCTTCAGATAGAACGCATTGCCGGGCCCCTGGATCCAGAACGCGCGCCCGACGAGTACGACAAACGCCATGAACAGCAGAAAGACGACGAGCTTCGAGCGCCACATCGGCAGCCGCACGGAGAGCACAGGGCTGGCGGAAAACGTAACGCGCTTGCGATTGCCCGGCAGTTTCATCGGGCACCTCCGCGGTTCGTCGGCGCGACGCGCCTCGCGGCACGTACCGCCGCCGTACTCGCGAAAGCGGGCGTGCTGGCCGCTGTCGGGATCGCGGCATCGTGCGCCTCGAGGGCGCCGGGCGCAAGCGTCAGATATTGCGTGTTGCCGCTCGCGACCGAGCGCATTTTGAGCGTTTCAGCGGCGAGCCCTTCGATTCGCGAAGTCTTCGAAAGCGCGCTCTGCTCGTATTGCAGTTGGGCGTAGTCCTGCTGTAGCTGGCGCTCCTCCGCCTGCTCCCGCTCGAGCTGAATAAAAAGGCGCCGCTGCTGGTTTGTTGCGTTGACGACAGATAACGCACAGCCAAGAACGACGATCAGCAGGAGAATGTTGAGGCGGCTCATGGCGCAATGCGCTCCGCGACGCGCATTACGGCCGAGCGAGCGCGCGGATTCGCCTCGACTTCAGCGGCACCCGCGAAAACACGGTCGATGATTTTGAGCGGCGGACTGGGCAGATCGACGGCACGAATCGGCAAGCGACGGTCGACCGCGGGCGCCTTCGCGTGCGCCTGCATGAATCGCTTCACGATTCGATCCTCGAGCGAATGAAAGCTGATGACCACCAGCCGCCCCCCTTGCTCCAACAACGACAATGCAGCCTCTAAAACGACTTGCAGCTCCGCAAGCTCTTGATTGACGTGAATCCGTATAGCCTGAAAGGTGCGGGTTGCCGGATCCTTACCCTTCTCACGTGTCTTGACGGCGTGAGCCACGATTTGGGCAAGCTCGCCCGTGCTGACGAGAGGCCCGAGGCGGTCGGACTCTGCCCGGCGAGCAACAATCGCCTTTGCAATCTGAACAGCAAACCGTTCTTCCCCATAATCTCGAATCACCTCCGTCAGTTCCTGCTGCGTTGCCCGCGCGAGCCATTCGGCCGCCGATTCCCCGCGCGTCGGGTCCATTCGCATATCGAGCGGACCGTCGGCACGAAAGCTGAACCCCCGTTCCGGATCATCGAGCTGAGGCGACGACACGCCGAGATCGAGCAAGACACCCGAAACCTTCGCGATATCGCGCGCGGCAAGCGCGGTCGAAAGCGCGGCGAAGCTGTCGTGCACGATCTCGAAGCGCGTATCGGCAATCGACCGCGCCGTCTCGATCGCCTGCGGATCCTTGTCGAACGCGATCAGCCGGCCCGCGGGGCCGAGCCTCTCGAGGACCGCCCGGCTGTGCCCGCCGCGCCCGAACGTACCGTCGACATAAATGCCGTCGGCGCGCGTCACGAGCGCATTTATCGCTTCGTCAAGCAACACCGTCTGGTGCCGCAGCTCGTTTCCCATCGCAGTGTCCTTCGATAACCCGCGATCAGAACGTGAAATTCTTCAACGCTTCAGGCATGCCTTGCGACATCGCCGCCTGCTCCTTGGCCGCGTATGTCTGCGCGTCCCACAGTTCGAAGTGGCTTCCCATGCCGAGCAACATGACTTCCTTTTCCAGCCCCGCGGCCATTCGCAATTCCGGAGAGACGAGAATGCGGCCCGCACTGTCGAGATCGACGTCGGACGCATTGCCGAGAAAAATCCGCCGCCACCAATGCGCATCCATCGGCAGTGCGGCGATCTTCGTGCGAAAGACTTCCCACTCGGGGCGCGGAAACAGCAAAAGGCAACCGTCGGGGTGCTTCGTCAGCGTCACCCGTCCTTGTGCCTCGCCTTGCAGCGCTTCGCGATAGCGAGAAGGCACCGACATACGCCCTTTCGCATCGAGCGTCAGCGCCGACGCCCCTTGGAACACGTCTTTTTCCCCTCGGGGCGCCCGCCCCGCTTTGCTCTCGAAAATCCGGCCGGAATGGTCCGATCAATCCACAAAAATACACTTTCTCACACTGTCTCCCACTTTAGAGTAACGCCCTAGGCGGGTCAAGGGAGAAGGACCGTTTTTTCGACCGATTTTGTTTGAAAGAACAAGGACTTACGTGTCCTTCCTCAACCACGCATTAAAGGGAAAAACGTTAAAAATGAATGGGCTACTGCATGTTCTGAAGGTGATACCTGAGAAGCGCGCGACAAACGTCGAGGCGATAAGCGCGAAAGCGGCCGAAACGGGGGAAGGATGGGCGGATGACGAACCGGAAAACAGCGAGCGGTGGGCGATGCTCAAGCGCGTCGCCCGTGGACACTCTCAGACGTAGTACGCGGTCGTGGTCATGACCTTCGACGCCGCTCGCATGAGCGCACGGACGGGCCGCGGCAGATCGATGCCGCCAGCGTCCGTTGCAGCCTTTGCGTGCGCGCTCTCATCGGCGCGCATTTGCTCGACTATCGAGCGTGACTCGACATCCGCTTCGGGCAACGACGAAAGGTGTCCGTCCAGATGGCGCTCGACCTGACGCTCGGTTTCCGCCATGAACCCAAGGCTGACCTTGTCGCCTAGAGATCCAGCGGCCAAGCCAATTGCAAGCGAGCCCGCATACCAGAGCGGGTTGAGAAGGCTCGGTCGCGAATCGAGTTGCTTGAGCCGGTGCATGGTCCAGGCAAGGTGGTCTTCCTCCTCGCGGGCCGCACGGTCGAACGCGGCTTTTAGCGTCGGCGAGCGCGCGGCGAGCTTTTGCGCCTGATAAAGCGCCTGCGCGCAGATTTCACCGACGTGATTGACGCGCATTAATCCGGCGGCGTGGTTTTGCTCGGCGAGCGTCATTTCCGTGCCAGCCGCAGCCGATGGCAATGGAAGAGGACGGCTCATCCTGCTCACTCCTGCCATTGAACGCAGCCCTCGGTCGAATTCCGTGACCAACTCATCCAGCGTCATGCATATCTCCGCATTTCTCACGCGTACATTTCGCGCGCCCTTCTCCCGCGCTTCTCCCGCGCTTTTTCCACATTGATCAGCTACGCCGCCTGCGGGGCAGATGCAAGCACCGGGCTCCGACGCGTGTCGGCCCACGGCTGCAACTGCAGGCGGTAGACCGGCGCAATGCGAAATTGAGCGCAAAAAAGCGGCTAACCGTGCATTTTAGACGATGTTGAGGGACGCAGACAGCCGAGTGTACCCCGCGGCTTTGGCAAGGCTGCCGGTCACCGGCATGCTGAAGCAGTCCGGGGCTCGCCGGCATAGCCCCGGCCATCGATGAATGCGAAGTAGTGGACCCTGAACCAGGAAGCTCACGCGTTGCGGGCCGTTGCAAACGGCGCCTTCTCGGCAGCAGCCACGCTCGCTTCTCGCAGTTCGCGCCGGAGGATCTTGCCGACGTTGGTCTTCGGCAACTCGCTGCGAAACTCGACGAACTTCGGGCGCTTGTAGCCCGTCAACTGCTCCTTGCAGAAAGCCAGCACGTCGGCTTCTGTGAGCGCGGGATCCTTCTTGACGACGAAGAGCTTCACCGCTTCGCCCGAGTGCACGTCGGGCACGCCGACGGCAGCCACTTCGAAAACGCCCGGATGCTTCGCGACGACATCCTCGACTTCGTTCGGATAGACGTTGAAACCCGACACCAGGATCATGTCTTTCTTTCGGTCGACGATCCGAAAGTATCCGCGCGCGTCCATGACGCCGATGTCGCCGGTCTTGAGGAAGCCGTCGGACGTCATCACCTTTGCTGTCTCGTCGGGCCGATTCCAGTAGCCGGCCATCACCTGAGGGCCGCGGATGCAGACTTCGCCCCGCTCCCCGACAGGCACCGGATTCCCGCTGTCGTCGCGGATCGATACTTCAGTGGAAGGAAGCGGTACCCCGATCGCCCCGCTGTATTCGGTCGCTGTGACAGGATTGCAAATGGCCGAAGGCGACGTTTCCGACAGCCCATATCCTTCGACGATCGGCTTGCCCGTGCGCTCGTACCAGCGCTTGGCCACCGCCTCCTGCACAGCCATGCCGCCGGCATTCGCGACCCTCAGCTTCGAAAAATTGAGTTGACCGAAGTCTGGATGATTGAGCAAGGCGTTGTAGAGCGTGTTGACGGCGGGGAACGTGCTGATCTCGTAGCCCTTCAGCTGCTTGATCATGCCGCCGATGTCGCGCGGATTCGGAATCAGGACACCGAGACCGCCGCCGCGGACCGTCAACAGAAAGCAAACCGTCAAGGCGTAGATGTGGTAAAGCGGAAGCGCTACGACGTTGACGATATGCTCGGCGGCGGCCCCTTCCGGATGAGCCGGCTCGTGCCAGGCAGCGGACTGCAGCACATTCGCCACGATGTTGCCGTGCGTGAGCATCGCGCCCTTGGCGACGCCTGTCGTGCCGCCGGAGTATTGCAGGAATGCCAGGTCGGAGTGAGTCGGCCGAGCCGGCACGAAGGTTTGCCGCGCCCCCGCGGCCACGGCATCGTTGAACTTCACGTGGCCCGGCAGGCTCCAGGCGGGGACCATCTTCTTCACGCGGCGCACGACGAAGTTGACGACGAGGCCTTTCGCGCCCATCAGGTCCCCCATCGAAGCGACGACGATGTGCTTGATCGACGTATTACGCACGACCGCCTGCACAGTCGCCGCAAAGTTCTCGAGAACGACGATCGCCTCGGCACCACTGTCCTTCAGTTGGTGCTCGAGCTCGCGCGGCGTATAAAGCGGATTCACGTTCACGACGACGTAGCCGGCCCGCAAGACGGCAGCGGTCGCGACCGGATACTGAAGCACGTTCGGCATCATCAGCGCGATTCGCGCGCCGCGGGCGAGCCCCTTCGACTGAAACCACGCGCCTAGCTTGCGCGAAAGTTCGTCGAGCTCACCATACGTGATTGCCTTGCCCATGCAAACGAACGCGCGCCTTTCCCGATAATCGCGGAAGCTCTCCTCGAGCAGCTCGCCGACCGATGCATAGGCGGAGGCGTCAATTTGCGCCGGGACGCCGGGTGGATATGACCTCAGCCAGATTTTTTCCATACGGCGCGCTCCTCCCGTGATCTTTGAATGATCTTTCGAATGATCGTGCGAAAAACGGCATCCTAGCCGGTCGCTCACCATGGAACAATCGAATTAGATCTCGACTTCCAATTCAAGCGGCTGAACCACACTTTAAGCGGGGATGCGCTCGACCTCGACGAGGCAATCGTAGAATGTGGCCGATCCGCCAAGATCGGTCAGCGCCTGACTGGTGACCTGGTTGGCGTTGCGGCCGTCCGGCGAGAGCTTTTTCCACCATATCGAAAGCCCGACGACGACGCCCTTGCGCGCGCGCTCGGTGACGCGGGCGCGCGCCGTCAGCGAACCTCTATCGTTATAGATACGCACGAAGTCGCCTTCGCCGATGCCGCGCGGTGCCGCATCGTACGGGTGGATGTCGAGATGCGGTTCTTGTTCGCTTGCCCGCAAGCTTTCGACGTTGACGAAGCTGCTATTGAGGAAATGGCGCGCGGGCGGCGAAATCATCGCGAGCGGATAGCGTGCGGCGAGCTCGGGCGAACCGTCCGGCGACTCGTAAGGCGGCAAGTAATCGGGCAACGGATCGGCGCCTAGATCGGAGAGCAGCGTGCTGGCAAACTCGCATTTGCCCGAGGGGGTGCGAAACCCTCCTTCCGCGAACGGTGCATCGGGCAACTTCAGCTTTGCCCAGCCTGCGGCGTGGAGCTTCTCCCAGTCGACGCCTTCGAGCGTTGGGGCGTCCCAATGCAGTGAGGCTCGCGCCACCGCCTCGTCGCTTTCGTAAAGCGACGCTTCGTCGATCCCCATGCGCCGGGCGATGCCACGAAAAATGTCGGTATTGGGCCGCGCTTCGCCGATGGGCGCCATGGACGGCCGGTTGACCATTACATAGGTATGTCCGTACGACTTGTGGACGTCGAGGTGCTCGAACTGCATCGTGGCCGGCAACAACAGATCCGCGTAGTCGGCCGTGTCCGTCTGAAAATGCTCGAGCACCACAGTGAACAGATCGTCTCTTGCGAAGCCCGTGGCGACGCGCTCCGAATCGGGTGCGACGGCGACCGGGTTTGAGTTATAGACGACGAGTGCCTCGATTTTTGGACCAAAGCTCCCACCGCCCGGATGGAGCAGGGCATCACCGATCGCGTTCATGTTTACAACGCGCGGCAGGCGGCTTGGCCAGCCCGGCAAGAGGTCAGGGCGCTGCAGAGCGTGATGATCGATGGGAGCCCAATTCGACGAGGAGAGCAACAGGCCGCCCGCTCGATCGCGCCAGGCGCCCGTGAGCGAAGGCAGACAGGCGATCGCTCGCGTGGCGTTGCCGCCTCCTCGCACGCGTTGCATGCCGTAGTTCAGCCGAATGGCCGTCTTGCGAGTCTTGCCGTAAAGGCGCGCAAGATCGACGATCTTGCCTTCTTCGATACCGCAAATCTCTGCGACGCGCGCCGGCGGATAAGCGCGAGCCCGCTGCGCGAGCGCTTCGAAGCCCAAGGTGTGTGCCTGGACATAGGCATGATCGATCAGGTCTTCGCCGATGAGCACATTCATCATGCCGAGCGCGAGCGCTGCGTCGGTGCCAGGGCGCAACGCGATGTGCTGGTGGCACTTCTCGGCGGTAAGCGATCGGTAAGGGTCGATCGCAACGAGGCGGGCGCCGCGCCGTTTCGCCTCCTGTGCGCGCGTCCAGAAATGCAGGCTCGAGGCAATCGGGTTCGAGCCCCAAATCAGGATCAGCTCGCTTTCCTCGAAGAACTCGACGTGCATGCCGAGACTGCCGCCGTACGTGTACCTGAGGCCGGCCGCGCCGGCCGCCGAGCAGATAGTGCGATCGAGCCGCGACGCTCCAAGCTTGTGAAAGAAACGCTGCGCGATGCTCTCGCCCTGAACCAGGCCCATCGTGCCCGCGTAACTGTACGGAAGCAGCGCTTCCGGTTCTCGGCGAACGATTTCTGAAAGGCGCTCCGCCGCAATCGAAAAGGCTTCGTCCCAACCGATCGGCTCGAACCGCCCTTCGCCTTTGCGTCCGACGCGCTTCATCGGCACCGTCAAGCGGTCGCGGTGATGAACGCGCTCCGCGTAACGGCTGACCTTCGTACAGAGCACGCCCTGCGTCGGGGGGTGATCGGGGTCGCCGACAACCTTCACCGCCTTCCCGTCTTGGATGACGACGCGCATCGCGCAGGTGTCGGGACAGTCATGCGGGCAGACGGCGCGGGCTAACTCGGTCGGGGCGTTCATCGTGGGGATCGATCGTAGAGCGGACCGGCCGAAATTCGCCAGCCCAGGCTGAAATTTTAGCCGCCGGCGGCGGCAAGCGGCCGTAGGCCCCAAAACGTCGCATGGACGGTTGGGCGTAGAATGGCTCAAGGAGTCTTACATCTTCAATACCTCTTCAGCAGAACCCAATCATGAAGCTCATTCCCGAAGTTCTCGCGGCCCGAGACGAAATTCAGTCGATTCGACGAACGATACACGCCCATCCCGAACTGCGCTATGAGGAGGTCCGCACTGCGGAGCTAGTCGCGCAGCGCCTCGAGCAGTGGGGTATCGAAGTGCACCGGGGCTTGGGCAAAACGGGGGTCGTGGGCGTATTGAAGCGCGGGACGAGCAAGCGCGCCGTGGGCCTGCGCGCGGACATGGATGCGTTACCGATCCAGGAGCTGAACACGTTCGGCCATCGCTCGCAAAACGAGGGAACAATGCATGCTTGCGGCCATGACGGTCACACGGCCATGTTGCTCGGCGCGGCTCGATATCTCGCCAATCAAGGTGAATTCGACGGCACGATCGTCTTTATCTTTCAGCCGGCCGAGGAAGGCGGCGCCGGCGCTCGCGCGATGATCGAAGACGGCCTGTTCACGAAGTTTCCTGTCGACGCAGTGTTCGGGATTCACAATTGGCCAGGGTTGCCGCAAGGTACGTTCGGCGTCAAAAAAGGCCCGATCATGGCCTCGAGCAACGAATTCCGGATTGACATCAAGGGGATCGGGGCACACGCGGCGATGCCGCACAACGGACGAGATCCTGTCTTTGCCGCCGTGCAGGTTGCCAACGCGCTGCAAAGCATTATTACTAGAAATAAGAAGCCCATTGAGACGGCTGTCCTCTCGATCACGCAGGTCCATGCCGGCGACGCTGTGAATGTGATTCCCGACGAGGCTTGGCTCGCGGGAACGGTCCGCACGTTCACGACGGCGGCGCTCGATCTGATTGAGACGAGGATGAGCAAGATAGTTGAGGCGACGGCGGCCGCCTACGACTGCACGGCTAGCGTGACGTTCCACCGCAACTACCCGCCGACCATTAACAGCCCGGAAGAGACGGAGTTTGCGGCCGAAGTCATGCGAGACGTCGTCGGCGCGGATAACGTCAATACGGCCGTCGAGCCAACGATGGGCGCGGAAGATTTCTCGTTCATGCTGCTTGAGAAGCCCGGATGCTACGCGTTCCTCGGCAACGGCGACGGTACGCATCGAGAGATGGGGCACGGCGAAGGCCCGTGCATGCTTCATAACGCCAGCTACGACTTCAATGACGAGCTGCTGCCGATCGGGTCGACCTATTGGGTCAAGCTAGCACAGCGTTTTCTCGCGCCTGGGCGGGCGTAACGCGCTTTCGCCAGGCCCCAAAGCACAAACCCCCGCGAGCGTGAGCTGGCGGGGGTTTGGTTCACTGAAGGGGAGCCTGACGATTACCTACTTTCACACGGGGATCCGCACTATCATCGGCGTGGAGTCGTTTCACGGTCCTGTTCGGGATGGGAAGGGGTGGTACCAACTCGCTATGGTCATCAGGCATGACTTGTTGCCGGGTGCCGGGTGGGCACACAGCCAATCTGGGAAGAAGCGGTAAGGGGTGGGTAGTGCGTATCGTGCGGCGGCACAGCGCCTGACTCGACCGGTGCTCAGTTAAAACGCTCCGGTTATAGGATCAAGCCTTACGGGCAATTAGTATCGGTTAGCTCAGCGCATTACTGCGTGTACACACCCGACCTATCAACGTCCTGGTCTCGAACGACCCTTCAAGGGGCTCG
>CAYPWK010000109.1:0-14091 GCA_964414365.1 uncultured Burkholderia sp.
ACGCCCGAAGCACCGGCTGACGAGCCGCATCAGCAGCATCCGGCGGAGTAAGTCAAGCGGCGCAAGCCGCTTGACCAAGGCTCTCAGCAAAAAAGCCGCTCAGTTCATACAGAACTGAGCGGCTTTTTTTTACCTTGAACGGCGAGCGCGGCGAGCGCGGCGAGCGCGGCGAGTCGGCAACGCGTCAACGACGCACGCCGGTTCACGCGGGCAGCAAGGATTCGATTTCTTCGCGGTTGACCAAGACGACCGGCTGGTCCTGCGCCTTCGCGGCCGATCCCGGGCACAAGCCTAGCTGTTTCAGCGTGTAGAAAAGCAATGCTTGCCGGCAGGGAAGGTGGAGCTCGCCGCCCTGCATGCCGTAATCGAGTTCGACGATACGGCCGCGAGTTTTACCGAGCTCGGGGTTCGGCGCGAGTCTCAACGTCACGACCGTCTGCCACTCGATGTCGTCCTCCGGGGCCGCCCCAGCCGGCACTTCCCCCTCGACTTTCAATATCCGCGCGATCACGAAGTCCCGAAAGCGGTTGCGCTGGTGACAAAACGCACGGACATGCCACCGGACGCCATCGAAGGCCAGCGCGTGCGGCGTCATGACCCGGCTTTGCGGCTCCTCCACTGAGGTCGACTGGTAGCTGATACGCAGGCCGGTGCAGTCCCGAATGGCGCGGAGCAACGCGGTCAGCACGTCGACATCCAGTGTGTGGGGCGGCATCGGCGCGATGCCCACGGGCGGCCACCAGCCGACGAACGTGGCATCTCGCGGCAGTATTCCCGTTGCCGCCGCCAGCAGCTCATTCAAATAGCGCAAGGGATGGCTGACGGGAAAGACCGGCGAGAAGGCGGGCGTCGCGACATAGACTCGCACACTCCGGTCGTACTCCATGTTCCCTGGCCGCAGCTCTTGATACTTCGAGATGTCCAGGGACGCCTGGGGCACCGAGATGCCGAAGAAGTCCGTCAGATCGCTACGATTGAGCCGGCCATCCCACTGAAGCCGGAAGTCAATGAATTCGAGCCGTCTGTCCTGTCCCCAACGCGAGCCGGTTTTCGGCTCTCCGGTGCCAGTTGCCGAGAAGTGTTTGCTTCTATTGTCCATGTCGACAGTGTGACATAAGTGCGCAAACGTTACGCATATAAAAAGACTACACATCTAAAAACAATGTGCGTATAGTAACTATATTCGCGGAGCGCTGCAGGCGACGAGGCGAAAACGGGCGAACGGGTGCGAACAAACAGCACCGCGCAACTTTCAATACGGGGAAAACATGGACCGCGAGCAGGACCATCGTCTGGCGAATAGCCGGGGCGCTTTGCTCGCCTTGTGTCTAGCGTTTTTGACGTGCGGTGCACATGCGCAAGATGCGGAGCCTGCCGCCCCCGTGCCGCCTGTCGGTGCCAAGCCTTTAATTTCCTTGCCCAGCACTCCGGCGCCCAGCCCGGCCGAGAAAACCGGCCCCGCCCAGTCGAGCGGCGAAACGCTCAGCAACGGTGCGACGGTCAATCACGCCTCGTCGCTCACCAAAAGCTCAACGCTCTCTCAGAAGTCGGCAGCCCATGCCGATGTCGATAACCAGGAACCGCTCAGCGATTCCTTGGGCGGCATCGTCACGACGGATACCGTGACTCTCGCCGGACAGGATTTCTTTTCTGCCTTTTCCCGCGCATGGAGCGCCAATCCGCTCAGCGACCGGTACATCGTTTCCGTTCACGAGCGTCCCTCCGCGCGCTACGGCAGTCTCATATGGATCGAGTTCGAGCAACGTCGTGTATTCCAAGCGTTTCTGCCGATCGCGCGCTCGAATGTTCGAGCAATGGCTGAAAGCGCCGCCCCGATTGCACTGCAGAACGTCATGCAAGCGGATCTTAGCCGGTTGTTGTTCCGCGACGCGGATCTAGCTTCCGACGAACTCTAAATACATGCCATTGAACCGGGGAAATTGATGAAAACCTACGCGACCACTTGGGGCATGCTGCTCGCCTGTTCGCTCTTGGGGATCGTTGCCGCAGCGAACGCCACGACGCTGGTGTACCAGCCGGTCAACCCCAACTTCGGCGGCAATTCGCTTAATGGGCAAAATTTGCTCAACGAGGCGAATGCGCAGAACAAGTACACGGATCCGTCGTTATCCAACCTCACGTCGAGCCAGTCGACGCTCGATCAGTTCAATAACGAGCTGCAGCAGGCCATTCTTTCGCGGGTTGCCTCGTCGATCACGAGCTCGATCGTCGGCTCGGACGGTAGCCTGAAGCCGGGCACCATCAGCACCGGAAACTTCACGATTTCCATCACGCAGATTGCCGGCGGCAATTTACAGGTGACGACGACCGACAAGACCACCGGTGCGTCGACAACGTTCATCGTCAGCAATGGTCAGTGACAGCAGCGCAAAGGCGAGCAACGTGATGAAAATTAGCCCCGTGCGAGCGATCGGGTTCGTGGCCGTGGTGTCAGCTCTGGTCCTTAGCGGATGCGCGACAGAACCGATGCCGGCTCAATCGAACGCCACGCTGACGCCGCCGACGCGCGTCACGCGCGACTTGATTCATCTGCCTCCGCCGAAAGGCCGCATCGTCGCGGCGGTATACGGTTTTCGGGATCAGACGGGGCAATACAAGCCGTCGCCCGATAGCTCTTTTTCTTCTCAAGTGACGCAAGGCGGCGCTTCGCTGCTCATCAAGGCCATGCGCGACTCGGGCTGGTTCGTGCCCGTCGAGCGCGAGAACCTGCAGGACTTGCTCACGGAACGCAAGATCATGCGGGCGCTCGAGACGCCGGAGGACAAGAAGCGGACCGTGCCCATGATTGGCGCGCTGGAGCCGGCCAGCATCGTGATGGAAGGCGGCATCGTTGCCTACGATACGAACGTACGAACCGGCGGCGCAGGCGTCGCTTACCTTGGCTTAAGCGCCTCGCAGCAGTATCGCGTCGATCAGGTTACGGTCAATCTGCGTGCGGTCGATATCCGCAACGGTCAAATCCTGAACAGCGTGTCGACGACCAAAACGATCTACTCGTACCAGGTCGACACCGGTGTTTACCGCTTCATTGGTTTCAAGGATCTGCTTCAGGCCGAAGCAGGCTTGACGCGCAACGAACCGCAGCAGCTGTGCGTGAACGAAGCGATCGAAGCGGCGCTCGTTCATCTCATCGTGCAGGGCGTCGCGAATCAGTCGTGGTCATTGAAAGACAGCAAGGATTGGAACGATCCCGTCGTCCAACGCTATGCGCATGAAGACGAGACGTACGCAGCGGGTATGACGGCCGTTGACCCGCCGAATCAGATGGCGGCGAACGGAACGAGCGAACCCCACCCCTGATTAGCCGGGCAACTTTGATCCTTCCACGAGGAAAGGGACTTCGAAATGGACAAGTGCACGCCGTGGCGCCTACTTCGTATCGCGCTGCTGATCGTGGCGAGTGCATCGTGTGTTTGCGCACAGCCCGTCTTCGCGGCCGACCTCTCGCCGATCTCGGATTTCGGCGGCTCCGAGCCGGGTTTCGGCGGAAACGTCCAATTGGCCGTGGTCTCCCAGATCGGAGCGGGCAACAAGGTCGCCGCCAACCAGGAGGGGCTCAATTCACTCGCCGTGAATCAGATCGGCGTCGCGAATCAGGCCGCCCTTTCGCAGACCGGTGCGGGCAACGGGATGTCGCTGATCCAGTACGGCAGTGGCAATCAGTACACCGGCGAACAGCAAGGACGCAATAACGTGTCGCTCACGACGCAGTCGGGCAGCGACAACGTGGCGTATGTGACGCAGATTGGCTCGTCGAACTCGGCGCGCGTCACGCAGACGGGCACTAATGATCTGGTGACCGTGCTTCAAAGCCGATCGGGAGCGATGCTCCAGGTGCTTCAGACCGGTAACGGAGCAAAGGCCGCAGTGTTGATGAGGTAAATGCAGTGAGCGCACCGCGGCGAGCCGGACCCAAAGGCTTCGAGGAAGCTGCCGCGAATGCGAGGAGACCGTCGTTGTACTGGCAGCAATGTGTTTGGTATCGCAGAAGTACCAAATCGGGCGGCAGCGAACGCTGTCAGTCCCAGATTTATTCAATCTACGCCTAGGGGAATACAAGCTATGAAGCTCAAAGCATCGGTCGTGATCATGGGCCTGACCGCCCTCGCATCGGTACCCGCATTCGCACAGTCGAGCGGTGAGCATGCTACGGTGACGCAGTTCGGTAGCGCAAACAACGCGACCGTCGACCAACTGTCGTCGAGCAACGACAACGTCAACGTGCTGCAATCCGCCACCGCGGCGACGGCAACGGTGACGTCGAACAACGGCTCGCTCAATACGACGACGATCACGCAGAACGGCACGAGCGGCAACAACAACTCGCAGCTCGTCGTGACCGTCAAGCAAAACCAAGCCGTCAACGAAAGCACGACGATCAATCAGACGGGTACCGCAATGACGGTCACCGCCACGCAGACAGCATCGTCGGGCGACAAGGACGTCGTGGGCCAGGTGGGCTCGAACAACAGCGCATCGATTACGCAAACCGGCGCAACTGGTAACCAGGTGAACATCGATCAGGGCACGGGGAAGTCGGCGGGCCAACTGTCGGGCGGCAACGCAACGGTCATTCAAGTCAATACGACGGGCAATCAGGTTCAAATCACGCAGGGTCTGAATGGCGGTAATGCCGACGTGGAGACGACCGGTGGCGGCCACAACGTCACGACGGTCACGCAAACGGGTGGCGCAACGAACGCCACGGTGCAGCAGCTGGCTGAAACGGGCGATACGAACACGATCACGCAAAACGGTGCGGAAGTCGCCAACGTGAATTCGTCCAACGGCGGTGCCAACACGACGACGATCACGCAAAACGGTGGCACCAACTGGGGCTGGGGCTGGTGGGGCGGTTATGACTACTGGTCGAACCGCGCGCAAGTTTCGCAAAATGCCGCGAATAACGAGACGACGACGATTACCCAGAACGGCGAGGCGGGCAATGTCGCCAACGTGAATCAGTACAACGAATCGAACGACAAGACGACCGTCGCGCAGAATGAATATTTCAATACGGCGAACGTGTACCAAAACGGCGGCAGCAAGAATGTGCTGACGGCAACGCAAACGGGTGACGACAACTACGCTACCCTCCAGCAGAACGCATCGTTCGGGTCGACGCTGACGCTCACGCAAACGGGCACGTTCAATGGCGACTCCGCGTACCAGACCGGTTCGAACGAAAGCCTGACGGTCGCGCAAAACGGCTGGGAGAACTTCGCGAATAGCTCGCAAACGGGCGCGAACAACGTGATCGCCATCAGCCAGATCGGTTCGTACAACACCGCGTTCGTGAACCAGGTGGGCGTCGCGAACACGGCAACGATCAAGCAGCACTAAGCTACACTAGGCCACGGATTTCCTTTGTGGCCCATTGGGACGAGGGCGGTGCGAAAGCGCCGCCCTCGATCTCATTTCATCACGTCGTCTCTCGTACGACCGCTTCATCGCGTGTCGTCGCCGGCGACGCGACGACATCGGCAATGGGCGGCAAATTGCGTGCGGCTGAGCGAAGTCGCCACAAACGGGGTACGGATCTGGACCGCTAACCGGCCGCGCCTGAACTTCCGCACGGTTCCAGCAAGAGCCGTCCGTTTTGTGGGGGCAAACGTGGGGCAGAATTCCGCCTAAACGAAAAGGCCTTATGGACATGATCCATAAGGCCTTGATTTCTTTGGTCGGGGCGAGAGGATTTGAACCTCCGACCACCTGCACCCCATGCAGGTACGCTACCAGGCTGCGCTACGCCCCGAAAGCATAAGAGTATAACAGAGACTCCCGCCGATTAGAACCGATCTTTCGCTTCGCCCTTTACCCGCGCAGCACCTCGAGCACAGCGCGAAGCTCCTTGCGCAACTGCTCCACATCGACGGCCGCTGCGTTCGATATCGTCGAACTCCCAGCGGGCGCTTCCGCACCCTCCAGCCGCTCCTCGGGCTCATCGAACGCCGCACCGCGCGCGTCGAGCCGATTGCGAGCGCCGTTGATCGTGAACCCCTGCTCGTAGAGCAGTTCACGAATCCGGCGAATCAGCAGCACCTCGTGATGCTGATAATACCGGCGATTGCCACGCCGCTTGACCGGACGCAGCTGCGTAAACTCCTGCTCCCAATAACGCAGCACATGCGGCTTGACGCCGCACAACTCGCTCACTTCACCAATCGTGAAGTAGCGCTTCGCCGGAATCGGAGGCAACTCGACCTTCCCGACAGTCGATGTCATCGTCAGCTACCTTCGTGGTGAAGAACGTTTGAGCGCAGCCGCTCGTAGTTGCCTAACGCGAGAAACTCGCTTCGACGCCGTTTTCAACAAGCGCCTTCAGCTTCTGGCTCGCATGGAACGTCACGACGCGGCGCGCGGCAATCGGAATCGCCTCCCCCGTCTTCGGGTTCCGACCTGGCCGCTGAGGCTTGTCGCGCAATTGAAAATTGCCGAACCCAGAGAGCTTTACGCTATCCCCGCCTTCGAGCGCATCACGAATCACTTCGAAAAATGCCTCGACCATATCCTTGGCCTCGCGCTTGTTCAGCCCGACATTATCGAACAGCAATTCGGCCAGCTCGGCCTTCGTCAAGGTGGGCGTTTCGGAAGAAACGCTCGCGGGCGGTGTAGGAATCTCGCGAATCATGGCGCCACGCTGCGCCGCAAGAAGGGCTTCGAAATCACTCGAATTCATTTCGTTCATGTCTAAGTGCGGCGGCCAATCGGTGCCGGCATCATCCGCCAGCACCAATACCCGGCGGTGCGCGTTTCATCCCCGCAATCGCGCACCGTGGACCTGAGCCAAACGGTCCACCAGAGTCTTGACGACCGTATCGACCGTCTCGTCCTGCAGCGTGCCGCCAGTATCTTGCAGGGTCACGCGGAAGGCAAGGCTTTTCTCGTGCGGCGCCAGTCCACCGGAAGTACTTGATTTTGCACGAAATTCATCGAAGAGCGCAACCCTTTGCACAAGCTTCGTTCCGCTCTCTTCGAGCGCCCTTTGCATGTCGTCGATGAGGGCTTGCACCTCGACCTTCTGATCGACGACGACAGCGATGTCGCGCCGCACGGGCGGAAACTTCGAGACTTCCGCCGGTGTCGGCAATGCACGCACCATTAATGCTTCCGCATCGATTTCGAACACGATCGGCGCATGCGGCAGATCGTACTGCTGCATCCAGCGCGGATGCAGCTCACCGATCCACCCCACTTCGCGACCGTCCAATTCGATTCGCGCGCTACGGCCCGGATGCAGCGCAGGATGCTCGGCCTTCACGAAGCGCGCGACGCGCGGCGCGAAGAGCGCCTCGACGTCACCCTTTACGTCGAAGAAATCGACATGCCGCGTCGACAGCCCCCATTGCTCTTCCGCAACGGGCCCATAGGCGAGCGCGCCGATTCGCTTCGGCTGCTCATAGCCCTCTACGCTCAGTTCCCCCGCCGGCGACGACGGATCGCGCAAGAAGACGCGCCCCGCCTCGAACACGCGAATACGCTCCGCACGTCGGTTGAGGTTGTGCCTCAGCACGCTCACGAGACTGCCGATGAGCGTGGTGCGCATCACCGACATCTGGCTCGCGATCGGATTGAGCAACCGTATCGGGTTATCGTTGCCGGCAAAGTCTTTCTCCCACGCCTCATCGACGAAGCTGAAGTTGACCGTCTCCGCATAATCGCGCGCCGCGAGCGCATGTCGAATCGCGTGAATCGAGCGGTGCGTCTCATTCGTCGCACGCATCTCATTCGCAGCCACGGGCGGACGCGCCGGGATCTTTTCGAACCCGAAGATGCGCGCGACTTCCTCGATCAGGTCCTCTTCGATTTCGATATCGAAGCGATAAGGCGGTGGCGTCACCGCGAACGCTTCACCGTCGAAGTCGAACGCAAGGCCAAGCCGCGTAAAGATCTGAGCGATCTCGTCGGCCGGAACGGGAACACCGATGATCCGCTGCGCGCGCGCCACGCGCATGGTCACCGGCTCGCGCTTCGGCAGATTGACGATTTGATCGTCGATAGGACCGGCCTTGCCTCCGCAGATCTCGAGAAGGAGACGCGTGATGCGCTCGATATGCTCGACTGTCGTCGCATAGTCGACGCCGCGCTCGAAACGATGTGCCGCATCGGTCGAGAAGTTGTACCTGCGCGCACGGCCACGAATGCTATCGGGCCACCAGAACGCGGCCTCGAGATAGATGTTCGTCGTATCGAGTGACACGGCCGTGCTATCGCCGCCCATAATGCCGGCCAGGCTTTCGACATGACGTTCGTCGGCAATCACGCCGACCGTTTCGTCCAGCTCGACCGTGTTGCCATTGAGCAGCTTCAGCGTCTCGCCGCGGCGTCCCCAGCGCACTTCGAGGCCGCCATGAATCTTGTCGAGATCGAAGACGTGCGTCGGACGCCCGAGTTCGAGCATCACGTAGTTGGAGATGTCGACGAGCGCGGAAATACTTCGTTGTCCTGAACGCTCGAGCCGCTCGACCATCCATTGCGGCGTCTTCGCGCGCGCATTGACACCGCGAATCACACGCCCCGAAAAACGGCCGCAGAGTTCCGGCGCGAGGATCTTGACGGGCAACGTCTCGTCGAGCAAGACAGGCACCGGCTCGATCGCGAGCGGATGGAACGGCGCGCCCGTGATCGCGGCCGTCTCTCGCGCGATGCCGAACACCGAGAGACAGTCCGCCTTGTTCGGCGTCAGCTTGATCTCGAAGATGGTGTCGTCGAGGTTCAGCGTCTCGCGAATGTCTTGTCCGATCTCTGCATCTTCGCTCAGGATCAAGAGGCCGCTATGATCCTCGGAAAGCTTCAATTCGCGCGCCGAGCAGAGCATCCCCTGACTTTCCACGCCTCGAAGCTTCGAGAGCTTGATGCGAAACGGTGCGCCCCCCTCTTCGGCGGGGGGCAACTCCGCGCCGACGAGCGCAACGGGCACCTTGATGCCGGGCGCGACATTCGGCGCGCCGCAGACGATGTTCAGCGTGGCGCCCGTCCCCGCCTCAACCTGGCAGACATTGAGCTTGTCGGCATCGGGATGCTTGACGACCTCGAGCACCCGTCCGACCACGATCTTCGCAGTCGGCGGCGCGGCCGGCCGCAGCGATTCGACTTCGAGACCGGCCATCGTCAGCGCATGCGACAGTTCATCCGTCGTCAGTTCGGGATCGACGAACGATCGAAGCCAGGATTCTGGGAATTGCATGAGTGTCTACGTTCGAATGGGGTTGGTACCGCTTAGGCGAATTGCTGAAGGAAACGCAGATCGTTCTCGAAAAAGAGCCGCAAGTCCTGCACACCGTAGCGCAGCATTGTCAGCCGCTCGAGTCCGCTGCCGAACGCGAAGCCGATGTAACGCTCCGGGTCGAGACCCATGTTGCGGATCACGTTCGGATGAACCTGGCCCGAGCCCGAAATCTCGAGCCACTTGCCGGCGTTCTTGCCTTCTTCGAATTTCATGTCGATCTCGGCCGACGGCTCCGTGAACGGGAAGTACGAAGGCCGGAAACGCACGAGAATATCGTCGCGCTCGAAGAACTTTTTGAGGAAGTCGGTATAGACGCCCTTCAGATCGGCGAAGCTGATGTGCTCGTCAATCCACAGCCCCTCGACTTGATTGAACATCGGCGAATGCGTCGCATCGCTGTCGACGCGATAGGTTCGGCCCGGCACGATCACCTTGATCGGCGGCTTGTTGCTGCGCGCGTAGCGCACCTGCATCGGGCTCGTATGCGTGCGCAGCAACAACGGCCGGCCGCCCGCGTCGTTGCCGTCGATATAGAAAGTGTCCTGCATCGAACGCGCCGGGTGGTTCTCGGGGCTGTTCAACGCGGTGAAGTTGTACCAGTCCGTCTCGATCTCGGGGCCGTCCGCGACATCGAAGCCGATCGAACCGAAAATCTGCTCGACGCGCTCCCACGTCTGCATCACCGGATGCAGGCTCCCCACGCCCTCACCGCGGCCCGGTAGCGTAACGTCGACCGCTTCGGCAGCAAGGCGCTGGTTCAGCAGCAACTCGGCCAGCGCTTCGCGGCGCGCAACGAGCGCCGCTTCCACCTGCTGCTTGACGACGTTGATGCGCGCTCCTTCGGCCTTGCGCTGATCGGGATCGAGCTTGCCGAGCCCTTTTAGAAGCTCAGTGAGCACGCCTGACTTGCCGAGAAAGCGCGCCTTCTCGTTTTCGAGCGTGACGCTATCGGCCGCTTCAGCGAAGGCTTTTTGCGCGTCGGCAACTATCTGGTCCAGATCCATTGATCCCTTCATCTCAATCTAGCTTTCAACATCGAAAAAGGTTTGACGATGCAATTTCGCGTGCCAACAAAAACGGGGGCTCGGTGAGGAGCCCCCGTTTTTGTTGCGGCGATGCCGGCTTGCCGCCGATATCGCCGCCACGAACAAGCAGTCTATCAATCAGGCTGCAACGGCGGCTTTCACCTGCTTCACGATCGCAGCAAAAGCAGCCTTGTCGAAGACAGCCATGTCGGCCAGAACCTTGCGGTCGAGGTCGATCGAGGCCTTCTTCAAGCCATTGATGAAGACGCTGTACGTCATATCGTGCTGACGGACGGCCGCGTTAATACGGGTGATCCATAGCGCACGGAAGACACGCTTCTTGTTGCGACGGTCGCGATAGGCATATTGGCCCGCGCGCATGACCGCTTGCTTGGCGATGCGGAAGACGTTGTTGCGGCGGCCGCGATAGCCCTTCGCAAGATTGATGATTTTCTTGTGGCGGGCACGTGCTGTAACCCCACGTTTGACTCGAGGCATGTTTCTCTCCTATGAGTGTCGGTTGAGGTTAAGCGAACGGCAGCATCGCGCGCACGGAGTCCATATTCGTATCATGGACGGCCGTGGAACCGCGCAAGTGACGCTTGTTCTTCGTGGTCTTCTTCGTGAGGATGTGGCGCTTGAAGGCTTGACCGCGCTTGACGGTACCGCCCGGACGCACCACGAAGCGCTTTGCAGCGCTCTTCTTGGTTTTCATCTTAGGCATGACGAACAACTCCATTTATTTGATGGCGATGGGTGTGCGGCCGGCAAAAAAGCCCTAAAACCGCCCTTCGAAACCCAGCTCCACTTGTTCGCAGCGTACCGTTGCCGGCCGCCGCGTTTTCTGGAGACACACCTAAGATCGGTGCATCTCCGAAACCGGTTCTTTCCTACATCATTCGCGGCGCGCCTCGCGCTGCTCTGTTGAAAGAGCCGCCCGGCACGCTACACGTCTCACTTCTTCTTTTTCGGCGCGAGCACCATGATCATCTGGCGCCCTTCCATCTTCGGCATCTGCTCGACCTGACCGACCTCATCGAGGTCAGTGCGCAAGCGCTCGAGCATCCGCATGCCGATTTCCTGGTGCGCCATTTCACGCCCGCGGAAACGCAACGTGATCTTCGTCTTGTCGCCGTCCTCGAGGAAGCGCACGAGGTTGCGCAGCTTGACGTTGTAATCGCCGTCATCGGTCCCCGGGCGGAACTTCACTTCCTTAACCTGGATGACCTTCTGCTTGAGCTTGGCCTCGTGCTGTTTCTTCGCTTCCTGGTACTTGAACTTGCCGTAGTCCATCAGACGGCAGACAGGCGGCGAGGCCTGGGGAGCGATCTCCACCAGATCCACATCCTGCTGCTCCGACAGACGGAAAGCGTCAGCCAGTTTTACGATGCCGAGCGGTTCGTTGTCGACTCCGACCAGACGCACCTCGGGTGCCGTGATCTCACCGTTGATGCGATGCGACTTATCAGTAGCGATGTTCCGTTTCCTCTAAAGATTAAAAAAACGAGCCGCGCTGCCGAAGTGGCTTCACTTGAAGGCCTGGATGTCCTGACGCAGGCGCTCAACGAAGGTGTCGATCGGCATGACGCCCAGATCCACACCGCCACGGGCACGCACGGCTACCGTTTGTGCATCACGCTCTTTGTCGCCGACCACAAGTAGGTACGGCACCTTTTCGAGCGTATGCTCGCGTATTTTATAGCTTATTTTCTCGTTGCGCAAATCAGCCTCGATCCTAACTCCTTGTTTTTGCAACGATTGGGCGACCCCATTGGCGTATTCGGCCTGACTTTCGGCGATGTTCATCACCACGGCCTGCGTCGGCGCGAGCCACGACGGCATTGCGCCCGCATGATGCTCGATCAGGATACCGAGAAAACGCTCCATCGATCCGACAATCGCCCGGTGCAGCATCACCGGACGACGCCGGCTGTTGTCCTCCGCGACATACTCGGCCCCGAGCCGCTCGGGCAGCACCATGTCGAGCTGCAACGTGCCGCACTGCCATGAACGGCCGAGCGCATCCTTGATGTGGTATTCGATCTTGGGTCCATAGAACGCGCCTTCGCCGTCGAGCTCTTCCCACGCCAGACCGCAGGCCGTGAGAGCGTGGCGCAGGCCGTCTTCCGCCTTATCCCAAATCTCGTCCGTGCCCGCGCGCTGCTCGGGCCGCAGCGAGAGCTTGATGTCAATGTGGTCGAACCCGAAATCGCGGTAGACGCTCATCGCGAGCGTGTTGAACTTGATCGACTCGGCGATGAACTGATCTTCCGTGCAGAAAATATGTGCGTCGTCCTGCACGAAGCCGCGCACGCGCATGAGGCCATGCAGCGCGCCCGATGCCTCGTTCCGGTGGCACGAGCCGAACTCCGCGTAGCGCAGCGGGAGGTCGCGATACGAGCGCAGGCCATGGTTGAACACCTGCACGTGCCCCGGGCAGTTCATCGGCTTGATTGCGTAATCGCGCTTCTCCGACTCCGTCGTGAACATGTTCTCGCGATAGTTCTGCCAATGGCCCGACGCCTCCCAGAGCGAACGGTCCATGATCATCGGCGTCTTGATCTCGAGATAGCCGTCCGCGTTCACACGCCGGCGCATGTACTGCTCGACCTGCTGCCAGAGCGTCCAGCCCTTGGGATGCCAGAACACCATGCCCGGCGATTCGTCCTGCAGGTGAAAGAGGTCGAGCTGGCGGCCGAGCTTGCGATGATCGCGCTTCTCGGCTTCCTCGAGCATGTGCAGGTAGGCGTCCTGGTCTTCCTTCTTCGCCCAGGCCGTGCCGTAGATCCGCTGCAGCTGCTCGTTCTTCGAATCGCCGCGCCAGTAGGCGCCCGCGACCTTCATGAGCTTGAACACCTTCAGCTTGCCCGTGGACGGCACGTGGGGCCCGCGGCAAAGGTCGGTGAAGCCGCCATGCGAATAGAGCTTGATTTCATCGCTCGCGGGAATCGACTCGATGATCTCGGCCTTGTACTTTTCGCCAATGCTCTTGAAATACGCCACCGCTTCGTCGCGCGAAACGACGCGCCGCGAGACGGGCTCATCCTTCTTCGCGAGCTCCTGCATCCGCTTTTCGATCTTCTCGAGGTCTTCGGGCGTAAACGGCCGCTGATAGGAGAAGTCGTAATAGAAGCCATTGTCGATCACCGGGCCGATCGTCACCTGCGCCTCGGGGTAGAGGTCCTTCACCGCGTAGGCGAGCAGGTGCGCCGCCGAGTGCCGAATGATATCGAGGCCTTCCGGGTCCTTTTCCGTCACGATCGCAAGCGTTGCATCGTGATCGATCAACGCCGACGTATCGACGAGCTCGCCGTCGACTTTGCCGCCGAGCGCAGCCTTCGCAAGGCCCGGGCCGATGGAGGCCGCCACTTCGGCAACCGTCACCGGATGATCGTACTGTCGAACCGAACCATCGGGCAGGCGTATCGAAACCATTGCGTTCTCTCCGGTGGCCGCGACAAGCGCGGCCTTTAAACAAGCGGTTGTGCTACTAACAGATTTCCGAACTCAACCGGTCGGCTCGAAAGCGGGTAAAAAAAATGCGGCCCCGCTTTCGAGGGGCCGCATTCACTTTGAAACAGCAAGACTTGGAAGGGCGAAAGAGGTCCTCGACTAGCGTCGCTCCGAAGTGGTTCCGGTAAACGTTCGCGGTGTCATAACCGTATTCGCCTTTTACGCTACGAATAGCGTGTTTCGCTTCCATGAAAACCCGGCGAACCGGGTCTTCCATATTTCGTTGGTAGGCTCGATTGGACTCGAACCAACGACCCCCACCATGTCAAGGTGGTGCTCTAACCAGCTGAGCTACGAGCCTGA
>CAYPWK010000110.1:0-11100 GCA_964414365.1 uncultured Burkholderia sp.
CCTCTGCTCATCTGCTCGGACTTAACGCAGACACGCTCGCGATTGCGTTCGGCATTGCCGCCACCCGCGCAGTTGGCCTCAAGGCGTCGTTCGGAACATCATGCAAGCCTTTGCAGTGCGGTAATGCGGCGTCTGCTGGTCTGCTCGCCGCCTTACTCGCACAAGCAGGCTTCGACGGGCCGGAAAACGTGCTTGAACATCGAATTGGCCTGCCTGCGCTGTTATCCAGTGATTTCAATGCCGACATCGCGCTTGGCGTGCCGTCACTTGTTCACGACTTCTCGGAAGCGCCGCAGACCGGCAGGGAAACTAGTGCTTTCCATCTCGCTTTCAATCTTTTCAAGTATCACGCGTCCTGCTTCGAGACCCATTCAGCGATCGAGTGCGGATCGAAAATCGCTGCGCAATTGGGCGAAAATCTTGCGCAAATCAAGTCGGTACGGCTACGCGTGAATCGTCACCTCAACGATATCTGCAATATCAAATCACCGGTGACCGGACTGGAAGCGAAGTTCAGCCTGCGTCTGAACGCAGCATTCGGACTCGCGCAGGCGGCCACTGCAGACCCTGCCCTCTTTAGCGCGGAAAACGCGCTTGACCCAGCGTTCGTCGCGCTGCGCGACAAGATCGATGTGGAATTGAGCGACGACGTCGCTCTACCGGTCCACATCATGACTGTCACGCTTGCCGATGGCCGCACGTTCGAGGCCACGCACGATTCCAGCGTGCCAGCCACTAATCTTCCCGCGCAGGGGCAACGTCTGAAATCGAAGTTCATGGCCTTGTCCCAAGGGAAACTGGGAATTGAGCGTTCGCAACAAGTGGTTTCAGACGTGGATGCCTTACACGAGATGGCGTCTATCGAACTCCTCATGGCCTGGCTGCGCGTGTAGACGTGTGTCGTTCCCGAGACAAGATCTTCACTGTTTTGGGAACTCCGCGAGATAGTCCCGCCAATTCTTAGAACATGTGGAAAATACCGACACTGACTGCAAGCTGGCCCGCGCCAAGGAGCGTTTGTGTCTGGGTATTGATACCCATATTGCTCGCCGCTGAGTTCCAGACCTTTCCGATATTCGCGTAAAGGCCAGAATTCTTAGAAAGGGCATATTGGGTTTGAAATGCCACCAATGTCGGTTTGGCGTCGATACCGGCGACCTGTTGGTGGTACACGCCCAGCGCGAGCGACCACGCCGCGGTGACGTGCTGGGTCACGCCGCCCCAAAAGAGATTGGAGTTTTCGACCTGACCTCCCGCGATGGTTCGCAGATGACGGTAACCCGCGAAAAGCGAAGTGCCTTTGAATGTATATCGTCCGGCCGCAATGATCCGCTCTGCGCGCTCCCCCGTGTTTGGCGCTGTTATCGCCAAGGACGGCACAAAGAGCCCGAGTTCGTATTGGTTGGCGATCAAGGGGCCGTGAATGTCGTCGTACGCCACCGCAGCCATTGCGATCTTGGTCGTATAGTCGACAGACGCCGAAACTTCCTTTGAACGTCCGGCCGACCCGGCTGTGGATCCAAGTGGCGCATCGACAGCGTCCTGTCCAAAGCTGTACACCAGATTGACGTGGAAAGGACCGTCGGTTCGTGTATAGCGAACCCCGTTATCAACTCGCGAAGTAAAGCCAGCGTCCTGAGATATCAAGCCTACATTCGATCCCAGTAACGGGTCGAGAAAGAGAAATACGTCATAAAGCGGCGTATAGACCCGGCCGAAGATGATCTTGTTGTTGTCATTACTCAACCCAACCCATGACGCTCTGCCGAATAAACGGCCGCCTTGCAGAGATGCGCCGTTACTCGGGTTAAAACCTCCCTCCAGCTTGAAGACGGCCTTCAGGCCGTCACCCAAATCTTCAGTGCCTGTCAGGCCGAATAAAGGGCCATAAACATTGCTCGCTGACTGCACCACTGAGTCATGTGTCTTCTGCGAGTTCGTGACATATTCGATCCCGGAGTCGAGAACCCCGTAGAGTGTCACACTGCTTTGCGCTTTTGCGATAGCAGGAATCAATAATACGTTTAGGATTGTTACTGATATTACTGACGCTCTTCTCTTCACCTGAGTCTCCGATTAGCCAACTTCTCTTTAGAAGTATTGTTTTAGAAATGCAAGGCGTGATTTATCTTCGGCCAGCGCGCGCCCATGCGGTGATGCATGCTGATTGCGCTTGGTCCGATCCGAAAAATTCGTGGTCTTGCGAAATAAGTATCCTAAGTTTCGGGCGACCTGGACGGACCACGCAGACATACCGACGCGGCCTCATGGGCCCGTCCCGGGCGTCACCAAATGTATCGAAGGTGTGCTTATCTGGAGCGACTGTAAAAGCGCCAATTTCTTACCTCTTGACATCCTGGGACACAATCGTATCAATCTGGGACAGTGGTTAACCCGATTGGGTTACTGACGCGCGCGAACACGAAGCGCCACATTGTTCCGCTATCTGAAAGCCGCGAGCGAACTGGCGATCGATGGGGGGTGAGGCGGAGGTGGGGCTGGTGACGACTACGCGTCACCCGAGCTCTCTGATTTCAGCGGATACGTTCGTCACTCTGCTCGCCGGCCTTCCCTATTGCTGGACGACATCAAACAACGCCAGATGACGCGCCTTCGTTTCGTCGTCGGCAGGGAACATACATTCAATCTGCAGTTCTTGGGCCGCCACTCTCTGAGGCGTTCCAACCGTGGTGATCATCTAGACTATGCACCGTCGGTCAATTTTCGAAAGCGGGGCAAGTACAGCCCTTCCGGGGGAGTGAACTCAGCGTGATCCGCGTAACTGATCTTCGATTGTCCTCGTCCGTGGCGACGCCACATGTTGAGGTTGATTAATTCCTAGCGCGACGATTAAATCCGCTAGCAAAGGCGTCCGTGTTGCCGCTTGGCCGCATTTATCCGATAACGGCTGACCGATTTGATCAAACGCTGCATGTTGCCCGACAGGCGCAACAGCGAAGGCGGGACCGTTTCAAGAGGTTCGCCATGCTCGTCGCAGTCCTCGATGGCCGGGTTTAGCCAATCCCGCTTACAGGCGCGCTGACGTCAATCGGATTGATCACGAGGCATCGGAAGCAGTACGGCAATCGCCTTCTCGACACCATCCACGTGTCGGGAGTCTGAATTCGTGCAAGTCTTGCAACGTCTACGCGCGCAAGCGCAGCCAGCTTGTGCAACGCAGAATTGTCCAACGGTGCGAACAGTATCCATCCGGCATTGGTTAAGGCAGGCAACGAACCCAGTCCGTTGACCTCCCACGCAAGCTCGACGGTCATCCGGTAGCGACTGGCCACGCGGCCGAACCAGCTCCCGAATGCCTCATCCTCAAATGGGCGCGGCGCGTAAGGCCAAGGGCGCAGGTTATCGCATGCTTGATCAAGTGACATCTTTCAAATGCTCGAGCTTGATCGATTCGTGGCCACTGCGGATTGCCAGTTCGGCCGTGCTGTCCGCTCCCCGCGATGCGGTCGAATCGCGCGTGCGCGAATCAGGCAGCAACGCTACTGTGCGCACGGTGATTCCGTTGTTGCTGACCGCGGTGATCTGCAGCCCATCTTGACGGTTGACCTCCTTATAGTTCGTATCTCAAGCGCCGAGCCAATAAGGGTCCGAGGAAAAGTCTGTCGTGATCGGGTGTGTTTCGAGCGTATAAAAGCGGAGGTGCCTGCCATCCGGATCCTCTGCAGCTAGCAGCCACCCCAGGACTCCCGTGAAGACAGGTGAATGACGGATGCCGTTCGCCTCCAGATGATCGGACCAGGCGAGCAGATCGCGGTAGGTGCGCACCGAGAAGGTCACGGGATCGAGCCCCGCCTCGCGTGCCGCGCGCTCGGGCGACGCGCGGAGCTCGATATACGTGCCGAGGTTCTCGACATCGAGTATGTAGGCAAAGATTTCGCCGTCGGCACGGCGGTGATCGAACTCGGGCAGGCGTTTCGCGCTCAGCGCAACCGTATAGAAGTCGAGGCTGCGATCGAGGTCCGACACGTTGAACTTGAGATGGTGGATGCCGGCGATGGTCGGAAGGTTCATGATTACCAGGGAGCTGACACTGGAAGTGAATGATCAGACGTGCGGACGACGGCACGGCGCCCGACTAGCGTCGTGCCGCAAGCGCGGGCGCATCGTCCGTCACGATGCGCTCGGCGTTCTCGGCGCCGCGCATGGCCGGCCCGAGCGTGAGGAACAGGACGCCCGCGACGATGAACAGGACCACGGACATCGCGGCCGCCATCGCATAGGTGCCCGTGCGGTCATGGATCGCGCCGTACACGATTCCGCCTGCCGCGATGCCGGTATAGAAGAATGCCGCAAGAGCGCCGTACACGGCGCCGTAGTGCCTGAGACCAAATAGCCGCGCGCAGAAGAACGAGAGAAAGTCCAGCTCGGCGCCAATGCTCAGTCCGATGAGCAGTACGGCCATCAAGGCCCATCCCGTGCCAGGGCTGCCGAGCATCCACAGCAGCATGCCGAACGCGGCGAGAAGCAGCGCGCTTGCGGCAACGCGCTCTGGCCGGAACATGTCCAGCGCCCATCCGATCACGAGCCGGCTGACGAACACCGACGCAGCGAGCGCAGAAAGAAGCATTGGTGCCGCTTGCGCCGGGAGCCCTCTCTCGATGACGAGTGACTGGAATTGCGACACGAATCCGAGCGACGCGACGCTCAACGCGAAGACGGCCGTGCCCAGCAGCCAGAACGAACGTTTGACGACGGCGCTCTCGAGCGGCTCGCCCGGTTGCATATCCGGCGCATCCACGTCCGTGCCCGGATCGCACATGAGCGCCCGCGCAAGGAGGCCCGCGACGAGCACCGAGGCCCCGAAGAACAGATAGCCACCGCGCCAGCCCCAGTGGACGAGAATGACCGCCAGCACCGGCGGCAGGATCATCGCAGCGAGACCGATCCCGAGTAGCGAGCATGCGAGCGCTGTGCCCCGCGATTTCCGGAATCGCGACGCGATGATCCGCGTGTAGCTCACGGGTCCTGTCGCGCAGCCAAGGACATTGAGCGCGATGAAGGCCGCATAGAACATCCACAGCGCGCCGTTCATCTTCGCCAGCCAGACGAAGCACGCAGACATGCACAGCGCCGACAGGACCGCCACCCGACGCACGCCGAACCGGTCCAGCAGCAGGCCAGCGAACGGAAGGACGGCTGCCGTCACAGGCAGCGCGACGAGGGAAACGGCGGCTGCCGCCTTCGACCAGCCGAACTCGTGTTCGAGCGCGCGAAAAAAGAAGCTCGACACCGGGTTGTAGGCCCCGATGCCGAGGCCAAGCCCGATTATGGCGCCGGTCAGGTCGCGCCAGCCATTGCGAAGTTCATCGATGAAGGCGTTCATGCCTCGTCCTTGTCTGGGTTGTCTTGATGCGCGATGTCCCGCGAGTTGTCGGCAGGCGTTTCCGTTTCCAGTTGCTGCACGCCCGCAGCGATCTTTTTCGCGCTCCGGACCATCGCGGCCAGATGCTGCCGCGCCGCTTCCTCGGGCCTCAGGGCGCTCGCAATGAAGGTCATGTTGATGCATCCGATTACGCGCTCGCCGAGGAAGATCGGTACCGCTATCGCACCCGTTTCGGTGGGTTGTTCACCATAGCGCTGGCCGTAGCCCTGCTCTCTCGTGCGATCGAGGAGGGCACTCAACTCGCCAGGCCGTTCAAGCATGTCGTTGCCGGGTTCGGGACACCGCGAGAGATTGGCGAGAATCTGCTTTCGCTCGTTCTCCGGGCAGAAGGCGAGGTACGCCCGGCCCGTCGCCCCTTGCAGCATCGGAAAGCGCAGGCCGACGACGCCGCGATCGATCGTGAGCGGGCTCGACTGGCGCGTTGTCTCCCGAATCCACATCGCGTTGTTCATAAAGGTGCCGAGATCCACCGGCCAGAGCACCTTGCGCTGCAACGCGCTCAGCACCGGCCGTGCGACCTGCGTCACCCAGTCTTCGTCGGAGAAGCCCTCAGCGAGCGTGCGCACAAGCATCGTGAGGCAGTAGCGCTGCTGCCGCAGGTTGACCGACACGTAGCCCGCCGTTCGCAACGTTTCGAGGATCCTATAGAGCGCCGGCCGAGAGATGCCCGTCGCCGTGGATAACTCCGCCACGGTCGCACCGTTACGCACGTTCAGCGCCCTCAACACCGTGATGGTCCTTAGCGGGCCCCGCATGAGACCCGCTTCGTCATCGGCGTGTTTTGACTTCGTGTCTGAGTTCATGTCTGCCGTCCCACTGGAACCCGTCCTGAACGCCGAATCATTCTCGCATGCATCTTGCGCGCTCTGGAGCCGCAGCCCTAGCGGATCAACTCGCGGCCTGGATGGGCGCGCGGGTAGCGTCTGATGTACTGGATCCCGAAGGCGAGGAAGCGGTCCGACGCGGTGAGGTTGTCGCGGCGAAAGCTCAGCGTATCGAAGATTGGCGCATCCTCGTTCACGAGGCGCAACGCATAGTCGCGCGATCGCGCGAGTAGTGCCCTTGCGCTGTCGTCGGTGGCGTTCTCGGGCGCCGGCGTGGCGCTGACGAGAAACCCCTGCGTGGCATTCTTTCCGACGGGGCAAAGGCTGTGCATCAGATAGAGCTTGCGCCCCTGCGTTTCGCTCACGATGGTCACCGTGTTGACGCCCCAGAGCCTGCGGTCCTGAACCACGTCGCCGAACTCCGGCGCGCTCACTCGCGCCTCGTAGGCAAGGGTGTGCTCGTGCTCGCTGACCCGATCCTGGTCCACCTCGATCGACATGCCATGCACGACCCGGAAATGCTGGAGGTCGAAGCTGTTGAGGAACACGATCGAACTCTCCACGTGCATCGGAAGCGGATTGCGGTAGGCATCGATCGTGAGCAGTTCCTCGTTCCGCCCGAAGTGCGGAGCGGGATGAAGGGGCGTTTCGCCGTTGAAGGCCCAGATGATCCCGAGTGACTCCGCCGTCGGGTAGTTGAACAATTTCGCATAGGGCGGTGGCGGGTCGCCTGCGGGAACGTCGACGCATGAACCCGTCGAGTCGTATCGCCAGAAATGGAACGGGCACTGGACGCGGTCATTCACGAGGCGCCCCATCGAGAGGTCCGCGCCTAGGTGCCGGCAATAGGCGCTCTTGACGTGCGCGATGCCATCGGAGGTGCGATAGACAATCACGCGCCCGTCGAGAAACGGCGCGCCGATGAGGCCGCCTTGCTCGACCTCCGACGACAGCGCGACAGGATACCAGCACGCATGAAACTCGTCTTCGCTGCAAAACTCGATCCGGGTGCCGCGGCCGCGCGCATCAACCAGCCTCGACGTCTTCTCGGCCTCGTTTGGAACTGCCTCTTTTGTCATCTTAGTCTCCATCATTCATATCGCCGTTTTCATCGGCGTACTAAGGTTTGATGTGATAGTCAGTCGACGAGCGTCTCGCGATACCCCGCCGGACGTCGGCGCGCCTCGGCGATGCCCACTTCGAGACGGCCCACCCTGTCGATTTCCGCGCGGATACGGTCGCCCGGCTGAAGGAATTGTCCGATCGATGTGCCCGATCCTGCACACGACCCTGTAAACACAATGTCGCCGGGTTCGAGCGTGATGAAGCGGCTGATGGTGGCGACCTGCTCGTACACCGTATAGAGCATGTCGGACGTGCAGCCGTCCTGCTTGATCTCATCGTTCACGTAGAGGCGAAGCCCGAGCTGCTGCGGGTTACCCACAAACGCGGCGGGCATCAGCACCGGCCCGACGGGTGCCATCGCGTCCTGCGCCTTGGCGCGCACGAGATCGACGCCGATCGTTGATTCGCGGTCGAGCAGATCCCGGCAGGTCAGGTCGATACCCACCGTGTAGCCCGCGATGGCCGCCTGCGCTGAGTCGAGATCGGCGTCGGTGAGTCTTGCGCCCATCACGACGGCCAACTCGACTTCCCAATCGAATTGCTTCGTATTGGGGGGAATCGCGATGTCGTCGCCGGGGCCGACGATCGAGGTCGATGGAGGACGCAGGAACATCGGCATCTTCGGCCAGCGCTCGGCCGGCAGGTTGAACTCGCGAAGATGGTCACGGTAGACGGCGCCCACGCACACGAGCTTGTTCGGGAAGCGGATGGGGGTGAGCAGCGCGGCATCGGCGGCCGCCACGTAGGCGCTCGAAGACGCGCCCGCCGCCGCGCATTGCTCCGCCATCTCCATGAGCGAAACCCAGGCGCTCTGCCAGCGAGTCACGACGTCGCGCAGAGTCGAGCCAAGCCCGGCGCCGAACGCCGTGCCGAGCCGGTCCAGCCGGAAGTAGCCGGAGGGCAGCGCGATTGCAGCACGTTCTCCGTCGGCGGTGCTGAGATTGGCGAGAGCGAATTCCATGACGGCGCTTTTCCTCGAATGATTGACGCTTGCTATGGGCATCCGGTTTGCGCGGCAACGGGAACGTCGTTGCACGGGGCATCGGCTTGACTTCACTCTATGAAGCCGCAGGACGCGCATCAACTGCGGCGGCGTTTTTGTCCGATGGCCGGACAGCCCCTATCACATCCCGACGTAGCGCCCCGGACGATGGTTGAGCGCGACGACGAGGTTGAGCGCGAGCGCGCCCACGAGCGACGCGGCGAGCAGGCGCGGTGACACCACGAACAACGACGCGGCCACGATCGACACGTCGACGGCCATCTGCACCTTGCCGGCGCGAATGCCATGGCGCTCCTGCAGGAACAGCGCGACGATATTGACGCCGCCAAGACTTGCCCGATGCCGGAAGAGCACCACGAAGCCGGTGCCCATCACAATTGCCCCAAGGACGGCCGCATAGAACGCATCGAGCTTGTCGTAATGGATGAAGCGGGGGTGCAGCATCGAAAAGCCTGACACGAGCACCGTCGCGCAAAGCGTCTTGATCCTGAACTGGCGGCTCATGCGGCGAAAGGCGAAGTATTGGAACGGGACGTTGACCGCGAAGAAAACCGGCCCGAACGCCCATCCGCACATATAGTGGATGAGGAATGCGAGCCCCGCCGTGCCACCTGTCAGGAGCCCCGCACGGTTGTACAGGTTGACGCCGAGCGAGACGAGCAGCGTGCCGACCACGAGGGCAATGACATCCTCATACGGACGATGCCTGATCGCTGGTTGGGAAGCCGGCACGCCGTCGTCCACCATGTCTTATTGTGGGATGTGAATGATCAGGGCGTTCTTCACCGAGTTGACACCCGGCACGCCCTGAGCTGCGCGCGTGGCGAGGTCGATCTCCAACTGCTCGGGCACCGAGCCTTCGAGCACGACATCGCCGTTGCGCGCGCGAACCGTGATGTTGATGACGTTGAGCCCCTTCGTCTTCGCGAGCGCGCGGCGCACGCTCCTCTGCAACGCCCGGTCCGCTGCGCGCATCTGCTTCGCGTTCGATGCAGGACTCGCGCCACGCGGCGCCGTGGCATGCCCAGTCTGCGCATGCGCGCCAACGAACGACAGGAGGACGAGTGCCCCGGCCACCATGTTTCTTGTCATGTTCTTCATCGATTCTCCTCATGGCCGCCTCCGTCGCGATGACGGCCTTCGCGGCCCATTGGCCCAATGGCCCATTGACACACCTAGTGCTGTGCGTTGGAATTTCGTTGAGTCGTCTATGTCGCAGGCGGGAAAACGCGCCAAGTGCCGTCGTCGTGCCGGAAGAAAAAGAGCGCAACCGGGCCCTCAGGTCGCAGTACCTCAACGCGCACATAACGACTCCAATTAGGGCGCGTTCGACTGAATCGGGTTACTTGAATCGGCGTCGCCGAGGTTGGCGTGAGCCACTTCTCAATAAGCGAGCGCAAGGACTTATCCGCAGCGTCCATCTCCTTCTCCTCAACTTCGTTCTCTGCTGGCTAACGAACAGCGGCGGCTACGCGCAGCTTTTCTTGAGAATTTCTAACTCCATACACTAGAACAGCGTGCGAATCCCGACCCGCGCGGCGACATCGTGCCCGTTGGACGAAGCGGGAAGCGTCAGGAAGGTAGCATGCGCACCGCCCGTCACGTTCTGGAACGCCGCGCTGACGTACACATCCGTCTTCTTCGACAGCGAATAGTCGAGAATGGCCGTCGCAACGTGCCCTGTCGAAGGCGATATGCGTGTGAGCGAATAACCCGCGCTCGCTGACAATGCGGGCGTGATCTGATAGACCTCACTGATCTCGTATGAACGCATCGTCACCGACGTGTTCTGGTACTTGATGGTCGTTGCGGTGAACAGCGCGCGGGTTGACGAAGGGCCAAAGGTCACGCTGGCAGCGGCCTCGATGTTCTGCATGTTGCTCGCCACGAACGTGCCGGAAGGAAACGACGCGCCAAGCGTCGTGCCGATCTGCCCCGCGGGGTTCAGCGTCATGTCGTGCACGTTGTTATACGCGAACGCCGCCCCGAACACACCGCCGCTATATTGCACGCCGGCGGCGATGACCCGTCCGTTGCCCGTGCTCGCCGGATTGGCGCCGAACGCATAAAGCGCGCCCAGGCGGAGACCGGCGAACGGCGTCACCGAATATTTCACCGAATTGTTGATCCGCAGCGACCCGCCCAGGTGGTCATAGTCGCCGGGATGGAAACCATATGCGCCGATCCGGGAGCCGATCGAGAACAATGTCATGCAGTCCCAGATAAAATCGTATTGGCGGCCGAACGTGAGCGATCCCCACTTGTTGTTGGTGAGTCCCACGAACGCCTGCCGGCCGAACATAAGCCCAGGTTGCGAGTCGGCGCCCGTGTTGAGGGAGAAGCCGTTCTCCAATGTGAACACCGCGTGCGTGCCGCCGCCGAGATCCTCGGTGCCGCGCAGACCGAAGCGGCCGGGCTGGATGACCCCGTCGGCCGCGACCACTTCGCTCTTGCCGCCGGCATTCGATGCATAGGTAAGGCCCGTATCGACCAATCCATACAATGTCACTGCGCTTTGCGCGTGCGCGAAAGTCGGCAACGCTAGCGCAACGGCCATTGCGAGAGGCTTCTTCATGCAGGTCTCCGTCCACGATTTTCTTCGATGAGAGGAAGAAGGTAAGAGACCTCGCGAGGCTTGCGGCCGCCTCGACTACCTATGCAAGAATCACGGTCACTTCGCGCGTCTTCCGTGATTGCACTCTATGGGCACGCGCCTTCCCCTTCAATAGGAATTCCCAGAACGT
>CAYPWK010000110.1:11110-13880 GCA_964414365.1 uncultured Burkholderia sp.
GCCGCCTGCGTAACTGGCGCGTAATTCCAAGAACGTCCGTTAGCCGGACAAAGCATGTCAGTCCATCGTCACGCGTCATCACCATTGTTGCGACTTCAGCAAGACGCAATCGCGCCGTTAGGACTTACAGCGCGCGATTCGCCGGCGTATGCTAAACGACAACTGGCGACATTGCGCCGTCGCCGTGCTACGTAAAAGGGAAGTGACCGTGAAACTGCTCGTTGCCGGACTTTTTGTTAGTTTGCTCATCACGCCATGCCTGTCCTTCGGGCAGCAGGCGAATGAACCACTCACGCGCGCACAGGTGCGGGAGCAAATCGTGGAACTCGAAAAGGCCGGCTACACGCCTGGCAGTTTCGATCCGTACTATCCGGAGAAGATCCAGGATGCGCAGGCGAGAATCGGCATGTCAACGAGCGGCGACAGCTCGCAACGGACTAGCAGTGGGAAGCCCCGTTGAAACCAAATACGTGGAACACATACTTCGCGGCTCTGCGGACGCATTTTGACCCAACTGCGACTTTTTCTAATCCGTTGTCCGCGGCCGCTACGAGACCTCTATGTCGCGTGCGCCAATGAATGTCGGGCGCCGCTGGCGACTTTTCGCAGTAATTCGCGGTCATGTTGCCGCGCCCAAGCTATCCCCGCCAAATCTCGCGCAAATTCCGGAACTCCATCCAGATCAGCCAGATTACGATGACATCGACTATCGTGATGATGAGCAACAGCAAGACGGACTGCGTAAAACTGTCTCGGTACATCTGATAAACAATGAACAAACCGAACACCCCGATTGCGACAGGGTAGTACTCGAGCTTGCCGCGCCAGAGACCAACGACGAGCCAGAGTTTGATGATGCCGTGGCTAAACAGATACAAAGCGGCGAAATGCTTGCCGCTCACAGACATGTCTTGCGCGGCATGAAGCAGATGACTGGCGACAAAGTCACGCGGGTACTCCGTCAACTCGGTCTGCGTGATGGTCCGCACGAGGTCGAGCACGAATTGAGGCGTGACCAGGTAGGTGAGCAAGCCGCCGCTGATCTCCGCCAAAGCAAACGCGCCTTTGAGGACAAGACCCACCTCGAAGGCGGCATGCACATTCGCCTTGTTAAGCGACTTCTTCATTACAGCAATCTGCATTCATGTCAGCGACGCATCATCGAAATCGCGCGGGCAAGCGAGTATCGATACAGGCGCTCGGCCAGAGCGGTGATGGAGGCGCCCAAGGCCCGCCAAAGCGGCGTCACGACGCCATAAGCGGCGGCCGCGACAGCGAATGCACCCACCTGGCTGCCCATGAAGCTCACGCCAAAATCGGCTTCGCCGCTGATGACGGCGCTAAGCACCTCGTTCGCGCTGGAGTCCAGCAGCTTGACCCGGATGCGCGGAAAGCGGCGGTGATAGCTCGCGACGACGCGTTCGGCAGGAAATAGTAGGCCACCGACGGTACGCAGGCGATCATCACATGGCCCAGGCGGCTCGATGAGACATCTCGGATGCCAAGCAGCGCGACGTCGAGATCGTCGAGCAGTTGCTCCGCGCTGGGGGCGAACACGCGGCCGACGGTCGTGAGCGTGACGCTGCGCGTGGTGCGCTCGAAGAGACGCACGCCGAGCGCTTCCTCGAGTTTCTCAATGCCATGGCTCAAGGCCGGTTGGGAGATGCTGACAGCCTCGGCGGCCTTGCGGAAGCTTCCCAGTTCCGCCACGGCTCGAAACGCCTGAAGGTCATTCAGGTCGAAGTTAACGCCCACGAGCCATCCTCCGGATTTTTGAGGCGCATATTCTGCATGATGCGAGAGAAAGCGACCATCGAGGACTATACCGGCTATCAGGCCAGTCTGGGAGCGCCGTCGTTGGATATGCTGAAACCTCTGTGCTTCACGGAGCAGTGATCACGGTAGGGGCGCGCGTCCTACCGTCTCGCCGCGACGATCATGCAAACAGCGCTCGCCGTCGCGACGAGCTTGCCGTCCTGCCATAGTTCTCCGTTGACATTGCGGACCCCTTTACCCCTGCGCACGAGCGTCGAGCGTGCCTGCAACGGACCCGGCAAAGCCGGGCGCAGAAACGATGTGTTCAAGCTGAGCGTCGCGCAATGCTCCCCCTGCGCCAGCGTGGCAGTCACAAGCAACGCGGTCACATCATCGAGCATCGCCGAAAGCATGCCGCCCTGCACATGGCCCGCAGGATTCAGAAACGCCTTCGCACCCGTGTACTCACAGTCCAGTTGGTTGCCGTCGGATTCGAACGACAGGATCTTGCAGCCCAATGTGGTTGTGATGGGGGGAGGCTCCACTTCGCCGCGCTGGATCTGCCGCACGTAGTGATTGCTGTCGATCTTCACTAGCTTGTCCGCTCCTCGTTGAGCGCATTTCGCCCGTTGACTCCGACTCCGTCGGCCCCCCGTTCGATCTGCTATTGCATTTGGCTCGGCTTCATTCACCCGTGAAAACCGGCCGCCGCTTCTCCTTCCATGCAAGCATGCCCTCGCGCAAATCGCGCGATGCATCGGCCATTGCAATGTCGTTCGCCAGCTCGGTTTCATCCAGCGCGCCGCGTGCGATGCGATCGAGATGCTTTTTCATGCCGAGCAAAGCGAGCGGCGCCATCGATGCAAGGTCGTCGCTCATGCGGTCCGCTTCATGTCGCAGCTCGGCCGGCGCCACGATCGTGTCGAGAAATCCGCATTGGAGCATCTGAGCCGCATCGAACGTCGCTGCCGTCAGCAGGAGCCTCTTCGCGACGCTCAGTCCGAGACGCGAAACA
>CAYPWK010000111.1:0-13788 GCA_964414365.1 uncultured Burkholderia sp.
CCGTATACATCGTGTGGCGTAATCGCCAGATGCTCTGACAAGAGGGCGATTGACTCTTCCGGATCACGTTTGAGCACGCTCGCCATCAGCGCTTCGTGGCGCTCCAGAAAACCGTCGAGCTGCTGCGCATGAGACAAGATGACATGCCGGTAGCGATTCGCTTGATCGTAGAACGTCGATTGAAGCTGCTTCAACCGCTGCGAGCGACAAGCAGCGAGCAATGCCATGTGGAACTGCTTGTGTGCGAGTTCGATGGTCTTGCGCGCCTCATTCGGTGATTCGTACGAGCGTCCCACGGCGAGTGCCAGCTTGGCAAACGTTCCCGCGATTTCCATCTCCCAATCGGCTTTTCCCGACTTGATGGCATCGCGAAGCGCTTCCGTTTCAACAAGGATGCGCATTCTGGTCAGGTCGAGCAGATCGCTTTCGCTGAGCGGGGCAACCCGAAAACCGCGACGCGTCTCGTTCGTGACCAAACCGAGCGACGTGAGTCGGGACAGCGCTTCCCGAAGCGGCGACGCGCCAACGTCGTATTGCTCCTTCAATTGCTCGATCCGCAGGTTGTGCCCAGGCGGAAGAACGCCATCGATGATGTCTTCGGACAGTCGTTCGAGGATGACCTCGGTCAGAGTTTCCTTGGTGCCCGGATCCATTGAGAGCTAGCCAAACCAGGTGATGCGTACATGCTCCGTCAACTAGGGTAGATTGTCAACAAAATGCAAAATTATCGATAAACGGGTTTTTACCGATAGAATGACGCTGGTCGCGTTGGCACTATGCGAGCGTGGAGGAACCACCCATGAACACTGAACGATTGCGTTTCATCGACCTATCGGTCGCGCTGGAAAACGACGTGATGGCGGACCCACCCGGTTTGCGGCCGCGCATCACTTACAAGAATCACGAGCAGGGGGCCAAAGAAATCGCCTCGATGTTTCCCGGGCTGCAGCCGTCCGACTTGCCGGACGGAGAGGGCTGGGCCGTCGAGGATATGGTGGTGAATACGCACAACGGCACGCACATGGATGCGCCGCTGCATTACGCGTCGACGATGAACAAGGGCGAGCGGGCGATCGGCATTGATGCGCTGCCGCTCGACTGGTGCTTCGCGCCTGGCGTGAAGCTCGATTTCCGCGATCGCCCGCATGGCCATGTCGTCGAAGCGGACGAAGTCGAGGCCGAACTTCGTCGAATCGGCCACACCCTGCGTCCCCGCGACATCGTGCTCGTCAACACCGCTGCGGCCGCGGCGTACGGCACGCCCGATTACCTGAGCAGCGGATGCGGGATGGGCCGCGCAGCAACGCTGTACCTGCTGGAGCGTGGCGTGCGGGTGGTGGGCACTGACGCGTGGAGCTGGGATGCGCCGTTTGTCCATACGCGGAGGCGATACGAGGAAACGGGTGACCCGTCGATCATCTGGGAAGGGCACAAGGCCGGCCGCGAAATCGGTTACGGGCAGCTCGAGAAGCTGACGAACCTGGATTTGCTGCCGGCTTTCGGCTTCACCGTGAGTTGCTTTCCATACAAGATCAAATCGGCTTCCGCAGGCTTTACGCGTGCTGTCGCCATTCTCGACAGGGATCAAGACTCGTGAAACTGGCCACCTATCAGGTAGACGGAGCGGGCGCGCGGATCGGCGCGCTGACGGCTGACGGGACATCGGTTGTCGATTTGCGGCATGCCTACCGGGAAAGCACCGGCGTCGATCATCCGGCATTCGGCGACATGCTTGCCCTGATGCGCGCAGGCGGGCCGGCGCTCGACGTCGCGCACTCGATTGTCGAGTCCGTGCCTCGGGACGCGCCGTTCGTGCATGCACTCGACGCAATTCGTTTTCTCGCACCGGTGCCGGTTCCCGAGCAGATTCGCGACTTCTCGACCTTCGATCAGCACATGAAGTTTGCCGGCAGCGCGATGGCGCGACTGCGCGCGCGCCGGCGTAGTGACAATTCGGCATCATTGCCATCGCCCGACACGATCGCGCTGCCGCCTGTCTACTACGAGCAGCCCGTGTACTACAAGGCGAACCGGTTCAACGTGATCGGGCACGACAGCGACGTGAGATGGCCGCGACACGCGAGGCTGCTCGACTACGAGGCCGAGTTCGGCATCTTCATTGGTCGTTCTGGCCGGGACATTTCGCTTTCCGATGCCGGTTCGCATATTTTCGGATTCTCGATATTCAACGATTTTTCCGCACGCGATCTTCAGGAGCACGAAATGGAGGCGCCATTCGGGCCCGCGAAGGGGAAGGATTTCGACACGGGTAACGCGATCGGGCCGTGGATCGTGACGCCCGACGAAATCGGCGATCCATACGATCTTGCCGTGATTGTTCGGGTCAACGGCGAAGAATGGTCGCGCGGGTCGACCGCTGGGATGCGGCATCGATTCGAGCGGATCATCGAGCATACGTCGCGTGACGAAACCCTTTACGTCGGGGAATTCCTCGGGTCCGGTACGGTGGGAGGCGGGTGCGGGCTGGAACTCGATCGTTGGATCCAGCGAGGTGATGTGGTCGAGATCGAGATCGAAAAAATCGGCGTACTTCGCAACCGGGTCGTTGCGTAGACAGCGACAGTCGGAGGAGGAGAGGAGATGATGAACAATCGTTGGATGGCGCTTGCCGTTCTTTGCTGTTGCGTGTTTCAGTTCACGCTCAACTGGTTTTGCGTGGTACCGGCGTTTCCCGGCGTGGCGCACGAGTACAGGTTATCGATCCCGCAGGTGGCGGGGCTCGTCGCCGCATTCGTTGCGGGATACGGCGTCTGTCATTTGCCCGCCGGTTGGCTGTCGGCGCGGGTCGGGATGCGCCGGGCGCTGTTGACCGGTGTCGCGATTCAGGCGATCGCATCGCTTGTGATCACCGCGACGACAAGCTTCGAAGCGATGCTCGCGGCACGCGTCGTCGCCGGCGCCGGCGGCGCCTGCTGCCTCGGCGCGGCCGTCGGCCTCGTCAGCGCATGGTTCAGCGGCAAGGAGCTGTCGTTCGCCATGGGGATGACCACGGGCGTCGCCTTTGCGCTCGGCGCGGGCACGGGGCTCTTCCTGTGGGCGCTGGTCGTTGCCGCGATCGGCTGGCGCAGCGCGCTGGTCGTGGCGGGTGTGATCGGACTCGGCATCCTGCTCCTTGCGTGCGTTGTGCCGGTCGTACCGTCCGGCGGCAAGCGCGATCTCGACGGCGGTCACCTGAACCTCCAGGCAGTGCGCCGCGTGCTGTCGAACGGGGCGCTGTGGATGTGGGGGATGAGCATCGTCGGGTCGTACGGCGCGTTTTTCACGACCGCGCAGTTCGTGCCGATCTATGCGGAACGCGTGCTGCACCTGTCGCCGCCAGAAGCCGGCCGGATCGGTGCGCTGCTGCTGCTGAGCGGCATTCCAGCCGCGATGTTCGGCGGCTGGATCTCGGACCGCTTCGGGGGCGTCAAGATGCTGATTTGCGGCGCGTTCATCGTCAGCGGCATCGCAACCGTGTTGCTTCCGCGCTTCGATGCGTCGGGATTGCAAGCGGCAGCCATCGCGATCGGCCTGATCACGATGATCGGACTGACGCCGTGGTTCAGCGTGCCGGCGATGTTTCCCGATCGTATTCCGTTGTCCGACGTGCCAGCTGCATCGGGTCTGATGCTTTCGCTCGCAGCCATTGGTGGCTTCGTCGTACCGCTCGGCTTCGGACATATCGTTGCGACTAGCGGATTTTCGTCGGGCTGGATCTATCTCGGAATTGTGTCGATCGTGTTCACGGTGTTCGGCCTGTTTGCGCCGTCGCCGAAAATCCCGCGCGAAGCGATGACGATGATGCAGACGGATCCGGCACAGGCGCGCTAGACCGAACCCGAAGGACGCGAACCGGATTAAAACTCGGAATGCGTCTTTGAATAAAAAATTAGGATTCCTAATTAAATGATGGAGGAGACGCATGAAGAATCTGGCAAAAGGAGTGGCCGGATTGGCTATGGCGGCAGCGACGAGTTCAGGATGGGCGCAATCCAGCGTAACCCTGTACGGTCAGATTGACGTGTTTGCGGGAATGCAGAAACAGATCGGCGGAAAGACGGCATGGGTGCAGTCGAGCGGCGGCTTGACGACGTCCTTCTTCGGGATGCGGGGCGCAGAGGATCTTGGTGGCGGGATGAAGGCGATCTTCGCGCTCGAAGCGTTCTTCCAGCCGCAGAACGGACAAATCGGCCGCTTTCCGAACGACGTTTTCTTCTCGCGGAACGCGTATGTCGGTGTGGAGACCCCGTACGGCACGTTCAAGGCCGGCCGGGAGAGCGCGAACCTGTTCATTTCGACGATCGTGTTCAACCCGTTCTCCGACTCGTTCATGTTCTCGCCGGCGATCTTGCAGACGTATCTCGGCAGGGGCGGGCAGGGTGTGATCGGCGATACGGGGTGGAACAACGCGATTCAATACTGTTCGCCACGTGTTGCCGGGCTGGTCGGTAATGCCATGTATGCGTTTGGAAATTCTGCGGGCGCGGCAGGGCAGCGCAAATGGAGTGCGCAGCTCATGTACTTCCATGGTCCGTTTTCCGCTACGGGCGTCTATCAGTATGCGAACTACAGCTTCGCGGCCGGCGACATCGGCAGCGCGCTGGCCGGTGTCAGCGGATTGAGGAGCCAAAACGCGAGCGAACTGGCCGCGAGTTACGACTTCCGAATCGCGAAGCTTTACGCGCAGTACATCCGTACAGGAAACACGACGAGTACGGGCAATTACACGGTGAACATGGAGCAGGCGGGTTTCAGCATTCCGGTCGACGTTGGTTTCATCCTCGGCTCCTTTGCCTACTCGAAGAGCAATGGGCCTTCCAACGGTGTTGCACGCAGGACATGGGCTATCGGATATGACTATCCGTTGTCGAAGCGGACCGACATCTACACGGCCTTTTTGTCGGATCACCTGAACGGGCAATCGACCGGCAACACTGCGGGGGTGGGAATCCGGACGAAGTTCTAGCGAGCGAGAGGTCGAATAGAGGCGCGTGCAGTGCATCACCGGCATGCGTCATGGATACCCACACGGTCGACGCCCATCGGTTGTCGGCCGATTCAATGCATGTCGATTCATGACACGATCTTCACTAACGCAACACGGGCAGAAATACGGCACGCCAGCCATCGCCCTGCATTGGCTGATAGCCGCCCTCATGATCGCCGGATTTGCGCTTGGCTGGTTCATGACGGACATTCCGGGTTTCACGCCGGCGAAGCTGCGCTACTACTCGTGGCACAAATGGATCGGCTGTACGGTGCTCGCGCTGGCCATCGTTCGGATCGCGTGGCGTAGCGGCCATGCGCCGCCTCCACTTCCCGATACGTCGGCGCGATGGCAGCACGCAGCGGCTGAGTTCGCGCATCGCGCGCTCTATGTGCTGATGCTCGTCATTCCGGTGTCCGGATACCTATACAGCTCGTCCGCCAATGTGCCGGTCGTTTTCCTCCGCATCGTGCCGCTACCGCGCCTCATTGCTCCGGACCCAGTGCTCAAGCCGGTGCTGCGAGAGATCCACATCGTCCTGAACTACGTGCTGCTCGTGCTGGTCGCGACCCATGTGCTGGCAGCGTTAAAGCACCATTTCATCGACCGCGACGGACTGCTGCATCGGATGTTGCCGTTCTGAACGCTACAAGGCTTCTGTTGACGAGGGACAAGGATTCACGTTGGATACGCGGAGGAAAAATGAAGCGGCGAAATGTAGTGATTGCGATGCTGGCGTTGTCGGCGTCGGTAGGTACGACTCCGTCCCAGGCGCGAGTCGATGTCGCACGAAGTTCGGTGGTTGCCACGATGACCCAGATGAACGTTCCGGTGGACGGGAAATTCGGAAAATTTGTCGCGGATGTGTCGTTCGTGCCGGATCACCCCGAGAAAAGCAGCGCCACGGTCGTTGTCGATACCGCGAGCTACGACCTCGGAGATGAAAGCTTTAACCACGAGGCACGCGGCCGAGCATGGTTCGACGCAGCCTCCTACCCGAATGCAACCTTTCGCTCGACGGGCATTCGTGCCGCTGGCGCCGGGGTATTCGAGGTAACCGGGCAACTGACTATCAAAGGAACGTCAAAAAGCGTCGTGCTGCCCGTGAAGTATGCGATGCAGGGCACTACCGATACGTACGACGGCGTGCTGACGATCAAGCGTTCGGACTTCAAGGTCGGGACCGGTGAATGGGTGGATACGTCGGTGGTCGGCGATGACATCAAGGTGAAGTTTCATATCGTCAACGTGAAGTAACGCGCGGTAGCTCGCGGGCGGCTTCAATTTTCAATCGGAGAAGGAAGTGAAATTACGTGTTATTGCCGGCGGCATGATCGTTGCCGCGGCTATCGTAAGTGAACAGGCCGGTGCGGCCGATACCTATCAACTGGATCCCCTGCATACGTATCCGAGTTTCGCTGCCGATCACTACAGCGGGCTTTCGGTATGGCGAGGCAAGTTCACGAAATCGTCCGGCGTAGTGACCCTCGACAGGGTCGGCAAAACCGGCACGATCGACGTGTCGATCGATGCGTCGTCGATCGATACCGGCGATCAGAAGTTGAACGGGCATCTTCAGTCTGCCGATTTCCTCGACGTAGCGCAGTTTCCGCAGGCCGTCTACAAAGGCACGTTCTCCCGTTTCGACGGGGACAAGCCGATTACCGTCACCGGAACGCTCACGCTGCATGGCGTGACGAAGCCCGTCGACCTGATGCTCGATTCGTTCAAGTGCATGCAGAACCCGATGCTCAAGCGTGAAGTGTGCGGAGCAGAGGCCCACGCGAGCTTCGATCGAGCCGATTTCGGGATGGATTGGGGAAAGAAATACGGGTTCAGCACGATCACGCAGTTGGCGATCCAGGTGGAGGGGATCAAGCAGTAAGTTCAACAGGTACGGATCTGCTTCAGAAGACGGCTTCTTGTGGATCAATTATCAGGTCTCCTGATATAGGGGCTGGATGCGGACGCCGCGGTGGCGGCGGCATCTGCTATATCGTGTTAATCAATCACGCGTCTCTTCTGTTTATCCTTCCTTCGATGTCAGCGCACGCCTGCATGAGTTGATCGAAGGGTGCAGGATCGCCGAGCAATATTGCGTCATCCAGCATAGCGGCGTAGTCGTCGGCCAGGGCTTTGCGCGCACGTTCTTTGGGAACGAGCCGTAGCTGTCCCTGCGCCGCTTTGGTGTAGTCGATGACCGCGCCATCGGTGTTTTTCTCGATGAAGAATATGGACTTATGCTGGGCGACCATGGTCGCGACAGCGCGATCGGAAACGACTTCGTCGAAGTACGCACTGCGCGCGATTGCAACGAGATCATGCCAATGCCGAGCATAGCGCTCGCCACGGATACGGCCTTGTGCACAGTACACGTGCACCGCAGTCGCTTTATCCCAGAAAGTCCGGGCGAGGCTCATGACTAACGGCGAAGCTGTTGGAAACGACACCTCAGGTACATGTCCGTCCACGTCGCACGTGACCGGCAAAAACTGATGCGGTTCTCCAGTAGCACGGGCGCCGAATTCCAGGGTGACCACCGGCGCCACATAGCCAGTCCCCTTGGCGAGCGGACGGTAACGCAAGAACAGTTTGTCATTCTCCTGTCCGCCAATCTCGACCTGTGCGTGCAGCTGATCGTGTTGCAGCGCTGCCTGAATGACGGGTTGGACGTTCGTTTTGATCCAATCCGGAAGCCGGTGGCGTACGGCTTTCGTCCATTTGCTGGCTTGGCTACGGCTGGACGGTAGATTGCCACCGTCGTCAATCAAATCCGGTATCAGTTTGCGAACGTCGTAGGTCAGGTCAATGTCTTCGGAGAAGCGATCGATGATCTTGTAGGCCTTGGACAAGGAGGTACCACCTTTGAAGGTGAGATCGGCAGCGAGCGGCGACCCGAAGAGCGCGCGCAGTGTCCACACGACCCATACGTCTTTTTCAAGCAGATGCGCAGGGCGCCCCGTTTGATCGCGGGCGTATTCCAGCGCTTCCCGTCGGTCGTCCTCGCTGAGACCAAAGAAGTATTCAGCCATGCACAGCTTCCTGACCGATGGCCCGAGCCATCCACGACGGCAGGATGGCGCGGGCAGACGTCAGCGTTTGCCATTCCGTTGCCGGAAGCGTGCGGTGCAGCGCCGCTAGAGAGCTGCCGGCATGCGTCGGCCCCATCCAGGCCAGCGCGCGGATCGCGGCGCCAGCCGGCCCGTTACCCAAAGCCAGCATCCAGCGGGGGGCGTGTTTGATCAGCAACTCTGAGCGACCGAGTTTAAGTTTCCGGGTGCGCCCCGACGTCAGATAGACCTCCCGGGTTGGCACCTGCTGGGTCAGGCCGAGTGCGTTCGCAGCACTGGCGCCGTGCGGGGCGATGGTTTCGCCGCTTTGCTCCGCCATGGCCTTTACGACCTTTTCCGGCGCAGGGGCGCGCGAGCCGAACCGGCTGGAGACGGGGGCGACATAGGTGCCGCGCGCTACGCGCATAAGCTTGCCGGCCTTGCTAAGGCGCGAAAACGCCTTGTCAACCGCAACGCGGCTTCCCAGGTGCAGGAATTCCTTAGGCGACAGCACGCCGCCCTCGGGGAGCGACTGGGCGTGGAGCAGGATGGTTTCAGGGAGCGTGTTCATGGATAACATGGCGTGTCAGGAATTATACACAGTTTCTGACATTGCCGACAATGCCCCGCCGGGGTGGGGTAACGGCCCGGCCGCTTTTCACGGGAGCTTCGACGTGACGGGGGCGGTTAGATCTGTCGGCAATATCAACTATCGCGTGCTGCGGTTTCCCACCTACCGAGCGCAGCGTCGCTTCGCCTTCCGCGACGAGCGTGGCCAGTGCGTCCTTGTACTGACTTTGGTATGGGAAACGCTTCATGTCTCGAGTGCAATGCCTCACGTTTGGGGAGCGCAGCCGTTCCGCGGCGACTGTGCCCATCCGCGGGCGTCGTCCGCGATGTGGCCGGCCAGCCTGGCGATCGCGCGCTGCTGCGCGCCTACGAGTTCTGCGTAGCCGCCCGTCGCCGCCTCCTGCAATTGCGAGTGGCAGGTAAGGCGCGCGCCGTTCGGGTCTCGCGCGAAACCGAGGCTCCAGTCGGCCACGAGCAGCATGGCGTGCCCTGGCCACGCGTCCAAGCGCCGGATTTGCACTTTGATCGCCAGCACGGACTGGCTGGACGGGTGAGTGAGTCCGGCAATGTCTTGCGTGCCGAGGCGATGCACGAGTTGAGCGGACAGCGCGGCGCGGAACTCGTCACCGAGCGGGGCGGCCCATCGCTCATTGTCGAGCACGGCAACGCCGCTATCGCCCTGCCGCACGACCATCTCCTGCTGATCGAGCGCGGCAGGAATTCCGACCGGCAGGACGTCGATCACGAAGGGCGCCGGTTGCGTGGCCGCAGCAGGCTGCACTGCCGGTGAAACCAGTGTGTAGTAATGCATCGGTGCCGATGCACACGCATTCAGGGTAAGCGCGGCGGCGAGCGCGACCGCGCTCAGCCCCACTGGGGCTGGAAACCTCATTGTTGTGGCTCCTGTGAAGAAGGACTGACGGGTGCGACCGGAGTCGCCGCGGACTGATCGGCTGCTCGGCCGCGCAGCAGCGCTTCAGGATGGCGGCCGAGCAGATCGGTCAGAGTGCGCAACGAGCGGGCAGTGCGCTGCACTTCCTGCAGCGTCTGGCCCAGGTTTTCCTGCAGCGGCCCGTCCTCGGCCAGCATGCCCTGCGCCGCCCCGAAGGTCTGGCGGGCCTGCTGCAGGGCCTGCGTCGTGGCGGGCAGGACTTGACCGTTGACCTGCTTGAGGGTGCTGTTCAGTTGCGACAGGCTCGAGTCCAGATTGCGCCCGATCGAATCGAGCGGCATCTTGTCGATCTTGCCGACGATGCTTGCCACTTGCTCCTGCAACTGATCGAAGCCGCCGCTCGCGGTCGGCAGCGTCAGCGGTCGCGCGTTGACGTCGTACGAGACCTTCGGGGCGTTCGGGACGAACTCGAGCGAGATATAGAGCTGTCCGGTCAGCAAATTGCCGGAGCGCGCCTGTCCGCGAAGACCGTGCGCGACCATCGTGGACAAGAACTGCGCGACCTTTTCCATATCGCCGTCGATCTTGGGCAACTTCTCGATCACCGGTCCGAGCCGCTGCGGATAGACCTCGATGCCCACGATCATAGGAAAACGCTGCGTGGACGGATCGTAATCGAGTTTCATGGAAACCACACGCCCGAAGTTGATTCCGGAAAATTCCACCGGAGCACCCACGGACAGGCCGCGCAGTGACTGCGCGAAACGCAATTCGATGTACTGAGCCGGTCCATCTGGTGGCGCCATCGCGGTCTGTTCGTCTTTCGCCAGAATGAACCGGCTGCCGGCTGGCGCGGGGGTGATGCTGGCGGTAGGTGTGGCGAATGCAATGCCGCCCCCAACGATCGTCGCGACGGATTGCGTCTTCAGCTTCAACCCGTCGGCGCCCAGCGAAAGGTCGACCCCACTCGCATTCCAAAAACGAGTATCCGCCGTGACAAAACGGTCGTACGGTGCATCGACGAAAATCTGCATGCTGACGCCGCGGCCGTCGGAGTCGAGCCCATAGGACGCGACGCGGCCGACCTGAACGCGCCGGTAGTAGACGGGTGAGCCGATATCGAGCGAACCGAGGTCGTCCGCATGAATCGCGAAACTCGTTCCCGGCGTGCCACTGATGACGGCGGGTGGCGTCTCCAGCCCCGTGAAGGTCGTGCGCCACTCCTTTGATGCGCCGGTATCCACGCCGATATAGGCGCCTGATAAGAGGGTATCCATACCCGAGACACCGGTCATGCCGAAGCGAGGCCGAACGACCCAGAAGCGAGTGTCCGCGCGCGCGAGGCTCTGCGCGCTCTTGGCGAGCGAAACCGTGGCGACCACGCGTGAGCCATCGTCACTCAGCGCGACCGAAGATACGGTTCCGACCGTCACGTCCTTGTATTTGACCGCGGTCTTGCCGGCTTCCAAGCCGGCCGCGGTCTTGAACGAGATGGTGATTTCCGGGCCAGTTGAGCGCCACGCGTGGATCAGCATCGACAGTCCGATCAGCGCGGCTGTGAGCGGAACGAGCCAGACGAGCGACGTCCGCCAGCGGTTGCGGGTGACGACAGGGTCTCGGGGTTCGGATAGCGGCTTGTTTGATACAGAATTCATCAAATTTCCTCAGCGTCCCAGATCAGTCGGGGATCGAAATTCATGGCGCACAGCATGGTGAGAATCACCACGAGACCGAAAAAAAGAATGCCGATGCGCGGCTCGCTGTTCGACAGCGCATGGAAGCGGACAAGCGAGCAGACGAATGCCACCACCATGACATCGAGCATCGACCAGTAGCCGATCACCTCGACGAGCCGATAAAGGCGGGCACGCTCTCGCATCGCCCACCGACTACGGCGTTGGGTTGTCGCGAGCAACAGGCCGAGAATCAGGAACTTGGTGCACGGCACCGCCACGCTCGCGACGAAGATGACGAACGCAATGCTCCAAGAGCCTGCTTTCCAAAACTCGAGGATGCCGTGCAGGATCGTGCTGTCGCTGCCTCGTCCGAGAAGGCTCGCGTGCATTACCGGGAGCACGTTGGCGGGGATGTAGCAAATCAGGGCAGCGACCAGAAACGCCCACGCGCGGACGATGCTGTCCGGGCGACGTCGATGCAGGGCTCGTCCGCAGCGCGGGCATGGGCCGGGCTCGCTCGGTCGCTCCCCGGGTGCGCAAACCAGTCCGCATCCATGGCAGGCAATCAGCCCAAGGTGTTCAGCGCGTGGGGGCGGCGCTGCCTCCCGCCGGGCCGCCCCAAGGGAGGCAGCGGCCCCCTCGGGGGGCAGCGAACGAATGTGAGCGTGGGGGCCGTCGCTCATGCAGCCTCCACGTCGGTCTGTTCCCAAAGCTCGCGAACGTCGCGGCTGGCAATCAGTGTGATCAGTACCATCAGCGTTGCCGTGGCCCAGATGCCGGGACCGGGCACCACCCGCACGAAACTCGAGAGTTTGATGACGGCTACTAGCATGCCGAGCACGCCAACCTCGACGATGCTCCACGGCCGCAGCATCGCAAGCAGCCTGATGCTCCACGCGAAGCCCGGCGCGCGGCGCGCAGCGCGGGCAAATGCCAGCACCCAGACGAGCAGCGCGATCTGGAGGAGCGGCACCACGATGATCATCATCGCAGTGGCGACCCCAATGGGCGTCACCGCCCCATGCGCCAGTGCTAACGCGGACTGCCAGAGCGTCGTCTCGCTGTGCAGGCCCCGCAGGTTGATTCGAATGACCGGGCAGACGTTGGCGATCACGAACGCGATGGCGGCGGCGACGGTTAGCGCGAGCCACTGGTCGACATCGAGCCGGCTCGCGCGATAGAGCACGGCTGAACATTGTTCGCAGCGCGCCACCTGGTCCCCGTCCAGCGTGCGGCGGCGGTAAACGCTGTCGCAATGCTCGCAGACGACGAGAGTAGGGAAGGTTTGCATGAGCGCTTAACCATCAAGAAGGATCGTCAGTGCAAAACGGCCGCGGCCGCCGTCTGGTGCCGCTGCTGTACTGGACGCATCCGGGTATTGCGCGCTTCGAAGTACGATGTCGCATAGTCGATGAAGGCCCGTAATCTAGCCGTCATCAGGCTCCGGTCACGATACGCGAGCCTCAGCTCGGCCTGCTCGCTGACGACCTCGAATTCGGGCAGTAGCCGGATGAGGCGCCCATCGTCCAATTCTTTACTGACCATCATGAGAGGCAGCACACCCAGCCCAGTGCCGCCCAACACGAGTTCCTTATTGAGCGCGGCGTTGTTGCTCGACACGTCATGCTCGAGCGGTACCGCGATCTCTTTGCCGTCCCGTCGGAATTGCAGACGTGCTTCGTCGATCGAGGTAAGCACCGTGACGAAGCGCAAAGCGCGGAGATCCGCGGGCATTTGGGGCAACTTGCGCCCCCGCAGATAGCTGGGCGCGCCGACCACGACCAGCGGGACGCGGCACAGAGCACGGGTAATCGTTTGTTCGCTCGTCAGCATGAACGGCAGCAAGATGCCAAGGTCGTAGGCTTCTTTGACCAGATCGACCGGTCGTTCCGCAAGCGTCACTTCGAGTTGCACGCTCGGATAGCGAGTGCGAAATCCGGTGATGAGCGGCGGCAGTTCCTGCAGCCCGGCACTTGTGTGCGCGACAAGGCGCAGCATGCCGGCGGGCTCGCGCGCGTGTTGGCCGGCATCGGCTTCGAGCACGTCCAATTCCGAAACAACACGTGAGCATCTTGCGTAAAACTGCTCCGCGGCTTCAGTGAGCGAGATGTGTCGGGTTGTCCGCTGAAAAAGACGCACGCCGAGCCTTGCTTCGAGCATCGATATCGCGCGCGAGACGGCGGGCGTTGAGACGCCGAGCCTGTTTGCGGCGTGCGTGAAGCTCTTCGTTTCGACGACGGTGCAAAATGCCCGCAGCGTTTCGAGGTAGTCCATCGGTTACTCGCAGTTCAATGTTAGTCAAGGGGCGGCGCTGGCCGTCTTCGGACCCGGCCGCGCGTGCTCAACGGGGATGTGACGCGCCAGCATCGAATCCTCCGCTTAAACCATACCGTACAGTATAGTTAAATGCACTGTTGTCGTCAACATAAATAAACCAATGGGTTTGTTTATGATAAAGTGATCACAATTGATGCTGGAAAACACACCGGTCGGGGCACCGCTGCGGGCGATGTCGTTGATCGGTTTCGGAGACCGAAGGGGAACGTGAAATGAGGGCGAGGACAGAAGAAAAGCGGCAGGCAATCGTCGACGCCGCGTTTCAGGCATTCATTG